>CAMBLP010000024.1 GCA_945868195.1 Bordetella parapertussis
GTTATTTGGCTCTCAAGTTTGTTTGTTTTGCACTTCCAACAGCAATAATGTACTTTTATCGTTCATATCTACTTATCGCTCATATCTACTTATCGCTCATATCCTCTTGTCGCTCATATCCTCTTATTAATGTATATTTAGATTCGGAACGCTTCGATGAACCAAACTGTGCTTGCAGCAAAAACTGATGGGGTGCTGACTCTGACGATTAATCGTCCAGAGCGGCGGAATGCTTTGGATGTTGCGACTTATCTTGGGCTCGCTGAACATATTCGGGGAGCGGGGCAGGACAAGGAGGTACGGGCAATTGTTTTAACGGGTGCTGGAGGTTATTTCACTGCGGGGAATGATCTCAAAGATTTTCAAGTGCCTAGGCCAGATGGGGATAGTGCAGGGATTAAATTTCTTCGCAGTCTTGTGGATTGTGATTTGCCGATTGTGGCTGCGGTTGAAGGGAGTGCGATCGGCATTGGTGTCACGCTGCTACAGCATTGCGACTTTATCTATGCGGCAGAAAATGCCACGTTTAAAATTCCTTTCGTGCCACTTGGGTTATGTCCCGAAGGTGCTTCCAGTATGCTGATGGCGCAAATCGTCGGGTCACGTCGTGCCACAGACTGGTTGCTGCGTGGCCGACCCTTTAGTGCAAAAGAAGCCTTGGACGCGGACTTCATCACCGCTCTGAGTGCACCTGGTCAGGCGCTTGACGATGCACAAGCCGTTGCAAACGAGCTAGCCGCGCTCCCGCCCCAGGCGCTTCAAACATCCAAGCGGATGCTCAAGCACAGCCTCAGGCCAAAGATTCATGCCGCATTTGATTATGAATGGGCACACTTCAACGAACGTTTGAAATCAGACGAAGCGCAAGCGGCATTTGCTGCATTTTTAAATAAAAAGAAATAATGCGTTGCTCGGGTATCGATGCGTCTTAGCTTAGCTTTGCTTTGCTATCGATGCGTCTTCATTTTGATTTAAGGGGAGGGTATACAGTACGACAAACCTTCAGTGCAGCCAAGCCCAACGCAGAGCCCATCGCAAAACAACGCCCTTGTCTGAGCCCCTCGGGGCGAGTTTGGGCGTTGTGCGATGGGCTCAAAGTTGGGCGCAGGGCAGTCCGGGCTCCGCCCGGACCCAGCATGGGTTTGACGTACTGTATACCCTCCACTTAAAAACAAACCAGAAAAAGAAAAGGCCCACCGAAGTGGGCCTCTGCAACAAACTGCGTCTAATGACTTAGTCGCGGTTGCCGCCAAAAATACCGAGGATGGCAAGCAGGTTGGCAAAGACGTTATAGACGTCGAGGTAAATCGCCAAGGTTGCTGACACATAGTTCGTCTCACCGCCATTCACGACACGCTGCAGATCGATCAGCATAAAGGCCGAAAACACTACGATGGCCAGTACGGAGACCGTCAACATCAATGCAGGAATCTGCAAGAAGATGTTGGCAACGCTTGCGAGCAACAGCACGATGACGCCGATGAACATGAACTTGCTCAGGCCCGAGAGATCCCGCTTGATGGACGTGGCAAGTGTAGCCATTGTGCCGAATACAACTGCGGTGCCGCCGAACGCGAACATCACTAAGGAAGTACCGTTACTCATCCCCAATACAAAGCCCAGCATGCGCGAGAGCATGAGACCCATGAAGAAGGTAAAGAGCAGTAACAGGCCGACGCCTAAGGAGTTTTCTTTGTTTTTCTCGACGGCAAACATCAGACCGAAGGCGCCTATGAGAAAGACGATGACAGTCGTGCCTGGGCTAGCAGCCATAACTTGGTTCAGGCCGCTATACATGCCCACGGCAGCGCCGAGGACGGTTGGAATCAGTGAAAGCGCCAGCAGCCAATAGGTGTTGCGCAAAACCCGGTTGCGCACGACTTCGGCTGGGCCCGTTTGGTAAGGGCTGCGTGATAGTGTGGGACGCGGATCATTCATTTAAAGCTCCTTTCTAAAAAAGGACTCGACCAATTGATTGAGTCCAGAGTCTATGACCGAAAGCATACCTTACAGTTCCCTGAAAGGCTAGATTTCTTGCAAAAAGTAGGGAAATTTTAGTCTCAGGGCTGTGCGGTACTTTGTAGCGAAAAAGACTTGAGGTCATGACCCGCTGCTTGGTAGGTCCGCCAACGCTGTCGCGCAGTCTCTTTATCTTCAGGTTGCTCCGAAACAATCTCCAGGACCCGCTCAAGCGTCCCGCAGGTGGGTGGACAGCTGTCATCGAGGTTGAGCAACCAGGTATCTGGGGATACACCTTCGAGGGCGAGCCCTAAGTCTTTGGCGACCAGTACGATGGGCGTTTTGGTCGCTAAAGGGTCGTCTGCCCAGACATGTGGAACAAAAGCCGCTTTATCGACGGCCCAAAGCTTTTGATCATATTGGCGCAAACGGGCGACATCGCTACAGTACACCACCATTTTTTGACCTGCCAGGTACTGTTTTAAAGTGGTCTGGCAGGCTTGGGTGATGCGTTCTGAGGCACCGAAGGCGAAATGAATACGCGCCATATTCAGGGTTTAGGCCTGATTGAGGAGGTATTGCACGAGCAAAGGTACAGGGCGGGCTGTTGAGCCTTTTTCTTTGCCCCCGCGCCAAGCTGTTCCAGCGATATCGAGATGTGCCCAGCTGTAAGCTTTGGTGAAGCGTGACAAGAAGCACGCCGCAGTGACTGCCCCGGCTGGGGGGCCACCGATATTGGCCATGTCGGCAAAATTGGACTTGAGTTGCTCTTGATAGGCCTCGTCCAGAGGCATGCGCCAAGCTGGGTCGAGAGCCTGTTTGCCGGCGGCTAGCAAGGCGTCAGCCAAGCTGTCATCGGTTGAGAATAGGCCTGAGTTCACGCCACCCAACGCGACGACACATGCACCCGTCAAGGTCGCGATATCGATCACAGCAGAGGGCTTGAAACGCTCGGCATAGGTCAACGCGTCACACAATACCAAGCGGCCTTCGGCGTCTGTGTTGAGGATCTCGATCGTCTGGCCGGACATGCTGGTGACGACATCGCCTGGTTTGTTGGCGGTGCCGCTTGGCATATTTTCGCAAGTAGGGATCAGTCCGATCACCTCGCCCGCCAATTCGATCTCGGCGATCGCGCGGAAAGTGCCCAACACACTCGCTGCACCACACATATCAAATTTCATTTCATCCATCGTGCCAGCGGGCTTGATGGAGATGCCCCCTGAGTCAAACGTAATGCCTTTTCCGACGAGGACGACGGGGCCTTTGTCTTTGGTGCCTTTGCCGGTTTTTTTAGTAGCTTCCTTGCCTTTGTAGTGCATCACAATAAAGCGCGGTGCTTCGGCGGAGCCTTTTGCAACCGATAAAAAGGAGCCCATACCGAGCGCTTCGATTTGTTTACGATCGAGCACACTGACCTTGATGCTTTTGAATTCACGGCCCAGTTTTTTTGCAGTGTCACCCAAGTAGGTGGGGGTACACAAATTGCCTGGCATATTGCCCAGCGTGCGGGCCAGCGACATACCCTGACCTAGGGCTGCGCCTTCTTTGAGTCCTTCGTTGGCTGCGCTTTGATCTGTCTTCGCAACGAGAATTGAGATTTTTTTGAGCTTTGGGCGCGCCTCAAGATCTGGTTTTCCGAAGCTCGCATCGTAGTAATAGGTGGCCTCGCTGGCCGAGCTCGCAGCAATGCGGGCACGGTCTCTGGGGGTGCTAGAGCCATACGCGATCCCTGCGATGCTGGATGCGGCTTCGGTCAGGCGTGCTTGAACACACACGTTCGCAAAGGCGCGTTCAGCGCTCGCTTGCGATTTGGCGCTGTAATCAGCTTGCTTGCCGAGCCCCACCAGGACAATACGTGCGGCGGTCACACCGGTCAGGTCGCGCAAAACAAGGGTGGAGCCCGAACGGCCTTGAAATTCGCTTTTTACCACCGCACGAACGGCGCCCTGGCTGGCGCGATCAATAATGTCTGCCGTGGTGCTCAAAATGCTATCGGAGAAAACGCCAATCGCGAGTGCCGCGGTTTTGATTTGATGGGGGGAGACGGTAACGTGCGTGCTGAAGTCCATAGGTCCTGCCTGTTGATGAGCTTGAGGTGATAAAGATTGCGGATGTTTAGATTATCTCGCATGTTTTGTCTGTGTGGTGAATTCAGCCTTTGGGTTTACGGCAGTAGTGAAAAGGTCGAGGCTTACAAATCATCTAGTAGATACAAACTTATTCAAAAAAGTTATTTAGAATATTTCCTATATTACTTATAATCGTGTTTATAGGAGATTCAACATGAATTTGCAGCAGTTTCGTTTTGTCCGTGAAACCATTCGCCGAGATTTCAACCTCACAGAGGCGGCTCGCAGTTTGTTTACCTCACAGCCTGGGGTGTCCAAAGCGATCCTAGAATTTGAGGGTGAGCTTGGCGTCCAGATTTTTGAGCGGCATGGTAAGCGAATCAAGGGCTTAACCAAGCCCGGTAAGGCTGTGGCGCAGGTTGTCGAGCGCATCATGCAAGAGATCGACAATCTCAAAAAAGTCAGTGATGAGTTTGCTAAGCGCGACGAGGGTAGTTTAGTGATTGCGTGTACGCATACGCAGGCTCGCTATGTGTTGCCCAAAGTGATACCGGCTTTTCGCCAACAGTTTCCTAAAGTGCATCTTGCGCTTGCCGAGGGCAGTCCCCCGCAACTCGCACAAATGGTGCTGAGCGGGCAGGCCGATCTCGCGGTCGCCACGGAGTCCTTGGCGCTCACGCCTGGACTCGAAACCATGCCTTGCTACATTTGGGAACACTCTGTGGTCATCAAACCTGATCACCCTCTTGCTGCGCTTTCTCATAAAAAAGGCTTTGAGCTCACGCTTGAGCATTTGGCGAGCCATCCGATCGTGACATACGACAAGGCTTTTTCAGGGCGACTCTCGATTGACCGCGCCTTTGAGGCGCATAGTATCCGACCCGATGTGGTGCTCGAAGCGATCGATGCCGACGTGATCAAAACCTATGTGGATGTTGGCTTGGGGATCGGCATTATTGCCGGTATGGCCTATGAGCCCGCGCGTGACGGAAATCTGGTGAGTCTGCCCGCCGGACATTTGTTTGGCAAGCAAACGACCAAGGTTGCACTCAAGTCCGGGGTGTTTTTGCGTGATTACGTTTACACCTTTATTTCGATGTTAAACCCCGAGTTAGATGCTGAATATGTTCGAAATATTATTGAAAATAAACACGAATGAGTATTATTACGCTTGATATTTAAATAAGAATCATTATCATTTAGTCTGTGACCATTTTTAGGAGCAGACGTGATTCCAATTCGCAGTTCTTCTTACGCCAGCGGTTCGACCCCACACAACACAGCACGCAAAATAGATCTTGGGCAGTCGACCTCAACGCTTAGCGCGGTGATCGTGGGGGCGGATCGCCTTGGAAACATCCCAGACTTGCTGCGCGGACACAATATTTCGATTACGCACCATATTAGTGGTCGGGATCCCGCGCATCAAAAAAAGACGCTTGCGCTGCCGAGTGGCACGCAAATCGTCATTCTTTTGACGGATTTTTTAGGCCATAACGTCATGAAAACGTTTAGGAATGCGGCCTTAAAGTCTGGGGTGAGGGTGGTCGCATGCAGACGATCTGTGTGTGCGATGCAACAGGCGCTCGAGCAATGCGGCTTGTGTGATTGCGTTGGATCAGCGCGCTGCGATCAGCGTCGGGTCTAGGCGACGAGCGCCTGTATAACGCGCTGTCCAATAGCGAAGTGTCATGTCTTCGACGCGTACAACAGAACCGCGTGTCGGGGCATGAACAAACTTGTTTTGACCCAAATAGACACCGACGTGCGAGTATCGCGTCCCTAAGGTATTAAAAAAGACCAGATCACCGACCTGGAGGTCTTTTTTGTTGATTTTGTCACCAAACTTGGCGATATCATCCGCACGCGGAGGAAGTTTTAAACCCAAGGACCGTTGCGCTGAGTACACAATCAACCCACTACAGTCAAAACCAGTTTGGGGGGATTTGCCACCCCAACGGTAACGAATCCCGAGCTGATTAAGCGCTTGGTTGGCCAGCGGATGATCGATCTGACCCAATCCAGCCACGTATTTAGGCCCGACGGCAAAGGCGCCGATTGGGTCGGCGGCGTTGCGCCAGTCAATACCCGCGCGCTTGCTGTTTCCCGAGCCGTCTTGTCCTGCGCAACCCACCAATATGGCCGCTCCCAAGCAAGCAAACACCACGCGTGTGCTTTGCAGCATCTGCAGGGCGATTCTTGACATTGCGCTTGCGGTTGTGGGGAAAGTCATCGTTTTAATGCACTCGGTAGGACGAAAAAATTCGTTGAATAAATGATAAATATTGATTCAACACATCAAAAAGTTCGGTTTGGAAAGGCTCGTGAAAGCTAGACCTGACAGAATATTAGTACAGAAAGCCTCAAAATTCCAAAAAAACAGTCGGAGACGGTCATGCAGGCCATCAAACGCGCCCACCACAACTCCCTATATGAGAGGGATCTATTTTGGTCAAAAGCGGCCGATCTTGTCCATTGGGAAACACCCTTTAAGCAGATTTTAGACTTTTCCAACCCGCCTTTGATCTGGGTATCGACCGAGGTCGATCAACGTGCTGCCTAAAACGCGTTCTGGTAAAGTTCCCCGCCGAGCCATTGTGGCGGTCTGCGAAGAATGTGATCCAGGCGACCTCACCACGATTGAAGACCCCAGTGCACTTGAACACATTAAGGATTCGCTATGAAAACCAAAGTTGTATTGACCGATGCGGATGTTTCGCTGATACTCGAAGCGGCGAAAGCCCATGCCCATCAAAACAAATGGGCCGTGACAATCGCGGTCGTGGACGATGGCGGTCACATGCTTGGTATGCAGCGCCTAGATGGCGCCAACACGATTTCTGCCTATATTGCACCCGCCAAAGCACACACGGCTGCCATGGGTGCGCGTGAATCCAAGATTTACGAAGACGTGATTAATAAGGGCCGCATGTCCTTTTTGTCCGCCCCGTTATTGCAAGGCATGCTTGAGGGCGGGTTGCCGATCTTGGTAGACGGTGTGACGATCGGTGCGGTCGGTGTGTCGGGTGTGCAGTCCCATGAGGATGCTCAGATTGCAGCTGCCGGGATCGCAGCTTTAAAAATTTAAGTGTTGGATATTTCTTTAAGTCGTCACTAAACCCCCCACTTCCACCCGGATGAAAGAGGAGACTCCCATTTATGTCTAATTCAATTGAATCAGCAATGATCGAGACGCGCGTTTTTCCACCCCCAGCGGAATTCGCCAAACAAGCCAATGTCTCGCAGGCGGCGGGTTATGCGGCATTGCTTGAGGAGTCCGATCGGGATCCGGAGGGTTTTTGGGGACGTCTAGCGCGCGAGGAGCTGCACTGGGACAAGCCTTTTACCAAAGTGCTGGACGAGTCACGCGCGCCTTTTTATGAATGGTTCGGGGATGGCGAGCTCAATGTTTCGGCAAACTGTCTGGATGTGAATCTGAAAAATGGTAATGCGAATAAAGTCGCGATCATTTTCGAGTCTGATAGTGGTGAGGTCCAAAAGGTTTCCTATCAGCAGCTTTACGAACGCGTGTGCCAGTTTGCAAATGGTTTGAAATCCCTCGGCTACAAGGCTGGTGATCGTTCGATTATTTATTTGCCAATGTCGGTCGAGGCAGTCATTGCAATGCAGGCTTGTGCCCGTCTCGGGATCACGCACTCGGTGGTGTTTGGTGGTTTTTCCTCCAAGAGTTTGCATGAGCGGATCACTGATGTGGGTGCCACGCTTGTGATTACCGCGGACGAGCAAATGCGCGGCGGCAAGGCGATCCCGCTCAAACCGGCGGTCGACGAGGCCCTTGGGATGGGCGGTTGCGAGGCTGTGCGACAGGTAGTCGTCTACAAGCGCACAGGCGGCAAGATCGCCTGGGATGCCAAGCGTGACGTTTGGCTGCACACGTTGTCGGAAAATCAGGCAAAAGACTGTCCGGCCGTACCCGTCAATGCCGAGCATCCGCTATTCATTTTGTATACCTCGGGCTCCACGGGAAAACCTAAGGGGGTGCAGCATTCCTCTGGCGGTTACTTGCTGTGGGCAAAATTGACCATGCAGTGGGTCTTTGATGCCAAGGCCAACGATGTGTTCTGGTGTACCGCGGATGTGGGCTGGGTGACGGGCCACACTTACATCGCCTATGGTCCGTTAGCGGCCGGGATGACACAGATCGTTTTTGAAGGTGTACCCACCTATCCGGATGCGGGTCGCTTCTGGAAAATGATCCAGGATCACAAAGCCACGATTTTCTACACGGCACCTACGGCGATTCGTTCTTTGATCAAGGCCTCTGAGGCCACTGCGGCACATCATCCTAAGTCCTTTGACTTGAAGAGTTTGCGTTTGCTTGGTTCGGTCGGTGAACCGATCAACCCCGAAGCCTGGATGTGGTACTACAACAATGTCGGGGGCGGTCGTTGCCCGATTGTGGACACCTGGTGGCAGACGGAGACGGGTGGTCATATGATTACGCCTCTCCCGGGTGCCACACCACTCAAGCCTGGTTCATGCACGACGCGTTTGCCTGGCATTACCGCGGCCATCGTGGACGAGGCGGGTGGTGATGTTGAGGCGGGTCATGGCGGCTTTCTGGTGATCAAGCGTCCTTGGCCCTCAATGATTCGTAATATCTGGGGTGATCCAGACCGTTTTATCAAAAGCTATTTCCCACCAGAGCTCGGTGGCTATTACCTCGCGGGCGATGGTGCACAATGCGACAAGGATGGTTGTTTCTGGATCATGGGTCGAATTGATGACGTGTTAAACGTTTCAGGTCATCGCTTAGGAACCATGGAAGTCGAGTCCGCCTTGGTCGCGCACCCGATGGTGGCAGAGGCCGCAGTCGTGGGACGCCCCGATGACACAACCGGCGAAGCCGTCGTGGCGTTTGTGGTGCTGAAACGCTCGCGTCCCGAAGGTGAAGAGGCGATCGCGCTGGGCAAAGAGTTACGCAACTGGGTCGCTAAGGAGATCGGACCCATCGCTAAACCAAAAGAAATCCGTTTTGGTGATAATTTGCCCAAGACACGCTCTGGCAAAATCATGCGTCGCTTGCTTCGCGTGGTGGCCAAGGGTGAAAAGGTCACGCAGGATGTGTCCACGTTGGAAAATCCCGCGATTTTGGATCAGTTGTCCACGCCGGTATAAGCACCGAATAGCCACATGAGGTGTAGGTTTAAAGGGTCTCGAAAGAGGCCCTTTTTGTTGCGTTGTACAAATGAAGGGTAGACTGCAACCACTTATTTTGGAGATCACTATGTCAATCGCGATTTTGATTGTGTTGCATTTACTGGCCGCATTAATCTGGGTGGGCGGAATGTTTTTCGCGCATAGTGCTTTACGTCCCACCGCTGCGGATGTGTTGCAACCTCCCGAGCGTCTGACGCTTTTGTGTGGTGTCTTTAAGCGATTTTTTATTTGGGTCAAAGTCTCCATCTTGGTGTTGTTCGTGACAGGCTTTGGGCTGATTTCGCTGATGGGCGCACAGGCCAAACTCGGTGGTCATGTCCATGCCATGTTGTTCATCGCGGTCGTCATGACTGCGGTTTTCGCTTATATCTATGCCCTTCCTTTCAAAAAGCTCAAGGCTGCAGTCGCTGACAAGCAATGGCCTGTGGGTGCGCAAGCACTCGGGCAAATTCGCATGCTGATGCTGACGAACTTGGTGCTCGGTGTGATCACGGTGGTGATCGGCGCGGGCGGTCGCTACTTCTGACGGCATGAGAGGGATGGTTTTGCTTGGTTGATTGATTTGCCTTTGCGTTAGCTGTTAAATTGCGTAGGCATTCAACCAAGGAGAAGCAATGAAACTCGTACGTTATGGCGCGAAGGGCAAAGAAAAACCCGGCCTGATCGACAAAGAAGGCAAATTACGCGACTTGTCAGGTGTGGTGTCTGACATCACGACTGAGCAGCTGTCCTCAGCCGCACTGGCCAAGCTTGCCAAAATCAAGACGAGCACATTGCCACTGGTCAAAGGTAAGCCACGCTATGGCGTCCCCATCGCCAACGTCGGCAAATTTCTGGCGATCGGTCTGAACTACTCAGACCATGCAGCCGAAGCCGGCATGCCCTGTCCAAAAGAACCCATCATTTTCTTTAAGGCCGACACCAGCTTGTCCGGTCCCAATGACAAGGTGATGTTACCCAAAGGCTCCAAAAAGTCAGATTGGGAAGTCGAGCTCGGTTTTGTTATTGGTAAAAAAGCACGCTACGTCAGCAAGAAAGATGCGCTGAAATACGTTGCAGGCTATTGCCTCGTCAATGACATCTCTGAGCGAGAGTATCAGCTTGAGCGAGGCGGTACCTGGGACAAGGGCAAGGGTTGCGATACTTTTGGTCCAGTCGGTCCCTGGTTGGTCACGACAGACGAAATCAAAGATCCACAAAAGCTAGAGATGTGGCTCGATGTGAACGGCAAGCGTTTTCAGACGGGCAGCACGCAGACCATGATTTTTGATGTGGCCACGATTGTGAGCTATGTCAGTGAGTTCATGACCTTGATGCCAGGTGACATCATCACGACGGGCACGCCTCCGGGTGTCGGTATGGGTGTTAAGCCCAAGCCGCGCTTCCTCAAGGCAGGCGACGTCATGACGCTGGGCATCCAGGGTCTGGGCGAGCAGCGCCAAGAAGTGATTGCGTTCAAAAAGTAAACGGTCAAAAACGGTCGCGAAGCGCCTGCGCGCAGAGCTTCACGGCCGTGTTGGCCTCGTCAAGGATCCGACCCAGCGGCACAAAGCCATGGATCTGACGTTCAAAGCATACATATTGCGTGGGGACGCCTGCTGACGATAGCTTGTCGGCATAGGCGTAGCCCTCATCTCGCAACGGATCATAACCGGCAGTAATGACAAACGCAGGCGGCAAGCCCGCGTGGTCTTTGGCTAAGATGGGCGAGGCGCGCCAGTCTTGGCGCATCCAAGCCTCGGGCATGTAGTGCCCATAAAAATAATGCATCGAATCTCGGGTGAGCAAATAACCCTGGCCATTGGTGCGCATCGATTCGCGCTCGCAGCTCGCATCGGTAACCGGGTAGATCAACAGTTGTAAAACAGGCTTGAAGGCACCGTCTTGCTTGAGCGCCAAGGCGACGACCGCCGCGAGCTGGCCTCCCGCGCTATCGCCACCGATCGCAATCCGCGCGGCATCGATCTTGAGCGAGGATGCATTGTCATGCACCCATTTTGTAGCGGCGATACAGTCGTCTGCCGCAGCGGGAAAAATGTGCTCGGGGGCGAGTCGATAGTCGACAGAAAACACGGCGCATTGAGCTTGATTAGAAAGTGTGCGACAGAGCACATCATGTGTCTCGAGATCGCCAATCACATGGCCACCACCATGGTAGTAAACCAAAGCGGGCAAGGCCTTCGGGGACGCCGAGCCGAGCGGCCGGTAGTGGCGCACCGTGATCGTCCCCGCGGGGCCGGGAATCTTGATATCCAGCGCATGCGCAACCTCGGGCGCATCAGGCTGGCTAAAAAAGCGTCGCTCGGCGTAAAAAATTCGGGCTTGTACAGGCTCGGTTGTGTGAACCGGGGGGATCCCTTTTTCAATCACGAGATCAATCAGGGCCTTGGCTTGTGGATCGAGCATGTCATCGTTTCCGAAAAGAGGGGGGTGAGAGAGGGCTTAGCGTATTTCGATCTCGACAAAAACAACTTCGTGGTCGCTGGCGTTGATGACGTTGTGATTGACACCTGCGCCACGGGTATAGGACTTACCGAGTACTAATGGAAAGTCCTTTAGACCGTCCGGTGTTTCGAGATGAAGCAAACCGTTGGTCGTGGGGACCACGACATAGTCGTGGCCATGCGTATGCCAGCCTGTCTCGGCACCTGGGGCGAAGCGCCACTCGGTGACGATGACGCGGTCGTTATCGATCTGGGTGGTAGGCGTGGCTTGCGGACGCGTTGTCATGAAGTGTTTCCTGTAAAAGTTACATGCCGGTGTAGACCGGGCCCTCTCCACCTTGCGGTGTGACCCAGACGATGTTTTGTGTGGGGTCCTTAATGTCGCAAGTTTTGCAATGCACGCAGTTTTGCGCATTGATTTGCAAACGATCTGCACCCTGGTCGTCCTTGATGTATTCGTAGACACCTGCCGGACAGTAACGCGCCTCAGGCCCCCCGAACTTCGCCAAGTTGATAGACACCGGAACGGACGCATCTTTGAGCGTCAGATGGATAGGCTGATTTTCTTCGTGGTTGGTGTTGGAGATAAACACCGAACTCAGGCGATCAAAGGTCAGCACACCATCGGGTTTTGGATAGTCGATCTTGACGCAGTCGGCAGCCGGCTTGAGGCAGGCGTGGTCAGGCTTGTCGCGATGGATGGTCCAAGGCATATTGCCCTTTAGAAGCCATTGTTCGACACCGGTCATCAGCGTGCCGATCGAGCGACCTTTTTTGAACCACTGTTTAAAGTTGCGGGCTTTGTTGAGCTCGGTGTGCAACCATGAGTTTTCAAACGCGGCGGGGTAGGCGGGCAGTTCATCGTGGCTGCGTTCGGCGACCAAGGCGTCGAAGGCGGCTTCGGCGGCCATCATGCCGGACTTAATCGCGGCGTGACTGCCTTTGATGCGTGACGCATTTAAGAAGCCTGCTTCGCAGCCCACCAACGCGCCACCCGGAAATACAAGCTTGGGCAAGGATAATAAACCGCCTGCGGTAATGGCGCGCGCGCCATAGGCGATGCGTTTGCCCCCTTCGAAGGTGCCGCGGATGGCGGGGTGTGTTTTATAACGTTGAAATTCCTCAAAGGGCGAAATCCAAGGGTTGGCATAGTCCAGACCAACCACCATGCCGACCGCGACAAGATTGTCCTTGAGGTGATACAGAAAGGAGCCGCCATAGGTGTCTGCATCCAGCGGCCAGCCGGCGGTATGCACCACCAGGCCCGGGCGTGACTTGGAGGGTTCGACTTCCCACAATTCTTTGATACCAATCCCATAGCTTTGTGGGTCGCGGTTCTGGTCGAGTTTGAATTTTTCGATCAGCTGGCGGCCGAGCTGACCGCGCGCGCCTTCGGCGAAGATGGTGTATTTGGCATGGAGCTCCATGCCGCGCTGGTATTGGTCGGTGGGTTGACCATCGCGACCCACGCCCATGTCACCGGTGGCAACGCCCCGCACCGCCCCTTTGTCGTCATACAGGACCTCGGCCGCGGCAAAGCCGGGGAAGATCTCGACGCCAAGGGCTTCGGCTTGCTCGCCCATCCAGCGGGCGACGCTGCCCAGACTGACGATATAGTTGCCGTGGTTTTGAAAACACTCTGGCAGCAGCCAGTTAGGTGTTTTTTGTGATCCTGTGGGGGACAAAAAGAGGAATTCGTCCTCGGTCACTGCCGTATTGAGCGGGGCACCGGTCGATTTCCAGTCCGGCAACAACTCGGTCAGTGCCTTGGGGTCCATGATGGCGCCGGATAAAATATGGGCGCCAATTTCACTGCCTTTTTCAAGCACACAAACCGAAATCTCGAGATTGCGCTCGGCTGCAAGTTGTTTGAGCCGGATTGCCGTCGCGAGTCCACCAGGACCACCACCCACGACGACAACGTCGTATTCCATCGATTCACGTTCGGACATGAGAGTCTCCCTGCTTCCAAGTATGATGTTTGATTGTGAGGATTGTATTGCACGCGTGAGGCGTTTCGGGGCTGCCAGTCTTGCAAAGGCGCGAACGCACCCTTTCGCATTTTTATGGAGAAGACTTTGGTGCAACCCGATGGATTGAACCGTACGCTGGTGGTGGGCGATATTTTTGATATTGACCTGCCGATGCGCTGGGCAGACGCCGATGCGCTCAATCATCTTAATAACGCCAATTATTTTCGCTATATGGAAGAGGGGCGGATCAGGATGTTCTACGAGGGCAAGGTTCAACAAAGCGCTCGGTTTAGTCCTGTCGTGGTGCATTGCGCTTGTGATTTTAAAAAACCAATTACCTATCCTGCTTTAATTCGGGTGAGCCATCGCGTGGAGCGCATTGGCCGCTCCAGCATGGAACATGCTGTAGACCTGTCCGTGATACATCCCGACGGGCTTGAACTCTGCGCGCAGGGTAAGTCGATCATGGTTTGGATGGATTTTGAGTTAAATCGCGCGCACCCTTGGCCTGACGAGGTCTTGAAAGCGTTGGCAAGCAGCATAAATCGTCGATAATCAAATTTAGGTGACCTTCTAGGAGTCGTTCTGATGAACAAGCTGTATCCGAGCGCGAAAGACGCGCTGACAGGTATTTTGAAAGATGGTCAGACCATCGCAGTGGGTGGTTTTGGGCTGTGTGGGATTCCGGAGGCCTTGATCGCCGCCGTCAAGGAACTCGGGGTTCAAAATTTAACCTGCATCAGTAATAACGCGGGTGTGGATGGCTTTGGCCTAGGGGTTTTGCTCGAATCCCGTCAGGTTCGCCGCATGATCGCTTCTTATGTGGGTGAAAACAAAGAATTTGAGCGCCAATTCCTTGCGGGCGAGCTCGAGCTTGAATTTACGCCTCAAGGGACCTTGGCAGAGCGCTTGCGCGCAGGCGGTTCTGGTATCCCAGCCTTTTTTACTAAAACTGGCGTCGGCACGATCGTCGCGGAGGGTAAAGAGGTCCGCGAGTTTGACGGACAGACGTACATCATGGAGCGCGCCTTGGTGCCCGAGGTGTCTCTGGTCAAAGCCGAAGTGGCAGACCGCAGCGGCAACCTGATGTTTAGCAAAACCGCGCGCAACTTTAATCCGCCGGTCGCAATGGCTGGAAAACTCACCGTCGTCGAGGTCGAGCGTATCGTCGAGAACGGCGAACTCGAACCTGCAAATATTCATTTACCCGGCATTTACGTGCATCGCATTGTGATCAATGCAACGCCTGAAAAGCGTATTGAGCAACGTATTGTTCGCACGGCGAGCTAAGGAGAACAAAAATGGCATGGACTCGTGATGAAATGGCCGCGCGTGCAGCGCGCGAATTAAAAGACGGTTTTTACGTCAACTTGGGAATCGGCTTGCCCACTATGGTGGCCAATCATGTGCCAAGCGATATAGAAGTCTGGCTGCAGTCTGAGAATGGTTTGCTCGGGATTGGCCCCCACCCGCTTGAAAGTGAAGTCGATCCTGATCTGATCAACGCTGGAAAGCAAACGGTGACAACGTTGCCCGGCTCTGCGATTTTTTCCTCTGCTGATTCTTTTGGCATGATTCGTGCCGGTAAGATCAACCTTGCGATCTTGGGTGCGATGCAGGTCTCTGAGACCGGCGATCTGGCGAATTGGATGATTCCCGGCAAAATGGTCAAGGGCATGGGCGGCGCGATGGATCTCGTCGCCGGAGTCGGTCGAGTGATTGTGCTAATGGAGCATGTTGCGACCAAAAAAGACGGTACGACAGATTTGAAGCTGTTGCCCAAATGCACCTTGCCACTGACCGGCGTGGGTGTGATCGACATGGTGATCACCGATCTGGGCGTCATGGAAGTGACACCTAGCGGTCTCAAGCTACTTGAGCTCGCACCGGGCGTGACCGTTGATGAGATCAAGTCCAAGACCTCCGCCAAACTCGATGTCTCGACGTGTAAAGGGTAAACCGGCGTCATGACTGCATCCAAGCATTCGCAGGGCAACCCTTTATCCGCTTTGCGCGACACGATGCGACAGGCCAGTGTCGATGCCTGTCTGATCCCTTCTGCGGATCCGCATCTCTCCGAATACCTCCCTGCATACTGGCAAATTAGACGCTGGCTGACAGGCTTTACGGGTTCTGTCGGTACGGTCGTCGTGACACAGGATTTTGCCGGGATTTGGGTGGATAGTCGTTATTGGGTTCAGGCCGAGACGGAGTTGGTGGGTTCGGGTGTGACCTTGATGAAAATCGGCGTCGCGACTGACCCTGCACATGCCGCTTGGCTCGGCGCGCACGTCCCTCATGGGGGTGTTGTGGCGGTGGATGGTCGCGCGCTCGGTTTAGCCGCCCGTGAATCCTTGCAAGAGCAGCTTGCGCCACGTTCAGTCAGGCTTGATTTGTCTTTGGATCTACCTGGACAATGTTGGCATGATCGTCCTGTCTTACCGACTGCGGCGGTGCGCGAGTTGCCTGTGAGTATTGCGGGTCAGTCTAGACAGGAAAAGCTCGCGCGGGTCCGTGCCGAGATGGCTGAGCGCGGTGCGCAATGGCATCTCGTTTCAACCCTAGACGATATTGCGTGGTTGCTGAATTTGCGCGGTGCAGATGTCAGTTTTAATCCGGTTTTTCTGGCGCATGTGTTGATCGGGCCTGATCGAGTATTTCTCTTTGTATTACCAGAAAAAATCGATGCGACATTGACGCAGACGCTGGCGCAGCAAGGGATTGAGGTTAGGCCTTATCAAGAGGCGGCACAGGCACTGTCCGAGCTTGAGACAAGTGCGCTTTTGTTGTTTGACCCTGCCCGCACGACCTGCGCCTTGGTTGATCGCGTGTCATGTCAGTTGGTGCGTGCGATCAATCCAAGCACGTTTTTCAAGTCACAGAAAACGGCATTTGAACTCGCTCACGTCAGGCGTGTGATGGAGGACGATGGTGCCGCGCTGTGTGCATTTTTTGCCTGGCTAGAAGACGCGATTGCATGCTGCGATACCTCGCCTCTTAATGAACTCATGATCGATGCACAATTACTGGCTCTGCGCAGCCAGCAACCGGGGTTTGTATCGCGTAGTTTTGGCACGATTGCAGCCTATAACGCCAACGGCGCCATGCCGCATTACCGGGCCACTCCCGAGTCTTTTGCCCAAATCACGGGTAATGGGCTGCTTTTGATTGACTCCGGGGGTCAGTATGTTGGCGGGACCACGGACATCACGCGTGTGGTGCCCGTGGGGCAACCAAGCGCTGCCCAGAAAGACGACTACACGGCTGTTTTACAAGCCATGATCGCGTTGTCCAGGCTCAAATTTCCTCGCGGCGTGGCATCGCCCATGCTTGATGCGGTGGCTCGCGCGCCGCTTTGGGCACGACTTGCCGAGTATGGCCATGGAACAGGGCATGGGGTCGGGTACTACCTGAATGTGCATGAGGGGCCGCAAGTGATCTCCTATCGCGCGGCACCCGGACCACAGACCGCCATGCAGCCAGGAATGATCACTTCGAACGAGCCGGGGCTTTATCGTCCGGGTCGCTGGGGGGTACGGATCGAAAATCTGGTGTGCAATGTGTCAGCCGGAACCTCCGAGTTTGGTGAGTTTTTGGCGTTTGAAACGCTGACCTTGTGTCCGATCGACACCCGTTGCGTGCAGCGAGATCAGCTCAGACAAGACGAGGTCGATTGGCTCAACGCCTACCATTCCGAGGTTCGCAGACGTTTGGTGCCTAAAGTCAGTGGCTCAGCGCTGGCTTGGTTGATGCACCGCACTGAGGCTTTGCGTTAAAAACGGCCTCTGCGTGACAAAATTGATGAATGTTGTGGATAAATCTATACGGGTTTTCCGCAAAAGTTAGACAGGCGGCTATAATCCAAATTTCCCGCATACGCCTCATGATGGGGCGTCAAACACATGACCAAATTTGTCTTTGTTACCGGTGGTGTGGTGTCCTCGCTAGGCAAGGGCATTGCCGCCGCGTCTCTGGCCGCCATCCTCGAATCCCGTGGCCTGCTGGTGACCCTGCTCAAACTCGATCCTTATATCAACGTTGATCCTGGCACCATGAGTCCGTTTCAGCATGGTGAAGTCTTCGTGACCGAAGACGGAGCCGAAACTGACTTGGACCTCGGACACTACGAGAGATTTATCTCCTCGAAAATGCGCAAGGTCAATAATTTCACCACAGGCCAGATCTACGAGTCGGTGTTGCGCAAAGAGCGACGCGGCGATTATCTTGGAAAAACTGTTCAGGTGATCCCGCACATCACAAATGAAATTCAGGACTTCATCGCACGCGGTGCGGAACAATCCTGGGACGGTGCGACGGATGTAGCGATTGTCGAAATCGGTGGCACTGTAGGCGATATCGAATCTCTCCCGTTTCTCGAGGCGGCTCGCCAAATGAGTCTGCGCCTCGGTCGCAACAATGCCGCCTTCATTCACCTCACGCTCGTGCCTTTCATTGCCTCGGCGGGCGAACTCAAAACGAAGCCAACCCAACATTCTGTTCAAAAGCTGCGCGAAATCGGTATCATCCCCCATGCCTTGCTGTGTCGCGCGGATCGACCTATCCCTGACGAAGAACGCGCCAAGATTTCTTTGTTTTCCAATGTTCCTCTTGATGCGGTGATTTCGGTGTGGGATGCGGATTCCATCTATAAAATCCCGTCGATGCTGCACAAACAGGGTCTGGATAATTTGATCTGTGAGGTGCTTAATCTCAATCCACCCGCTGCGGATTTGTCCATGTGGGACAACCTGATCTATCGGCTCGAGCATCCTGAGCGCGAGGTGCGTATCGCGATGGTCGGCAAGTACGTCGATTTGACCGAGTCCTACAAGTCTCTGACCGAGGCCTTGATCCACGCCGGCATTCATACTAAGTCACGTGTCAAAGTCGATTATCTCGACTCCGAAAGTATCGAAGAGGGTGGTGTCGAAGTGCTCAAGCCCTTTGATGCCATTTTGGTGCCAGGCGGTTTTGGTAAGCGAGGTACCGAAGGTAAGATCGCTGCGATTCGTTATGCTCGCGAAAATAACGTGCCTTACTTGGGAATCTGCTTGGGGATGCAGCTCGCGGTGATCGAATTCGCTCGCGATGTGGCGGGTTTGGGTCAAGCCAACAGCACGGAGTTTGATCCTGCTTCGCCGCATCCTGTGGTGGCGTTGATCACTGAGTGGATGGATCGCGAAGGCGTAACGGAAAAACGCGATACACAATCTGATCTTGGTGGAACGATGCGCAAAGGCGCGCAAAAATGTCCCGTTAAGATAGGGTCGCTCGCCCATCAAATTTATGGCCCTGAGGTCAATGAGCGACATCGCCATCGCTATGAGGTCAACAATATCTATGTACCGCGACTGGAAAAAGCTGGGCTCGTCATCAGCGCCCGGACGCCCTCGGAAAATCTCCCCGAAATCATGGAATTACCCAACCATCCTTGGTTTGTAGGTGTGCAATTCCACCCGGAATTCACCTCTACGCCTCGAGAAGGGCACCCCTTGTTCACCAGCTACATTCACGCGGCTCTGGCACATCAGACCAAGCGTCGGGGGACCTGATGAAGTTGTGTGGATTCGATATTGGCCTGGAGCACCCCTTTTTCTTGATTGCGGGTCCGTGCGTGATTGAGTCACGCCAGATGGCGTTCGATACCGCAGGTCAACTCAAGGAAATCACCTCTTCTTTGGGCATCCCCTTTATCTACAAAAGTTCTTTCGATAAAGCCAATCGGAGTTCGGGGACCTCTTATCGAGGTCCGGGCATGGACGAGGGTTTGCAGATTTTGGCCGATGTGCGTGCTGAGCTCCAGGTTCCCGTACTGACTGATGTCCATGACAAGGATCAAGTCAAGGCAGTCGCCGCCGTCGTCGACGTATTGCAAACGCCTGCTTTCTTGTGTCGTCAGACTGATTTTATTGAGGCCTGTGCCGCGAGCGGCAAGCCGGTCAATATTAAAAAAGGTCAGTTTCTTGCGCCTCACGATATGTTGCAGGTCGTCAATAAGGCGCGTCATGCAGCTCGGCAAGCGGGTGTCGCCGAGGACATCATGGTGTGTGAGCGCGGCGTTTCGTTTGGCTACAACAATCTTGTCTCCGATATGCGTTCACTGGCCATCATGCGCGAAACAGACTGTCCGGTTGTCTTTGATGCGACCCACTCTGTTCAATTGCCAGGCGGACAGGGTACTTCTTCAGGTGGCCAGCGTGAGTTTGTGCCTGTGCTTGCGCGTGCAGCAGTGGCAGCTGGGATTGCAGGTCTATTTATGGAAACCCATCCAGATCCTTCCAAAGCGCTGTCCGACGGTCCGAACGCCGTGCCGCTCGGCCAGATGAAGAAGCTCATGACGACCCTGCTCGAGCTTGATCGTGTCGTTAAAAAGCATGGTTTTCTAGAGTCGCATTTTGTTGAACGGAAGTTTTATTTTTCAGGAAA
>CAMBLP010000025.1 GCA_945868195.1 Bordetella parapertussis
ATAACGCGAAAATCGAGCCTTCGACAAGCTCGTCCCTATTTCGACTAGGTCTGATCACTCAGGGGTGATTAGAGGCTACGTCCGCAGGCGACGCCAGAAGCCCACGCCCACTGAAAGTTATAGCCCCCAAGCCAGCCTGTCACATCGACCGTTTCGCCAATGAAATGAAGACCAGGAACGGTTCGCGCCTGCATACTGCGTTGATCCAGGCCCTTTGTATCCACCCCACCGCGCATGACCTCGGCTTTTTTATAGCCCGCCGTACCATTCGGTATCAGCGACCACGCCTGAATACGTTGGGCCAAGTCCTTGAGCACACGATCCGGCGCATCGGCTAGACGCAGAGTGGCCTGTTCGCCTAGCCACTGCTCGGCCAACCGCTTAGGCCAGAGCGAAGACAGCAAAGTACCGAGCTGCTGCTTACCCCCGACCTTGGCCTCGACGAGCCTGTCGGACAAGTCTTGACCTGGCGCCAAATCGAGCACAATCGCCTCACCTGGCTGCCAGTAACTCGAAATTTGCAAAATACCCGGGCCTGACAGTCCCCGATGCGTAAACAGCACATCCTCGAGAAATTGCTGAGCGCGTCGACCGGGTCCCGCGCTCACGGTGGCCTGCAATGCGACACCCGTCAGCGTGCCAAAGGGCGCCCAAGTCTCCGCATCGAACGTCAATGGTACGAGCGCTGGACGAGGCTCGACGACTTTAAGCCCGAACTGACGGGCAAGTTTTAAGCCAAAGTCTGTCGCGCCGAGCTGTGGGATCGCAAGCCCTCCTGTCGCAATGACCAAGTTATTGGCTTGAATCGTTCCGCCGGAGGTTTGCACAGAAAAAAGAGACGAGCCTACCGTGTCGACGCGCGAGACGTCTTTGACCTCACAGGGCATGCGCCACTGCACCCCCCCTTGATTGCACTCGGCGCGCAACAACGCGATGATGTCTTCGCTGCTGTGATCACAAAAAAGCTGGCCTTTGTGTTTCTCGTGCCAGGCGATCCCGTGGCGGCGCATCAGCTCGAGAAAGTCCTGAGGCGTGAAGCCCGCCAGTGCTGATTTGCAAAAATGGGGGTTGGCGGAAATAAAATTTTCCGGACCAACTTGTTTGTTGGTGAAGTTGCAGCGACCGCCGCCTGAAATCCTGATTTTTTCGGCCAGCACCGTCGCATGCTCAATCAGCACGACCGTACGCCCTCGTTGGGCGGCGACCGCGGCACACATCATGCCGGCGGCACCGGCGCCGATCACCGCGACATCAAACTGCTCCATGCGCGACACTCAGCATTGTTGTTGAAGCTTTAGCATTGCGCTTCGATCAAACAGTCTACGTAATAACGCTTTTCTCCATTAGGCAAGACATCCTCGCCTAAACCGTGAATATACGTTTCAAACGCTGGAAACATCTGATTGAACTCGCGCGCGAACTGCAGATATTGCACAATGGTTTTATTAAAACGCTCGCCAGGAATCAGCAATGGAATACCGGGTGGATAAGGAGTCAATAACACGCCCGTGACACGCCCTTCGAGTTGGTCGATGGAAACACGCTCGACCTCGCGGTGTGCCATTTTCGCAAAAGCATCCGAAGGCTTGAGCGCAGGCACCATGTCGCTCAAATACATCTCAGTCGTGAGACGCGCGACATCATGCTTGCGATATTGTTCATGAATTTGTTGACACAAATCACGGAGACCCATCCGCTCATAGCGACGATTCGTCTTACAAAAATCAGGCAAGATTCGCCACAGGGGCTGATTACGATCGTAGTCATCCTTGAATTGCTGCAAAGCAGTCAGCAAGGTATTCCAACGGCCTTTGGTGATGCCGATGGTGAACATAATGAAAAAGGAATAGAGGCCTGTTTTTTCAACCACCACACCATGTTCTGTCAGGTATTTGGAAACGAGGGCGGCGGGAATGCCGGTCTCGCCAAAACTGCCGGACATGTCCAGTCCGGGCGTCACAATGGTCGCCTTGATCGGGTCGAGCATATTGAAGCCTTCGGCGAGATCGCCAAAGCCATGCCAGTGGTCGTTGGCCTTGAGCATCCAGTCGGACTGCTCGCCCACACCGTGTGCGGCTAGATAATCCGGGCCCCACACCGTGAACCACCAGTCATCTTCTCCATACTCGAGATCCACTTTACGCATCGCACGACGAAAATCAAGCGCTTCGCGAATGCTTTCCTCGACCAATGCCGTTCCACCCGGAGCTTCCATCATGGCGGCCGCCACGTCACAGGACGCAATGATGGCGTACTGAGGCGAAGTCGACATATGCATCAAGTAGGCTTCATTAAAAATATTGCGATCGAGCTTGCGGCTCTCGGACTCCTGGACGATGATCTGAGAGGCTTGTGAAATCCCGGCTAACAGTTTGTGGGTCGAGTGCGTCGCAAACACCATAGCTTTGGGGCTGCGTGGACGACCGGCTCCGATCGCATGCATGTCCTGATAAAAACTCTGGAAGGCAGCGTGAGGCAACCAAGCCTCATCAAAGTGCAGCGTATCGACGAGGTTGCCAAGTTTGGCCTTGATCGTTTCTACGTTGTAAATCACGCCGTCATAGGTGCTTTGTGTCAACGTCAAAATACGCGGGTTCTTATCTTTGACATTGCGCGCAAAAGGATTGGCATCGATTTTTTTCTGGATGCTTGCGGGCTCAAATTCCTCAAGAGGAATCGGGCCAATAATGCCCATATGGTTGCGCGTGGGACGTAAAAAAACCGGAATCGCGCCCGTCATCGTAATCGCGTGCAAGATGGACTTGTGACAGTTGCGATCCACCACCACAATATCATCGGCCGCCACGTTGGCATGCCAGACAACCTTGTTCGAGGTAGAGGTGCCGTTTGTCACGAAATAACAGTGATCGGCATTAAAAATCCGCGCTGCGTTAAGCTCGGACTCGGCAATAGGACCGGTATGATCAAGTAGCTGCCCGAGCTCGTCCACGGCGTTACAAACGTCGGCACGCAACATATTTTCACCAAAAAATTGGTGAAACATTTGACCAACCGGACTCTTTAGAAAGGCGACACCGCCCGAGTGTCCGGGACAGTGCCAGGAGTAGGAGCCATCCTGCGCGTAATTGACCAGCTCGCGAAAAAATGGTGGCGCCAAGCTATCGACATAGCTGCGTGCCTCACGAATGATGTGTCGCGCCACAAACTCCGGCGTGTCCTCGAACATGTGGATGAAGCCATGCAATTCGCGCAAGATATCGTTCGGGATGTGTTCTGCCGTGCGCGTTTCTCCGTACAAATAAATCGGGATATCCGCGTTGCGAAACCGCAATTCACCGATAAAAACACGTAGGTTTTTGATGGCGCCGGCGACATCCTCTGGCGAGTCGACGTCGAATTCCTCATCATCGATAGAGAGGATAAACGCGCTTGCTCGGCTTTGCTGCTGGGCGAAAGAGCTCAGATCGCCATAGCTGGTGACTCCAATCACTTCCATGCCCTCGGCTTCGATCGCCGTTGCGAGCGCGCGAACCCCTAGACCCGAAGCATTCTCCGAGCGATAGTCCTCGTCGATGATAAAAATAGGAAAGCGAAATTTCATCCTGAGGACTCCGCAGAGGATAAGTAGGAAAATTAAGTCCGCGGCAAAGTGACGCCACGCTGCCCTTGGTACTTGCCGCCCCGATCTTTATAAGAGGTCGAGCAAACTTCATCGCTTTCAAAAAACAACATTTGCGCGCAACCCTCGCCCGCGTAAATCTTTGCGGGGAGCGGGGTGGTGTTTGAAAACTCGAGCGTGACATGACCTTCCCACTCGGGTTCCAGAGGTGTGACATTGACAATGATTCCGCAGCGCGCGTAAGTGCTCTTGCCAAGGCAAATCGTCAGGACACTCCGGGGAATCCGGAAATACTCAACCGTGCGCGCCAGCGCAAAGGAGTTGGGAGGAATGATACAAATATCCCCCTTGAAATCAACGAAGGATTTTTCGTCGAAATTTTTCGGGTCGACAATGGTTGAGTTGATGTTCGTGAAAATTTTAAATTCGTTAGCGCAGCGCACATCGTAGCCGTAGCTGCTCGTACCATAGCTCACGATACGGCCTGATTCGTTCGAACGCACTTGGCCAGGCTCGAAGGGTTCGATCATCCCGTCGGTTTGTGCCACGCGGCGGATCCAGTTGTCGCTTTTGATGCTCATTGCCCAAGCGCCTCAAAATTAAAAGTCGAGAGCGCGAATTTTACCCCCTGTCCGGCCCCTTAGGCGTACACAAGGGGTAAGAGAGTGAAAATCAAGTTCGCTGAACCGAAATCACGCCGAACTTGTCACTTAGGTCCTTGGGCAAAGCGGCAACCTTGGCGGCAATTCTGGAGGCAATCTCGCCATACAGCTTCGCGGCCTCGCTGGTGGGCGCCGAGAGGACCGTTGGGCGACCGGCATCCGCATCGACGCGGATCGCCATCGCCAAAGGTAGGGCCCCCAACCATGCGACCTTGTATTGCTCCGCCATGCGCTGTCCACCGCCCTCGCCAAAGATGTGCTCGGCATGGCCGCACTGACTACAGACATGAATGGCCATGTTTTCAATCACACCCAGCACCGGCACATTGACCTTTTCAAACATCCGCAGACCTTTGCGGGCATCCAAAAGCGCCAAATCCTGTGGTGTCGTCACAATCACGGCGCCAACCACAGGGACTTTTTGTGACAGCGTCAGCGCGATATCACCTGTACCAGGCGGCATATCGATAATCAAATAGTCCAGATTGTCCCAGTTGGTGGAACGCAACAACTGCTCAAGAGCTTGCGTGACCATGGGTCCGCGCCAAATCGCCGGATTGTCCTCGCTGATCATAAATCCAATGGAGTTGGCCTGAATGCCATGTCCCACCACCGGGCTCATGGTTTTGCCATCCGCGCTATCCGGACGCTGGGAAACGCCCAACAGAGTCGGCACGCTAGGGCCGTAAATATCCGCGTCCAGCAGTCCCACGCGCGCACCCTCCGCCTGTAAGGCCAAGGCAAGATTGACGGCCGTCGTGCTCTTGCCAACCCCGCCCTTGCCAGAAGCAATTGCGATGATGTTGCGTACCCCTGGAACCAACGCCACACCGGGCTGCACCGCATGGGCGATCACCTTTGAGGACATTGTGACCTCGGCTTGGGGCATGCCCGCGGCCTTGAGCGCCTCTAGCAAAGCTTGGCGCATCGCCTCCAGCCGGCTCGCGGCGGGATAGCCCAACACCACCTGGATGCTGACGCGGCCTTCGGAGATTTGGATCTGAGCATCCTTGACGGCACTACTCAGTGACACACTTGTCACAGGATCGAGCACTTGCTCAAGCACTGCACGCACGTCTACTAGCGCTACACTCATTGAAATTCCTCTGCTATCTTTGTTTTTATTCGAACCACGGTGCCATTATGATTGAACTTCTTCGCCGCATTATCCGCTTTGCCGTGGTCATCGTGGTGGCTTTCATCGGGTTAGTGATGGCACTCATCCTGACTTTTTCTACCATCATCGCGATTGCCTTTTTGCTGGTAATTTCCCGCTTGCGCGGCAAACCTTTTGAGGTTAAAGAATACTGGATGTCGCGCCGAACCGGTCGCAAGTCCACTTCGACACAAGGTTCTTTAAGCTCAAAAGACGTCACGGACGTTGAGTCACGCGATATTCGCTAAGCCGCCCACTGCATTAAAATGATTGACTTGCTCTTAATGTCCACCTAAGCCCCTATCACTCATGTCTCGAACCATATTTGTCACGACTGCGCTGCCCTACGCCAACGGCTCCTTTCATATCGGCCACATCATGGAGTACATCCAGGCGGACATCTGGGTGCGCTCGATGCGTATGGCTGGACATACCGTGCACTTTGTCGGCGCGGACGATACGCATGGTGCACCCATCATGCTCAAAGCCGAGTCCGAGGGCATCACGCCTCAACAACTCGTGGCTCGCATCGCGGCTGAGCGTCCACAGTATCTGCAAGGTTTTCACATCGCGTTCGATCATTGGCATTCGACCGACTCACCAGAAAACGTCGAACTCTCACAGAACATTTACCTCAAGCTGCGCGAAGCGGGATTCATTGAGACCCGCGAAATCGAACAATTTTATGATCCGGTCAAAGGCATGTTTTTGCCTGACCGCTACATCAAAGGCGAGTGCCCTAAGTGTCACGCTAAGGACCAATACGGTGACTCGTGTGAGGCCTGTGGCGCGGTCTATGCACCCACCGATCTGATCGACCCCTACTCGACACTGACACAAGCGCGACCCATCCTCAAAACCTCGGAGCATTTTTTCTTTAAACTCTCCGACCCGCGCTGCGTGCAGTTTTTACAAGACTGGACAACAGGCAGTAATGCCCAAGGTCATAAACACCTCCAAGCCGAAGTGCTCGCCAAAACCCGCGAATGGCTTGGTCACGGCGAAGGTGACGACCAAGTCAACTTGGGCGACTGGGACATCTCACGCGACGCGCCCTACTTCGGGATTGAGATCCCTGATGCCCCAGGCAAATATTTTTATGTCTGGCTTGATGCGCCGGTCGGTTATCTCGCCTCGCTCAAGGCGTACTGCGCCAAGCTCGGCATCGATTTCGATACATTGCTGACACCCGGCAATGCGACTGAACAAGTGCACTTTATTGGAAAAGACATCGTCTATTTCCATGCGCTGTTCTGGCCCGCCATGCTGAAATTCGCTGGCCGCAAAACACCTGACCAGCTCAATGTGCATGGATTTATCACCGTCAGTGGTGAAAAAATGTCCAAGAGTCGCGGCACGGGTATTTCGCCGCTCCGATACCTGCAACTCGGCATGAACGCCGAGTGGATGCGTTATTACATCGCGGCCAAACTCAATGCCCGCGTCGAAGACATCGACTTCAATCCCGAGGACTTCGTGGCACGCGTCAACAGCGACCTCGTAGGTAAATACATCAATATCGCCAGCCGAGCGGCCAATTTCGTCAGCAAGTATTTTGATGGTCAGCTGGCCTACCCTGGCGATGCTTCTGCGCTATCCACTCACTGGTCACAGGCCGCCGAAGCCGTTCGCAGCGACCTCGAAACACGCGAGTATGGCCGCGCGATTCGTGAAATCATGGCGCATGCCGACCAAATCAATCAGGCCTTTGATGCGGCGCAGCCTTGGCTCATCGCCAAAGGCCTGGCTGACGCAGATCCTGCGCAACGCGCTGCGCTCCAACACATTTGCTCGACCGCGCTCGCAGGGTTTAAGGCGCTAACCGTCATGCTCACACCAATCTTGCCTGTGCTGGCGCAGCGCGTCGCGCAAGAGCTCTTCGGCTTGTCGCGCAGCTTTCTATGGTCTGACGCCGGTACGCTACCCGCGCATATCAGCCCCTTTAAACACCTGATGCAGCGTGTCGAGCCGACGATGCTAGATGCTTTGTTTGAACTGCCCCCTGAAGCTGCGGCAAAGGACAAGCCCAAAGCCGCCGCACTTACTGCCGCGCCTGCGGAACCTTCTGCCACAACCGCGGACATCTTAGGCGGACACGCCCCAGGCGGCGAGCCCATTGCGGCCACCATCACGATCGACGACTTCTTGAAGATCGACATGCGGGTCGCACGTATTGTCGATTGCGCGCGCGTCGAGGGCTCGACCAAATTGCTGCAACTCACACTCGATCTGGGCGAGGGACGCTATCGCAATATTTTTTCAGGGATTCAGTCGGCATACCAACCCGAGCAACTCAAAGGTCGCCTGACCGTTGTCGTGGCCAATCTTGCGCCGAGAAAGATGAAGTTTGGCGTCTCTGAGGGTATGGTGCTTTCCGCAAGCCACTTTGATCCCAAGGCACAGCCGGGAATTTACGTTCTGGATCCTGAGTCAGGCGCACAGCCTGGCATGCGGATTCGCTGAGTGACGCGAATAGACCTTAGGTCAGCGGTTGCGGCTGGAGCGTCGGATCAAGGGTCCGGCGCTCGTCAAATACAAAACAGTTGCCCTGGTAACCAACCCCACCGGTTTCCTCGAAGTATTTGAGAATGCCGCCGTCAAGTTGGTAGACGTTTTCAATGCCCACTTCGCCCATAAAAATCGCGGCTTTTTCGCACCGAATACCGCCTGTGCAAAAACTGATGACCGTTTTCCCAGTGAGCTCGTCTTTGTGGTCGAGTACGGCCTGAGGAAACTCGGTGAACTTGGTGAGATGCCAATTGATCGCACCGACGAAGGTCCCTGCGTCGACTTCGAAATCATTGCGCGTATCCAACAACACAACCGGACGACCCGTGTCGTCACGACCCGCCGTGATCCAGCGCGCGGCCGTCTGCGCATCGACCGCAGGGGCCCGCCCTGCCTCGGGGCGAATCGTCGGGTGATTCATGCGGATAATCTCGCGCTTGATTTTGATCAGCATTTTCTTGAAAGGCAGATCCGAAGAAACGCTGTACTTGACCTCTAGGTCGGCAAAAGCAGGGTCCTGACGCAGCCAGACTAAAAACTGATCAATGTTTTCCTGGGTGCCTGCCAAAAATAGATTGATACCCTCGGGCGTCAATAGAATCGTCCCTTTGAGCGTCTGCGCTTGGGTTTGCTCGAGCAGAACAAGACGGCGCTGCTCGAGATTTTCAAGGGAAACGAACTTGTAGGCGGCAATATTGAAAATTTGTGTCATCGGTATCGATCGAGAGATGGGGCCATGCAAGGTCCACACTCGAAATTATACCCACTACAATATTGGCATGAATATCGTTCTCAATGGCCAACCCAAGACCCTCTCCGGCCCCCTCTCTGTCTCGGCGCTCATCCATGCGCTCGGCTACACGGGCAAACGTATCGCGGTCGAACGCAATGGCGAAATCGTACCCAAAAGTACCTATGCGAGCGTGCAGCTTGAAGCAGGCGATCGACTTGAAATTGTTGTCGCAGTCGGAGGAGGTTAAAGATGCATCCTCTTCATATTCGTAGTTTCGTCAACAGACGTAGCCACATGACTAAGGGTCAGCAAGAAGCGCTCGACGCGTTTCTGAGCACATGGTCGATCGCCTATCGGCCCAGCCCTCTTGATCTGACCGAAGCGTTTGGCGCGGCCGCCCCCACAATCTTGGAGATCGGCTTTGGCATGGGTGAAACTACAGAGCAAATCGCACTCGCCAGACCGCAGGAGCACTTTCTGGGTGTCGAGGTGTTTAATGCAGGCGTGGGTGCCATGCTCAAACGCATCGAAGCCTCGAGCCTCACCAATGTGCGCCTGATCCAGCATGATGCGGTCGAAGTGCTGCGCGACATGATCCTGCCCGAAACACTGGCAGGCGTACATATTTATTTTCCAGATCCTTGGCCGAAAAAACGTCACCACAAACGTCGTTTGATTCAACCGCCTTTGATTGCGCTACTGTCTAGCAGGATGGCGCCAGGCGCCTACATCCACTGCGCGACAGATTGGGAACACTATGCCCATCAGATGCTGGACGTCCTGTCGCAAGAGAAAACACTATCGAACACTTGCGAAGGCTTCGCACTCAGACCTGACTATCGTCCGCTAACCAAGTTTGAAAACCGCGGCCTGCGCCTGGGTCACGGAGTCTGGGATCTGATTTTTAAAAAGACGGGCGACTAACGGCCAAAACCACCCAGTTTGCCAAGACCTTTCATGCCACCCATGGCGCGCATCATCTTGGCCATCCCGCCTTTTTTCATTTGCTTCATCATGCCCTGCATTTGTTCAAACTGATTGAGCATGCGATTGACTTCTTGGACGGGCACGCCGGCGCCCGCAGCGATGCGGCGCTTGCGAGAGGCCTTGAGTAAATCGGGCTTGGCACGCTCAAGCGGCGTCATGGAGTTCAAAATACCCTCGGTGCGTCGCAATTGCTTTTCTGCCTGACCGCCTTGAAGTTGGCCCGCAGCTTGGGCAAACTGTGCGGGTAGCTTTTCAAGAAGCGACCCCATATCACCCATCTTTTTAACTTGCGAGAGTTGATCACGAAAATCGTTTAGATCGAACTTGTCGCCAGATTTCATCTTGGCGGCGAGCTTTTGCGCATCGGCGACATCGATATTTTTCTGCGCTTGCTCCACGAGCGACACAATGTCGCCCATGCCCAAGACCCGTTGGGCCATGCGCTCAGGGTGGAAAGGCTCGAGACCATCGAGTTTTTCGGACACGCCTACAAACTTGAGTGGTTTACCTGTCACATGCCTGACGGATAAGGCGGCTCCGCCTCGGGCATCACCGTCTAGCTTTGTCAATACCACACCGGTGAGCGGTAAGGCCTCGCCAAAAGCACGTGCGGTATTGACCGCATCCTGACCTTGCATGGCATCCACGACAAACAAGGTTTCAATTGGGTTGAGGAAATCATGCAACGCGCGAATCTCGCGCATCATGGCCTCATCAATACCTAAGCGGCCAGCCGTGTCAACAATCAGCACATCGAAATGATGACGGCGGGCGTAATCAACCGCATTGCGGGCGATCTCCTCGGGCTTTTGCGTAATGTCCGAGGCAATCCATTCGACGCCGACTTGCTCAGCAACCGTTTTAAGCTGCTCAATCGCAGCTGGGCGATAGACGTCGGCACTGACCACGGCGACTTTCTTTTTGCCCGTCTTGCGTCCGTGTTGTACATGGTTGCCCTCGGAGAGCCACCGTGCGAGCTTGCCGGTTGTGGTGGTTTTACCCGCCCCCTGCAAACCGGCCATCAAAATAATCGCGGGCGGCTGCATCGCCAATGACAATTCACTCGCATCGGCCCCCAAATCACCACCCATCAGAGCGGTCAGCTCACGGTGCACCACACCGACAAGCGCTTGCCCGGGCGACAAGCTACCCACCACCTCCTCGCCCAACGCTTTTTCCTTGACCCGAGCGACGAAATCACGCACGACGGGCAAGGAAACATCGGCCTCAAGCAGTGCAAGGCGAACTTCACGCAGCATGTCCTGCGTATTGGTTTCTGTGAGACGTGCTTCGCCTCGCATCGTCTTGACGACACGGGATAGACGTTGGGTGAGATTTTCAAGCATGGTGACGGTTTCGCTTTACACTAGACATATGTCTTACGGTATTGTATTTCACTCCCTCGCTGCGGTGGCCTATGCCGCCCTCGCTTTCAGACTTTTTCGCTCGCTTTCGTCGGACTCACCGATCGTCAAGTCTGGGGGCCTCGCGCGTGCTGGGCTTCTTTTCGCCATTATTTTGCACGGTATTGCCCTGCGTCATATGGTTCTCCAAGAAGACAACCTGAGTCTTGGTTGGGCGCTCGCCCTCTCCGCGGCCGTATGGATCGGCATGCTGGTGTTCTGGTTAGAAAGCTTAGTGATCCGCATCGACGGCTTACAACTCTTGCTTTTACCTGTCGGCGCAGCGGTTTGCCTGCTCGCGGCCTTATTTCCCCAGTCTAAAGTGATTGCTCACGCCCAGGACGCAGGCTTACAGATTCACTTGTTGATCGCGTTGTCCGCGTACGCGTTGGTCACCATTGCGGCCTTGCAGGCCATGCTGATGTCGGGTCTCGATCGTAGACTTCATTTTCCCCGTCAAGACCATCCCACCCCACCTGGCACGCTTCGCTTAGTTGTTGGGCGTCTTCTGGATGCCCAGCCGCCGCTCCTAGCGCAAGAGCAGATTTTGTTTCGCTTGATCTGGATCGCCTTTGCCGCCCTGAGCTTTACCTTGATTTCGGGAGTCTTGATTTCGCTCTCCCTGTCCGGAAAATGGCTGCCGTTTGATCACAAATCAATTTTTACGTTGCTATCATGGTTGACGTTTGGCATCCTCATTGTTGGTCGACACCTGCGCGGATGGCGCGGACGTACCGCTCTGCGCTACACGCTTGTCGGTTTTGCATTCGTGGTCTTGGCCTATACCGGCTCGCGCTTCGTCATCGAAGTCATCCTACAGAGGCATTGAGATGGGTAAAACACTTTTTTGGATCGCCGTATTTTTTGCCGTGCTGTTAGGAAGCCGTTTTCTAACGCATAAAGCCGCGAAAAAACGCTTTCGGGATGAGCAAGCCAGCAAATCTCCTCCCAGTCACCCCCTACCAGGATCCGAGGAGATGGTGCAATGCGCGCACTGCGGCATATTTTTACCTCGTTCGGAGGCTTTGCTGACCCAAGACGAAACTTGGTGCAGCCAAGCGCACGCGCAACTGGGTCCACGCAGACCCCGCTAACTTCACATCATGAAGCTCAACGCGCAAGCTTGGCTTGAACCCGCGGCAGACATCACGCTGCGCCCCTCCCCCAACTTTAACGAACGTCCGACTGACAGCGATATTTCGTTGCTGGTGATTCACAATATCAGTTTGCCGCCCGGTCAGTTTGGCACACCATTCGTCGCGGATCTCTTTCTCAATCAGCTTGATCTGCAGGCCGATCCTTGGTTTGAAGAACATTTACAAGGACTGACCGTTTCCGCGCATTTTGTCATCGACCGCGCTGGTCACATTACGCAGTATGTTTCGTGCGATGCGCGGGCTTGGCATGCGGGCGTGTCACAACACGCGGGACGCGAGCAATGCAATGATTTTTCTATCGGCATAGAACTCGAAGGTACAGACACCCTCGCCTATACAACGGCACAATATACCGCGCTCGCCGCGTTGACAGCATGCCTGCGCGCACGCTACCCCCTCACCGCAGTCAGAGGGCATTGCGACATCGCACCCGGGCGCAAAACAGACCCGGGACCTGCCTTTGATTGGGATCGCTATGCCCAGCTTGCGGGTTGGTCTGTCGCGTCTTTACCTAGCCCGCGACCAGACTTAACCGAGTAACAACTGATTGACGCGTCGGACAAAAGCGGTTGGGTCGGGCAAGCTCGAGCCGTCCGCCAACAAGGCCTGCTCGAACAATAAGCTGGCCCAGTCATTAAAGGACGCGTCCGAAGCAGACTGCACACGCTTGACCAACGCATGCTCTGGATTAATTTCAAGCACGGGAAGGATGCTCGGGGCTTCTTGACCCGCGGCTTTCAACATGCGTTGCAAGTGCGGACTCAAGTCGTTTTGCCCCACCACCACGCATGACGGCGAATCAACGAGACGCAAGGTTACGCGGACTTCTTTGACGCGGTCCTTGAGAGATTCTTGCAATCGCTCGACCAACGGTTTGAACTGCTCGGCGACCTCGGTCTGATGCTTCTTTTCCTCATCGTCGGCCAAAGCTTCGAGATCAAGGCCGCCCTTTGCGACCGAGACCAGTTTCTTAGCATTGAACTCACGTAAGTGCGACAGCATCCACTCGTCGACGCGATCCCACAACACCAACACTTCGATGCCTTTTTTGCGGAAGATCTCCAGGTGTGGACTATTGCGACCCGCTGTATAGCTATCCGCCGTCACAAAATAAATCGTGTCCTGGCCTTCTTTCATGCGAGAAACATAATCCTCTAACGTGACAGTCTGCGCATCGGAGTCGTCTTTGGTCGAGGCAAAACGCAAAAGCTTGGCGATACGTTCGAGATTAGCCGAATCCTCGCCCGTACCTTCCTTTAAAACCTGACCAAACTCGGTCCAGAAGATCGCGTATTCATCCTTTTTATTTTCCGCCAAATCTTCAAGCAGGCTCAAAATACGTTTGGTCGAGCCCTCGCGAATAGCCTTCACGTCACGACTTTCCTGCAGCAACTCGCGTGAGACGTTTAAGGGCAAATCGGCAGAGTCAATCACGCCTCTGACAAAGCGCAAATAGGACGGCAACATCTGCTCAGCATCGTCCATGATGAACACGCGCTTGACGTAGAGCTTGACGCCGCGGCGCGCATCGCGATCCCACATATCAAACGGCGCATGCTTAGGGACGTAAAGCAATTGCGTGTACTCACTGCGCCCTTCAACGCGATTGTGCGTCCAGGCGAGCGGATCATCGTAGTCATGCGAGACGTGCTTATAAAACTCACGATACTGCTCGTCGGTCACCTCGGATTTGCTGCGCGTCCAAAGCGCATTGGCCTGGTTCACTGACTCCCACTCTTCTTTTTTAACTTGCTCAGACTTTTCCTGATCCCATTCTTCTTTGAGCATCTGGACAGGCAGAGAAATATGGTCTGAGTAACGACGCAAGACTTCGCGCAATTTCCAACCACTCAAAAACTCATCTTCGTCGGCACGTAAATGCAAGACAACATCTGTGCCGCGGGTGACTTTTTCTGTCGCGCCAATCGAGAACTCGCCCTGACCGTCAGACTCCCAAAGCACCGCCTGATCCGCAGGCAAGCCCGCGCGGCGGCTACGCACGGTCACTTTATCAGCCACGATAAAGGACGAATAAAAACCCACACCAAACTGACCAATGAGTTGGGCGTCTTTTTGCTTATCACCCGTGAGCTTTGAGAAAAACTCGCGTGTGCCTGAACGCGCGATCGTACCAAGGTTGGCGATGGCTTCGTCTTTGGAAAGTCCGACGCCATTGTCGGAAATGGTGATGGTGCGAGCGGCCTTGTCGTAATCGACGCGCACACGCAGCTCGCCATCTCCTTCAAAAAGGGCGGGATGGTCAATCGCTTCGAAGCGTAATTTGTCGCACGCGTCCGAGGCGTTCGACACCAGCTCGCGCAGGAAAATTTCCTTGTTGCTGTAGAGCGAATGGATCATCAGATGCAGCAGTTGCTTGACCTCTGCCTGAAAACCCATTGTTTGGGAAGCGTCTGAAGACGCGGTCGTTTGATTCATCGTGCTCACCATAAGTTATCCACAGAAAGGCTTGGCTAAGAATATTTAAATGCGGTGCGCTTGTAGCGACCACCCAAACACCTCAGGCAAGCTGATAAAAAGTAATTGGGGGGTAACGCCCAGATTTCAAGAGGGCGCGAGACAAGCAATCAGTTGTCTGACATCCGCGCAATCCTCAAGCGTATCGATCAACGCAATGACGGCCTCAGGAGGTCCGAGCGGCTCAGCGGAGAGCGACCAACAGCGATGAAACTTGCGCAGCTGTGCCTCGCGGCTGAGTGGGCGCGCTGGGCTCGCCAGCATCGCATCGATGGCGTGTCGCAGGATCGTGCCATCGTTGAGCCTGACGGTCACCTCTTGAGGAACGAGTGCGTTGGGGTTGGGATTGTCGTCCTTTTCCATCCTGACTTTGAGGGAAAGGGCATAGGTTTGCGGGTCAGTCAGCGCCTCATCGCGGAAATGCATTGGGTCAAGCGTCCCATGCTGAAGGACTTTGGCCAAGACAAAAGGCATGCATAAGCGCGCGTAATTCGGCGTTGGCCTCTGCACCCCGGGGCGATTGACCAGATGATTAAGTAGCGAGGGTCCTCGCACGACGATTTCAGCCACATCCTCCAGTGCAAAACCCGCCTGCTGTCGCAAGAGACTCAAGCCTTCGATGCCGCCATGGGTCGCGCGTCCGCTTGGATAAGGCTTGTGACTCAGCTCGGTGAGGCGCCAACGCTCGCCAAGTCCCTGCATCGCGGACTCGAGATCCCATTCGGATTCGAAGAGCGGCAGATAACCAAAGCGTCCCGTCAAAGGCGTCTGCAAACTTGGGAAACCCGCTTGAGCCAAATCACATGACTGGAGCGCCGCACGGGCGTTCACGCCGATCTGAAGGGGGAGCACCACACTGCCTTCGGTATGGGCCTGCATCGTGCCGCTGACTTGACCGAGTTGATGGCCTAACGCCGCAAGCGTAGTATCTCCATCAAAGCCACGTAGGTTGGCTAAGCCCGCCACCGCGCCAAAGCCACCCGACGCCGCGGGCCGGAAAAATCGCAAACCGAGTTTGGAGGCCATGCCAATCGTACAAGAAACATCGACACCTGCGGCAAGCGCCGTCAGTAAGGCGCGCCCTGAAACAGGCCCGCGCAACTGCGCTTGCGTCAGTAATACCGGCACTAAGGTCGCCATCGCATGCAAGACAGCGCCTTCGTGCAAGCAATCAAATTCCTGGCAGTGGACCTGGTAGGCGTTCACCAAGACCGCTTGCGTGGCGGTCAGTGTGGAGCGCCGCCCCCAAAGCGAGACCTCGTTTCCCATCCCCCACTGGCCGACCGCAGAAAGCAAAGGCGTGACCTCTGAAGTACTACCACCCGCAACACCCACCCCGATGGTATCGAGCAGGAAGATTTTTGCGGCCTCGATGGCCTGAGGCGACAGGTGCTCAAAACGGACGCCCGCCGCATGCTCAGCAAGTTTGGCATCAAGACTCGACATGATTTTTATCCTCTTTGGTGTGCACGACACGCTGGGGGAAAGGAATCTCTATCTTATTGGCATCAAAGGCGATTTTTAGCTTACGCAAGAACTCTCTGCGTACAGGGCCGTGCCATAAAGCAACGACTTTAATGCGCGCTTTAATCATGACGGCAGACTCTGCCCATTGTTCGACACCCGCAATTTCAATGTCATCCAAAATTTTGTCACCAAAATCCGGATCGTGACGCAGGGCGGCGGATACATCCCGCATGATGTCAAACACCTGATCAATATCCGTTCGATATGACACACCAACATCGATGACAGCAAAGGCAAAGTTTCGACTCAGATTCGTCACAGTCGTAATGACACCATTCGGTACGAAATGAACCGAACCCTGGTAGTCGCGCAAGCGCACATATCGGAGCGTGACTTCTTCGACAAAACCGGCTTTACCCGCCACCTCGACAATATCCCCTTGACGAATCTGGTTTTCGAGCAACATCATAATGCCGGTGAAGTAGTCTTTGATGATGCTTTGCGCACCGAAACCAATCGCGATACCCGCCACACCGGCAGTCGCGAGCAGCGGGGCGATGGAAACACCTAATTCGGATAGAGCGAGCATGATCGCCACGACCACGATCGTGACCGAGGTCACGTATCTAAACACCCGTCCTAGCGTCTCGACACGTTTTTTTTCTTCGTTGTCCAGGCTTGCGTTGCCTAGCCTGCTTTGTAATATCCGAATCGAGCGCATCACAATGCTGCGGATAAACCACGCAAGTCCAAGGATAATCAAAACGTTGATCAAAGAGAACATCGCCGTTGCCCATACCGGTACCAAAGCACCAAAGTATGAATTTAAAATTTCATTGAGTGTCTCTTTGAACATACTGATTGTTTCATCCGTAAATCAATTCATTTTAATCTTGAGTTCTTTGATAACCGGACTCCAACGCGTGACTTCCGCCTTGATAAAGTCGTTCAAGAACTCGGCGGTTGAACTCGCAAGCTCGATCGAGGCCGAGAGTCCGATGCTGCGACGCAAAAAAATCGCTATATAATTTGTTATCTTTTATCTCCTATGACCGAATTGAGGGTTTTTGTTGTGAGGTCGATGCTACTTCAGGTCGTGATTTGACACTAGATGGTTTGCCCGAAGTTCTATGCTCACAAACGATCCTTTTACACCCTTACAACGACAGACATGCGCGACCCACTCTTTCGGCGAACAGCAGCAATCTGTGTCTGCGCCCTGACGACTAATGCTGCGCTGGCTTCGAACGAAGCTTCAACGGCCTCTCCCACCCCTTGGTACTCAACCGCTTGGCAGCATGCGAAAGATACTTGGCGAGAGGGCGACGTCGAGGCCTACGTGCCCTTTTGGAGCTATCACCTACCTTTTGCTTATTCGGCTGAAAAGCGTGCTGAATACGTTGAATATCCAGCAGGTTTTGGTCTAGGTAAAGGTCGCTACAACAAGAGCGGAAACTGGGAAGGCATGTACGCGATGGGATTTCGCGACTCACATGGCGACGCTTCCTTTATGGTGGGTTATGGCTGGGTACCCACGTGGAATATCGGTAAAAGTGAAGTCAAAGCCGGTGTTGGCTTGACGGGCTTTCTCATGTCGCGCAAGGATTATTTTGGGGGCATTCCCTTCCCGGGCGTTTTACCTGTGGCCTCGATCGGCTACAAAAACCTGTCAGCGCAAGCCGCCTACATCCCAGGCGGCCAAGGGTATGGCAATGTTTTGTTCATGTGGGGCAAGTGGACGTTTAAATAGATCGGCACAGAGGCACCCGTCGCAGGCAGAAATTTTAAAGCTCGGCTATACTTGCAGGCTCAATGCGTTGCCCGGGTGGTGAAATTGGTAGACGCAGGGGACTCAAAATCCCCCGCCGCAAGGCGTGCCGGTTCGATTCCGGCCCCGGGCACCACGCAAATCAACGCTCTCCACGTTGTACAAAAACAGCGGTCAATGTACTGAATCGCTTCTACTACCAAACACTCGCCAGCTTTAGGTTGATTACGTAGTGACTCTAATCAATCATCCGTCTCATCATGTCCCCATGCACAATCATTCGACTGATGACGGAGTAGGTAAAGTGACCTAGACTTTTAAGCACTTGACTCGCTGACTCCGGCGCGATCGTCACTGACATATCAGCAGAGGGTTTCCACTGACTCACCATGCTCATCGCGCGCTCATGCATGTTGCTCGCTTCGCGTACCAGCAAGCCCTGCCGCTCTAGCGGCTCAACCGCAAGCCAAAACGCTGCCAGAAAACTAGGCCAATACGACAAGTGCCGGTAGAGACTCGGTTCAGCGGGACTCGGTATCGACTCGCCAAACGTGTTCAATATTTTGACAAGCTTGGCGACCTCTGCGGTCATCTCCGCAGGTGCAGGCAAAGGACGAGCAGGCTTGATGATCGTCCCTTTATTAATTTCGAGTTCAGCAAACGGATCGATCTGCGCCAAAGGTTGAGCGACGTCGAGGTCATCTTGACTTAGCGTGGATGATTGGGCGGTCAAACTCGCATACAAATACGACAAAATGAGCAGAGCGCGCGAGTTGGCGTGACCGTAGTCCTCTAATAGCAACACAATCTCGCTTTTGTCTTGAGGGCTCAAACCGAGCGCCGTACGCACGGACTCGGGCCAGGGAGACAAACGATCAACTAAGGTTGATTGCAGACGTATTGTTCGGGCAGACTCATTCAGGACTTTACTTGAGTAGAGAGGTTTAGCCAAAGACCATGTCATCTCAAGTCCACCCGGAATGGTGGCCAAATGCCTCCAGATCAAGTTCACAAAGGGCACGCCCAAGGTGACTTTGATATCGGCGAAGATTGCAGCCACGCTCGGAGCTGCATCTTTCTCGGCAATCGTAGATATGGCGTCAAGGTGATGCGGGGTCGTGGATCGCTTCGTCATGGTGTCCTGTCATATTAAGAGCGAGAAAATAAGACCTCAACTACATTGATAGGCTGAGAGAAACTAATGTCCACCACCCATTTTCTTATGCTCAAAGCGACTCAGAATTCTCACCAGTGGCCATAACAATAACAGATAGAAAATCGCTGCCAAGACAATCGGCGAAGGATTGTAAAACAAGGATTGGGCATCGCGTGCAACGCGCAACAACTCAGGCATCGCGACGGCACTGGCTAAGGTTGTGAGCTTGATGACCTCAATCGTATTGCTGATGAGATCCGGCATCACGTTTCGCGTTGCTTGAGGGATCTGAATATGGATCAAGGTTTGCGTCGCAGAGAGTCCCGTCGAGCGCGCCGCTTCGATTTGTCCATTGGGAACGCTTTCAAGACCGGCCCTAAAAATCTCGCCGTAATAAGACGAGTTATTCAACATAAAGCCAATCACGATCGCCAATAACTTGGGGAGTTCCCACCCGAGGAACGGTGTCCCGTAATAGATAAAAATCAACAACACCAGTGGTGGCAAAGCTCTGAACACATCGATGTAGATCGCCAAGAGCGCGCGTGCATAGCGATTTTTAAGCGTGATCGACAACACGCCAACGAGCAGCCCCGCGGCCAAGCCAAAGGGGATTACCAGCGCCGACAACAAAAGCGTATTGAGCAAGCCCTTTAGCAAGAAGGGTGCGACCTCGATGTAAATCTGAATATTGAAAAAATTTTTAAGTATCTCGTCCATGGCGCTCTCT
>CAMBLP010000026.1 GCA_945868195.1 Bordetella parapertussis
ACACCCGGTTATCTCGCGGATCACTGGTGTGAAAAAGGGCACATTTTGTTGTGTTTGAGCGGTGCATTGCGTACCGAACTCAAAGATGGTCGTGTCTTTGACCTCAAGCCTGGCATGAGCTATCAGGTCGCGGATGGCGCAGAGCCACATCAGTCCTCGACAGAGACTGGTGCAACACTGTTTATAGTGGATTAATGAATCCCGACGCGGAAACGCGTTGAGGGCTGGCTAAAAACTCAGCCCGCTGCGCGCTTTTGCAGGATATCGACGGCGGGCAAAACCTTGCCCTCGAGGAACTCCAAGAAGGCACCACCGCCTGTGGAGATGTAGCCGACCTTGTCCGTAATCCCAAACTTGGCAATCGCAGCAAGCGTGTCACCGCCACCCGCAATTGAAAAGCCCGCCGACTCAGCAATGGCATGAGAAACAGAAGCCGTTCCTTGTGCAAACGCCTCAATCTCAAACACGCCGAGTGGGCCGTTCCAAACAATCGTGCCTGCATTTTTCAAAATCTCGGCCAGCTGCGCCGAGGTTTGTGGACCGATATCCAAAATCAAATCATCCGCCTCGACATCTTTGGCAGCTTTAGTCGTGGCTTTTGCTTGCGCGGAAAACTCTTTGGCGCAGACCACATCAGTTGGGATCGGCACAGCGGCACCACGCGCCTGCATTTTTTTCATCACGGCCAGCGCTTGATCAAGCTGATCAGGCTCCGCCAGAGATTTTCCAATCGGCAAACCCGCCGCGAGCATAAAGGTGTTGGCAATCCCGCCGCCCACGATCAGTTGATCAACCTTGTCGGCTAACGACTGAAGAATGGAAAGCTTGGTGGAAACCTTTGAACCGCCAACGATCGCGACCAGAGGACGCTTGGGCGCCAGCAAAGCGCGACCAAGGGCTTCGAGTTCGGCCTGCAGCAAAGGACCCGCACAAGCAATCGGTGCAAACTGCGCAATGCCGTGCGTGGTGGCCTCAGCGCGATGCGCAGTGCCAAATGCATCATTGACGTACACATCACAAAGCGCCGCCATTTTTTTGGACAGCTCTGGATCGTTTTTCTTTTCGCCTTTGTTGACGCGGCAATTTTCGAGCAAAACTATTTGCCCGGGGGCGATTGAGACACCGTCCACCCAGTTTTGCAAAAGTGGCACAGGCATCCCCAACAGTTCGGAGAGTCGCTTGGCGATAGGCGCCAGCGAGTCTTCTTGCGTCAGAGAGCCTTCAGTCGGACGCCCCAGATGCGAGGTCACCATCACGGCGGCACCGGCGTCCAGTGCCAAGCGAATACCTGGAACCGAGGCGCTGATACGCGTGTCTTCGGTGATGCGACCTGCGTCATCAAAAGGCACATTCAGATCGGCGCGGATAAAGACGCGCTGACCTTTTAGTTTGCCGGCTTGAGCGAGTGCAGAAAGGGTTAGAACAGCGGTCATGATCAGCTTATTTTTTCAGACAATTATTTACAAATAATTATTTAGCAGACATCAAGGCAATGGTCGTGTCGAGCATACGGTTGCTGAAACCCCACTCATTGTCATACCAAGAGTTGACCTTCACCAGATTGCCCGAAACCTTGGTCAAGGTTGCGTCGAAGTTGCTCGAGGCAGGATTGTGGTTAAAGTCGACCGACACCAGCTGTTCTGTGTTGTAAGTCAAAATGCCCTTGAGCGGACCAGAAGCAGCGGCATCCTTGAGGATGGCGTTGACTTCTTCGACAGTCGTATCGCGTTTGGCTGTGAATGTCAGATCCACGATGGACACGTTAATCGTAGGCACGCGCATCGCAAAACCATCCAGCTTGCCATTGAGCTCAGGCAAGACTAAACCGACCGCAACTGCAGCGCCAGTCTTTGTAGGGATCATGCTCATGGTGGCCGAGCGGGCACGACGCAAGTCCTCGTGATACACGTCCGTCAACACTTGGTCGTTGGTATAGGCATGGATCGTGGTCATCAGGCCCGTCACGACACCGAGTTTTTCATGCAAAGGCTTGACCAAAGGTGCCAAACAGTTGGTGGTGCACGAAGCGTTCGAGATCACGGTGTGCTCTTTCTTGAGCACGTCCTGGTTGACACCAAACACGATCGTTGCATCGACGTCTTTGCCGCCTGGTGCGGAGATGATGACTTTTTTAGCACCGCCTTTCAGGTGGGCCGACGCTTTTTCTTTGCTGGTGAAAAAACCTGTGCACTCGAGAACGACGTCGACTTTCAGGTCGCCCCAGGGCAACTCAGCAGGGTTACGGTTGGCCAACACGCGGATCTTGTCGCCATTGACGACCATGTAATCGCCCTCGACACCGACGGTGCCAGGAAAGCGGCCGTGCGCGGTGTCATATTGCGTCAGATGGGCGTTTGTCTTGGGATCGCCCAAGTCATTGATGGCTACGATTTCGATATCGTGCTTTTTGCCACCTTCGTAATGTGCGCGCAAAATGTTGCGACCAATACGACCATAACCGTTAATAGCGACGCGAATTGTCATGAGACCAAGCTCCTATGTTTGGAAAATTTATAAGATATTTTTGACGGCCTGGGCTACTTTTTCAGCAGTCAGTCCAAAGTGTTTAAACAACGCGCCGGCTGGTGCCGATTCGCCGTATGTATCGATACCCACTACTGCACCTTCAAGTCCAACATATTTGTGCCAAAAAGCGGTGACGCCCGCCTCAACCGCCACGCGCGGCATACCCTTAGGCAAGACCGAGGCGCGCCAAGCAGCATCTTGTTTGTCAAACACATCGGTGCTGGGCATGGACACCACACGCACGGCAATGCCTTCTGCAGCCAACAGCTTTTGTGCGTCGAGCGCGAGCGCAACCTCAGATCCGGTGGCGATGATCGCGGCCTTGGCTCCTGCTGCGCCCTGTGCCTCTTGCAACACATAACCGCCACGCGCGACCTGCTTGAGCGTCTCGGCACTGCGCGCCACGAACGGCAGATTTTGTCTTGACAGCAACAGTGCCGTCGGACCACCCGCGTGCACATCCATACCGATGCTGCTAGGGCGCTCCACAGCGGCCAACCATGCAGCCATGGTCTCCACCGTATCGCAGGGACGCCAAACGGATAAGTTGGGAATCAACCGCAAACTGCTCGCATGCTCGATCGACTGATGCGTCGGCCCATCTTCGCCCAAGCCGATGGAGTCATGGGTAAAGACATGCACCACACGCTGTTTCATCAGCGCCGCCATGCGCAGCGCATTGCGTGAATAGTCGGAAAAAGTCAGGAAGGTACCACCAAACGGCAAGTAGCCACCATGGAGCGCCATACCATTCATGATCGCCGCCATGCCAAACTCGCGCACGCCATAATTAATATGACGACCGAACTGAATACCATTCGCGCCAGCACGAACAGCCGCGACGCCCTTCCAGTCCGTGAAATTCGAGCCCGTTAAATCAGCAGATCCACCCAGCATTTCGGGCAAAACCTCGACCAAAGCGGTAATGGCTTGCTGAGAAGCCTTGCGCGAGGCCACAGTCTCTGCTTTTTCATTGGTCGCAGACATTAATTTTTCAGCAATCGCCGCAAAATTAGCGGGCAAGGCGCCTTTCATACGACGCATAAACTCGGCCGCTTCAGCAGGAAATTTAGCCGCATAGGCGTCAAACGTTTTCTGCCAGCCTGACTGCGCCAGAGCGCCCGCGCTACGTTGATCCCAGCCAGCGTAGACCGCCTCAGGAATCTCAAAAGGCGCATGTGGCCAGCCAATCGCGGCACGCGTGGCGGCAATTTCTTCGGCACCAAGCGGGGCGCCATGGACCTTGTCGGTGCCCGCGACCGTCGGGGCACCCTGACCAATCACTGTGCGGCAAATGACTAGGGTTGGACGACCATGCTGGGCACCCAGCTTGCGAGCCTGAGCCAGCGCAGCATGAACAGCCTCAACGTCATGCCCATTGGCCACACGCACGACATTCCAGCCATAGGCCTCAAAACGCTTGGCGGTATCGTCCGCAAACCAGTTTTCGACCTTGCCATCAATCGAGATGCCGTTGTCGTCGTACAAAACAACGAGCTTGGAAAGACGCAATGTCCCAGCCAGTGAACAGACCTCGTGAGAAATGCCTTCCATCAGACAACCATCGCCCACGAAGGCATAGGTATGGTGATCAACAATGCTGTGCTCTGGGCGATTGAACTCAGCCGCCAACAAAGACTCTGAAAGCGCCATCCCAACGGCATTGGCCAAGCCTTGGCCCAGCGGTCCTGTGGTGGTTTCTACGCCAGAAGTCATGCCCACCTCTGGGTGACCAGGCGTTTTAGAGTGCAATTGACGGAATTTACGCAACTCCTCCATCGGGAGGTCATAGCCCGTCAGGTGCAACAACGCATAAATCAACATCGAGCCATGACCGTTGGACAGTACGAAGCGGTCGCGGTTTGGCCACGCGGGATCAGCTGGGTTGTGGCGCAGGTGTCGGGTAAAAAGTGCTTGGGCCATTTCGGCCATCCCCATGGGGGCTCCGGGGTGACCGGAATTAGCTTGTTGAACAGCATCCATAGCAAGCGCGCGGATGGCGTCGGCAAGTTTGACGGGGGCGGCGATAGTTGGGCTCATACGATGGGTCCCGGCCGGGTACTCACGGGATCAGAAAAATGGGTTACAAAACGTAGGAGTTTAGCACCCGTATATCCACGAAGACACAACAGAGCACCCTGCATGACTGACCCCCGCTTTTATTGCCCAGAACCGCTTTCGGCCCGACAAACCTTGACCCTCCCTGCGTCGGTGGCCCACCATATTAGAGTCCGTAGACTCGAAGCGGGCAGCACCCTCATTTTGTTTGATGGCCGCGGCGGCGAACTTCCAGGGACACTTGATTTTCAAGGGAAAGTCGCCTGCGTGACGCTGGGCGACCTTCATCCAAAAGAGAACGAACTGGCGGGTGAGCTCTGCCTGTTCCAAGGGCTGCCGTCCGGTGACAAGATGGATTGGGTGATCGAAAAAGCCGTTGAGCTAGGCGTCAGTCGTATCGTGCCCATCAGCGCCCATCGGAGCATCCTCAAGCTGTCAGGTCCAAGACTTGAGAAGCGCTTGGCACACTGGACGGGGATTATCGAGTCAGCCTCTGAGCAATGTGGCCGTAACCGGCTGATGCAAATTTCACCCCCACAAACGCTCGAAGAAGCCTTGGGGGCTCGTGCAATCGGGGAGCGTCTGCTTTGTGACCCCAACGCCTGCGAAGACCTAGAAACAAGACTTTTAAATCCTCTCTGTCAGGCCAAAACTGAACGTGCGCTCACTTTTCTGGTGGGCCCTGAAGGCGGTTGGAGTCCCGAAGAAGTTCAAAGCTGCGCGCGCAACCATACTCTGTCGATTCGCTTTGGTGCGCGCGTACTACGCACAGAGACCGCAGGCCTAGCCCTGGTCGCGGCAGCGACTGCCTTGTTACGCTGGTAACGAATGAGGTATGAGGATGATCCAGGCCAGCTTCTCAGGCCGGCGCATCACTCCACGCGTTCACAACGCCGGGCATCGCATCGGGATGCTTGCCCGCATGATGAATGCCAAAGATGAAAACTCGGCCATTTTCACGTGCGAACTCTACTGCGTCGTTCAAAATCTGCAGAAACTGCTCTCCGTCCGAGACAATCGCCGGATCAGCGGAGTGCAGATTATTTAAAACCAGAACGAAACCGCCTTCTTTTTGATCAAGAAGCGTGTCGCACAGGCAGTCATACAACCCATCAAAATTAGCGCCAAAAAATTGCGGATAGTCACAGGCCTTGACGATAGCGCGAAATACAGCCGAACGGCTGCGCGCTTTATCGCAATCCGCTGCGAACCATGCAAGTCCTGCCTCTTTAGCTGCGGCAGCGACCACATCCTGTCCACTCTGAGGATCAAAGTCTCCGCCGCGCTTCATGAGCTGCCGCAGTTTTGGCTCAAGTGCTTTACCCATACTGATGGCTCCTTCAAGCAGGCCACTCTATTGGATTGCTCCATCACAGCAAAATAACTGAAAGAATCTATTTCTACGATCGTAAAGTTTTTATACTGGAAATATCACAAACAGTCACTACAATAAATCAATTCTTTATGACAAAAATGATGCGGTGCAAGAGCTAATTTACAGCAATTTCTTTTGCAGATCCTCATAACGTGGGTCATTGGCCTCCACCACCGTGAGCGCAGTCATATTCACGATGCGGCGCACAGTCGCACTTGTTGTCAAAATATGCACAGGCGCATTCGCACCTAACAAAAACGGCCCAACCGCGACATTACCACCTGCAGCAGTTTTGAGTAGGTTGTAGGCGATATTACCGGAGTCCACGTTTGGACAAACCAGTAAGTTCGCCGCACCTTTTAAAGTAGACGAGGGTAGTATTTTCAAACGCAACGCTTCGTTCAACGCACAATCACCGTGCATCTCGCCATCAATTTCAAGGTCAGGCTGCTGGGCACGAACTAACTCAAGCGCCTTTTGCATCTTGCTGCCAGACTCAGAGCTACCAGAACCAAAATTAGAACGCGACAACAAGGCAACTTTGGGGATCACATTGAGACGACGCATTTGATCGGCCGCCGCAATCGTGAACTCCGCAATTTGTTCGGCGGTAGGATCATCGTTGACATGTGTATCAACTAAAGCCAAGGTTTGCTCTGGCAACAACAAAATATTCATGGCGGCATAGGTTGACGCACCAGGACGTTTGCCGATCATCTGATCAACATAGCGCAAATGATCCGCATAGCCACTAACCGTTCCGCAAATCATGCCGTCCGCATCTCCCATGCGCAACATGGTTGCACCGATGAGCGTCAAACGGCGACGCATTTCGATACGGGCCATTTCTTTGGTCACACCGTGACGACACATTTTTTCCCAGTACGCAGTCCAATACTGATGGAAGCGCTCATCAAACTCTGGGTTCGTGACTTCGACATCCTCACCAAGGCGTAAACGTAAACCAAATTTTGTAATGCGATCCGCCAGCACCGAAGGACGGCCGACCAAAATGGGCTTAGCGAGTTTTTCGTCAACAATCACCTGCACAGCGCGCAGCACACGCTCATCCTCACCTTCAGTGAAAACAATACGCGCCTTGGCGCCAGAGCGCACAAGCGCTTTGGCCGCAGAGAACATCGGACGCATGAACGCGCCGGAACGGTATACGAATTGTTCGAGTTGTTCGACGTAGGCATCGAGATCGGCGATCGGTCGTTTCGCCACACCACACTCCATCGCGGCCTTGGCGACCGCAGGTGCGATGCGAACAATCAAGCGTGGATCAAAAGGCTTGGGAATAAAAGATTTAGGGCCGAACGAAACGTCATAATCGCCATAAGCGGCCGCGACTACTTCGCTTTGCTCTTCTTGGGCCAGATCGCAGATCGCGATGACCGCTGCCTTTTCCATTTCACGCGTGATCGTGGTGGCGCCCACATCCAAGGCGCCGCGAAAAATGTAGGGAAAACACAAAACGTTGTTGACCTGATTTGGATAATCGGAACGTCCGGTGGCCATTACAATGTCATCACGCACCGCATGCGCCTCGGCAGGGAGGATTTCTGGATTGGGATTGGCCAGCGCCAAAATCAGCGGGCGCTTGGCCATCACCTTGACCATCTCCGGCTTGAGCACACCACCCGCGGACAAACCAAGAAACACATCTGCCTCGGCAATAATGTCGGCCAATTTACGCGCATCTGTTTTTTGAGCAAAACGCGCCTTATCAGGGTCCATCAGAACCGTGCGTCCTTCGTACACCACGCCTTCGATGTCGGACACCCAAATATTTTTGAGTGGCAGCCCGAGGTCGACCATCAGATCCAGGCACGCGAGGGCCGCGGCACCCGCCCCCGACACCACAACTTTGACCTTGTCGATCTCCTTGCCGACAACTTTCAAACCATTGATAAACGCCGCCGACACGCAAATCGCCGTGCCATGCTGATCATCATGAAAAACCGGGATACGCATGCGCTCACGCAACTTACGCTCGACCGTAAAGCACTCGGGCGCCTTGATGTCTTCGAGATTGATGCCTCCAAACGTCGGCTCCAGACTCGCGATGATCTCGACAAGCTTGTCGGGATCCTGCTCATTGATTTCAATATCGAACACATCGATACCGGCAAACTTTTTAAACAATACCGCCTTGCCTTCCATCACAGGCTTGGAGGCCAACGCACCGATATTGCCCAGACCCAGCACCGCCGTGCCATTTGTGATCACACCGACCAAGTTGCCACGCGCGGTGTAACGAAATGCATTGGCGGGGTCTATCACAATCTCTTCGCATGCCGCCGCCACGCCGGGCGAATACGCCAAGGCAAGATCCCGCTGATTGGAGAGCATCTTGGTCGGCGCAATCGAGATTTTGCCGGGACGACCCTGCTCATGGTAATCAAGAGCGGCTTGGCGAAAAGTCTTTTCCATATCTGTAATGGCCCTTTATCAGGTCAAATAAGTGGGTTGGATTCTAGCCCTTTTGCGGGCAGAGTCCGACCGAAGACCCCCGTAGGATCCAGGGTCTGTTTGATAGATTGATCAAGCTCTAGTGCAGCCTGCCTGACCGAGGCAGGATCGACGGCCTCTTGAAAAGAAGGCAGTGCCTCGGTCACCGTCGAAGCGGGCATAGGTATTTGCAACCACAAGGCCTGTAACCATGCAAGACTACCACCCTGACCTTGAAACAACCAAGCCAAATTCAGCGAATCGCCAGATTGCGGCATCAAGCCATCGAGACGATAACGCAAGGGCCAATTTTCATATTGCGCGCATAACGCGGCTTGAGGAGATTGCGCCAGCTCGAAGAGCGTAGGAATTTTCTTTTGTAAAGACAAGCTTTTAAGGGGCCTGCTTCCCGCGGCGCCAAAGGGTCCGAGCATTTCAAGCGTGCCATCCGCAAGCAACACCTCGGCCTGAACAATCCCACTGTGCGTTAGAAGTCCCTCAAAGGGACTGGCAAACCACTGCGCCAAAGTTTGATGCGCATGCGTGGCATCGAAAGTATCAGAGAAAATACCCACACCCTGTTGGTGCAACGTCCAAAGTGTCACGCCGGCATCCGCTCGCCATAACCCGGCCGTGGCATCGACAAGCTCCAATTGAGCCCATTCCGCGCGAGAATCGACCCACAAGATCGGACGTCCTGGGTCCGGATAGGCCTCAGAGCTCAACAAGATGAGCTGGACCCCAAGCTCACGGCATAAGGCCTGCGCATGCAACACATCAACCGGCCGGGCAGGCTTGAGCCATGCCTGAGTGCTCTGATTCTCCTGATCCCAGTTCACCGAACCCACGCACGTACGCGAAAGCCTGGCACAAAATTGCCCCCACGGCGTTGCAGACGTTCTACGCCCAGTAAGAAAAGCCCTTCGAGAAGGTTGAGTAACCACTACAATTCTGCTCCTAGAGGGAGAATGGCACGATGACAGCACTTGCAGCACGCACCCACGATACAGTCACATTTCACGCGGTCGAACTTCTAAAAGAAGCCTCGGCGCTCACACGTTCCGGTATCGACGTGATCAGCCTGGGTGTTGGAGAACCAGACTTTACCGCAGCACCGGCCGTTGTAACAGCCATGTCAGAGGCCGCACGCCGCGGCAAAAGTGGCTATTGTCCTCCTGCCGGTCTACCCGAGTTGCGTGAAGCGATCGCCAGATTCTACGCCACACATCTCGGCGCATCCGTAGATCCGAGCCGCGTGATCGTCACCTCTGGTGCAAGTGGCGCACTTTTGCTTGCGGCCATGGCGCTTGTGAATCCGGGCGACGAGGTTCTGATGCCGGACCCCTGCTACCCACCCAACCGAAATTTTGTTGGCTCTGCGGGTGGCACAACCAAACTCATTCCCACCACGGCTGCCTCGCGCTTCCAACTCTCCGCCCGGGACATTGCGCACCATTGGGGTCCAAAGACCCGCGGCGTCCTAATTGCTTCGCCGAGTAATCCGACGGGTACCTCGATCGAAAGGGATGAACTCGCCCATATTTTTAAAGAAGTGCGCGCGCGTCAAGGTTTTGTCATGATGGATGAAATCTATCTCAGCCTGTCTTACGATGGATTGCGACAGTCAGCGTTGAGCTTGGATGACGACGTGATCATCCTCAATAGCTTTTCCAAATATTTCAATATGACGGGTTGGCGCCTTGGTTGGATGATCGTGCCCCCTCACCTGGTCGCACCCATTGAAAAAATGGCGGCCAGTCTGGCCATTTGTGCGCCCACTCTCGCGCAATACGGTGCGCTCGCATGTTTTGAGCCTGAAACACTTGTTTTGTACGAAGAACGCCGCGAAGCGTTTCGCAACAGGCGGGGCTTTATCGTGCCTGCGCTTGAGTCACTCCATATCAACGTGCCTGTCAAACCCGATGGCGCGTTTTACGTCTATGCTGATATTTCAGCGCACTCGCAAGACAGCGGCGCTTTTTCACAAGCGCTTTTGCACCGTGCGCGCGTCGCCGCTGTTCCCGGACTTGATTTCGGTCCAGCCCATGCTGCGAACACCATGCGTTTTGCTTACACCACCAGCCTTGAACGACTGCAAGAAGCCATGCATCGGATCAAAACCTATCTCGGTTAACTAAGAAGCACACCCAGGAAGCACATCTTGAAATACAAAGACCTGAGAGACTTCATCTCGCAACTTGAGAAAAACAACGACCTCAAGCGCATTGATACGCCTGTATCAAGCTCTCTTGAAATGACCGAAATCTCAGATCGCGTCCTCAAAGCAGAAGGCCCGGCACTGATTTTTCAACACGCCATGCACGATGGTAAAAAAAGTAACATGCCGGTCCTCACCAACTTGTTTGGTACACCTACTCGGGTCGCACAAGGTATGGGGGCGGCAGACACCACGGCGCTGCGTGACATTGGAGAGTTGTTGGCGAGCCTGCGCGAGCCAGAGGCTCCAAAGGGCTTTAAAGACGCACTTGCCAAAGTATCCATGCTCAAGGCCGCACTCTGGGATATGAGCCCAAAAAATGTCCGTGGCGCGCCCTGTCAAGACATCGTCTGGGAAGGCAACGATGTCGACTTGGCCAAACTCCCGATTCAAACGTGCTGGCCAGGCGATGTCGCCCCCTTGTTGACCTGGGGTCTTGTTATTACACGCGGGCCCAACGCGCGTCGGCAAAACTTGGGTATTTATCGTCAACAAGTCCTCGGCCGTAATAAGCTCATCATGCGTTGGCTATCCCATCGCGGTGGCGCACTCGACTTTCGAGACCACGCGCTCGCGCACCCCGGCACACCCTTTCCGATCGCCGTGGCTCTGGGCGCCGACCCTGCCACCACCTTAGGTGCGGTGACCCCAGTCCCTGACTCGTTATCCGAATATCAGTTCGCAGGTTTGCTAAGAGGCGGGCGTACAGAAGTCACCTCCGCGATCGGTAGCGACCTCTCCGTACCCGCTACCGCGGAGATCATCCTAGAAGGCCATCTACTCCCGAGTAGTGATCCACGCGCGATCAAACCCGTCGTGCCAGAGGGCGTCAATCCACCCCCTTCTTCCGACTACGAATTAGCCCTGGAAGGTCCCTACGGAGACCACACCGGTTATTACAACGAACAAGACTGGTTTCCCGTCTTTACCGTCGATCGCATCACCATGCGACGCAATCCCATTTATCACTCCACCTATACCGGCAAGCCGCCAGATGAGCCTGCCGTACTCGGCGTCGCGTTGAACGAAGTCTTTGTTCCTATCTTGCGTCGCCAACTCCCCGAGATCGTCGATTTTTATCTGCCGCCCGAGGGTTGCAGCTATCGACTCGCTGTCGTGTCGATTCGCAAACAATATCCTGGACACGCCAAGCGCGTCATGTTTGGGTTGTGGAGTTTGCTCAGGCAATTCATGTATACCAAATTCATCGTGGTGGTCGATCAAGACATCAATCCGCGCGACTGGAAAGAAGTCGTTTGGGCCATGACAACGCGCATGGATCCCGTCAGAGATACATTACTCGTCGAAAATACACCCATCGACTATCTGGACTTTGCCTCTCCGGTTTCAGGACTGGGCGGAAAGATGGGAATGGACGCGACCAATAAATGGCCAGGTGAAACGCAACGTGAATGGGGCCAACCGATTGCTATGGATGCCAAGACCAAGGCGCATGTCGATGCGATTTGGGGGTCTCTGGGTCTTTAATGCTCTAGATTTTCAACGTACGTGGCTGCGACGACCCAGCAATAGCCACAGAAAAAATGGACCCCCTACAAGGCTCGTGATGACGCCCACCGGCAGTTCAGCGGGCATCACGACGATGCGTGCCAACCCATCGGCAAGCAGTAAGGCAGCGGCGCCACTGATCCATGACATCGGCAACAACAAGCGATGATCGGCGCCGAGCCACAAACGTACTACGTGAGGCATCACAAGCCCGATAAACGCAATACCGCCCGTGACAGCCACCAACGGTCCGACCAGGAGACAAATGGTGACAATGAGTTCGAGACGCACACGCTTTAAATCAAAGCCAAGGTGCTGCGCCTCTCGTTCTCCCAGCAGCAGCGCATTCAACACACGCCAGCGCAGCACGAGCCAAAGCGATAGCAATACGGACCAAGGCAACAACCACACCAAACTGGACCAACTTGCACGCGTCAAGCTCCCTAGCGACCAGAAGGCAAAACTACGAAATTGCGTATCCGACGCAAAGGTGATGAGTAAACTGACCAAACTCAACGCAAACGCATTGATCGCGATCCCCGCAAGCAGCAAACCGGCCACGCCAGGAGTCCTGCGTCCGACCAAATAAGCCGTGATAGTTGCAAGCGTTGCCCCCGTAAAGCCTGCAAGGCCCGTCGCGAGCACACTCCCAAACCCAAACAGCAGCGCAGTCACGGCGCCTAATGAGGCTCCAGCCGAAATACCAATCAGCGTCGGCTCTGCGAGAGAGTTGCGAAACAGCGCCTGCATCACAGCACCGCTCAACGCAAGCGCACCCCCCACAATGATGGCGAACAACACACGCGGTAAACGTAACTCAAATAACACCGTCTGCAATATCGGATCACCCGCTTCGCGCCCCGAGATGAGCGCGAAAAAGTCAGACCATGACACATCCACGGCTCCCGCACGAAGCGAGAGCAAAGCCAGACAACACAATAGAAACATTCCGCCCGTCAAGAGCGCCACTCGCCTGCCCGCGATGCTTGCTGTCATGACCATTAGCGAATCGATTTGACTTCAATCACGGAGCGCTGCCCAGACTGCATGATCTCCTGTTTCATCACGAGATTTAGACTTGGACAAAACCAGTCCGTCACTTGTGATTGAATGGGCGGCAAAGGAATCATCGCGCCTCGAAGCTGAACAAGCGTTGGGTCTGTGCCCCGTGAATACCGTACCGGCCAGCAAGATTGCTGACCTGCCGCGGTTTCAATACGCTGTGACTCGCCCACCGTTTTTTCGCCCATTCGCACCGTCAGAGGCGTCGTGGGACCTTTACGAGGATCACCGATGGCTAAACGGAAGGACTGCGGTGCAAACCGTTGACCCGCGGCGCTGATCGGCGCGCCATAACCAAACAAACTCAACATCTGTACGTCAATGTCAGGATCGCCTGCTTTTTTAACCTCGCCCGGCTGAGTCAGACTGATTTTAAAACCCACTACACGCATCAAGTGATCAACATCAGTTTCACCAGACAACATACCTAATAAAGCGTAATTCACCCGCCCCTTGATGAGCACCTGGCACTGCTTGGCAGATGACTTTTGTACCTGACTAAAATTGAGTTTGGCGGAAACCTGGATGAGACCCGAACCGACGATTTCTATTTCGCCGCCATTATGGAAAAACTTCGCTTGGCACACATCAGCGACTGCCACATGCATTACGCCCAACAAGGCCAAGGTCGACCAGAGATATTTCAACTTCATGGTGATCTCTCCCGATTACTTGGTGGTGAGCCAAGCAATCAATGCATTTTCAAAAGAACGGGCTTCGTGCGCACGCTCATGATTCACCATACTGACCACAACATAACGCTTGCCGCTGGTCGACCAGACATACCCTGCGACCGACCGCACATCGCGCAACGCGCCCGTTTTTAAATGCGCCAGCGACTTGGTTGCAGGATCACGCAAACGATAGCGCGTCGTCCCATCCACGCCCAAAATCGCAAGAGAAGACACAAACTCGGGCATCACCGGTGAGATCCACGCACGATTGAGCATGTGCGTCAGACTATCAGCCGAAACCACACCATTTCTTGAAAGTCCTGAGCCGTTATCCAGCACCATACCCGTCATCGGCAAGCCTTGTCGAGCGAGTACCTCTTGCGCGACCTGGACACTCCCCGCCACAGTCGCGGGTTTACGTCCAGCCTCAGCACCAAGTGTCAGCAATAACACGCGTGTCATCACGTTGTTGCTACGCTTATTGATCAAGCGAATCACCTCGGATAAAGGCGGCGACTGATGCGAAGCGACCGCCACGGCATTACTTGGAATCGTTCCCGAACGCACTTGCCCCGTCATCGTGCCGCCGACCTCGCGCCAAATTTCACGCAAAATACGCGCACCGAACTCTTGCTGCGACAACGCCAGGCGGAACACATCAAACTCGCCACAGGAACCTGCGCCACGTCCAGAGACACGAATGCGCACCTTATCCCCACTTAAGGTGGTGTCCGTAGAGACAGAGGGCGACCCTGGACATTGCCCCTCCACCCAAGCCACATTGGCATCGAGCTCAACGCCAGGGATAGGAGGATCCACGAAATACTTCCAAGTTTTAGTCGCGGGGTCTGGTGAAAAAACGAGACGCATCGCACCGAAACCTACCATGAACGCGTCTGGGCTCGCGTTGTAGGGTCGATCTGCCGAACCGTCAAACGTGGCAGGATCAATCGTCACGTCGCCAAAGATTGATCGATCAATCACAATATCAGAGATCTCCTTGATCCCGCGTAAACGCAAATCGCGCATCAACCGCCAGACATCAGGCAACATCAACACGGGATCGCCGCCTGCGCGCAAATACAAGGGGCCACTCAATACGCCCTTTTCGTTGACACGCGATTGAGCATCCAACATGAAATTGGTATGCCAGACATAATTGGGACCCAAGCGAGAGAGCGCGGCATAGGTGGTGACGAGCTTCATGACCGAAGCTGGGTTACGCGGGGTTTCAGGCGCGACCGCCATCAAACGAGGCCCGCCCACCTCTTGAACAACCAAGGACAAGGACGATTCGGGCAATTTGGTCTGCGCCCAAGCGCGGGCAAGCTCAGGGGGCATAGAGACCTTCGCAGCAGCTTGAGACGTCACGGAAGATTTTGCTTGGGCTTTGGCTTGCGCTTGAGCAACGGACGGAGAAAACACAAGTCCAATACCCAATAACAAATGCGCAGCGATCAAGCACTGTCCAATCAGTTTGTCCCAAACCCGCTCATTCACACCATTCATGCCATCACCTATTTATGGGTTTAAGCCGACAGCATACAAAAAAAGGATGCGGACAGGCTTAAAATAAACGGTTTGTCTATCGAACTGTCTTTCAAACTTTCTTTAAAACCTCTCCAGTCTGCCCAAAGGTTGCAAGCGTGCCCACCCCTCTTTCACTGTCTGATTTTGAATATGAGCTCCCGCTCGAACTCATCGCTCAGACCCCAGCCGCGACGCGCGCATCCAGCCGTCTGCTCCATGTCGACGCCGCAGGGGGCTTGCACGACAGTCAGTTTGCGTCTTTGACGCAATTGCTCAAGCCTAACGATTTGCTCGTTTTTAACGACACACGCGTGATACAGGCGCGTCTGTTTGGTCAAAAAGCGACGGGTGGCAAGGTTGAAGTCTTAATTGAGCGCATCACCGCGAGTAACGAGGCGCTAGCCCATATCAAAGCCAGCAAATCACCCAGTCCAGGTTCTGCGCTGCGTCTCGCCGACGCGGTGGATGTGACGGTCTTGGGACGCGCTGACGACCTGTTTATCCTGAAATTCGGCGCGCCTGTTTTAGATATCCTTGAACAGCATGGCACTGTCCCTTTACCACCCTACATTCAGCATCAACCAGATGCGCAAGACCTGCAGCGCTATCAAACCGTCTATGCGCGAGCGCCTGGCGCCGTCGCGGCACCTACAGCGGGGCTCCACTTTGACGAAGCCATGTTCGAACAACTTGAACAACGGGGCGTTCAGCGGACCTTTGTCACACTCCATGTGGGCGCTGGTACGTTTCAGCCCGTGCGAGATGGCGATCTGGCCAAGCATGTGATGCATGCCGAGTGGTATACCGTGCCGGACTCGACGATTCAAGCCATTGCACGCGCAAGAGCACTCGGCGGACGTGTCATTGCAGTCGGCACAACCAGCGTCAGAGCGCTTGAGTCTGCCGCCAAGCTCGATCCCACACTCACTCAATCCCAGTCCGGTGACACGCGACTCTTTATTCAGCCTGGGTTTGAATACAAAGTTGTCGATGCGATGATCACTAACTTTCATCTCCCGCAATCGACACTTTTAATGCTAGTTTCAGCCTTCATCGGCCTCGAACCGATGAAACGCGCCTACCAGCACGCCATCCAGGAACGCTATCGCTTTTTCAGCTATGGTGACGCCATGTTTTTAGAACGGACGACATCCAATTGACGCAACCGCACTCTGACACCCCTGTAGACTCGCCGGCTGCCCGCGAAACAAAGTCAGGCCTGAGCTTTGAGCTCCTCGCGACCGACGGCCAAGCTCGCCGTGGTCGCATGACCCTTAATCACGGCGTGGTGGAAACGCCTATTTTTATGCCGGTCGGCACCTATGGCACCGTCAAAGCCATGCTGCCCCACGAGCTGTTGGAGGTCGGCGCTCAAATCGTACTCGGCAACACGTTTCACCTTTGGCTGAGACCAGGCACCGAGGTGATCAATAAGCACGACGGCCTGCACGGCTTTATGCAATGGTCAAAACCCTTGCTCACAGACTCCGGTGGCTTTCAGGTCTTTAGCCTTCAAGGGATGCGCAAAATTTCCGAAGAAGGCGTGAAATTCGCGTCCCCCATTGATGGTACGAAGCTATTTCTCACACCCGAAGAGTCGATGCGGATTCAGACTGAACTGAACTCTGACATCGTCATGGTGTTCGATGAATGCACGCCATATATGATCAATGATCGACCTGCAACCACCGAAGAGGCCGCAAGCTCGATGCGCATGTCCTTGCGTTGGGCGCGGCGCTCTCGCGAGTCTTTCGATGCGCTTGAAAATCCCAATGCCTTGTTTGGCATTGTCCAGGGTGGCATGTTCGAAGCGCTGCGAGACGAATCCCTCGAAGGGCTCAAAGACATCGGCTTTCATGGCTATGCGATCGGAGGCCTGTCCGTTGGCGAACCCAAAGAAGACATGTTGCGCATCCTCAACCATGTCGCGCCTCGTCTGCCCGAACAGTCCCCACGCTATCTGATGGGCGTCGGCACGCCCGAGGATTTAGTCGAAGGTGTCGCCCAGGGCATTGACATGTTTGACTGCGTGATGCCCACACGCAATGCCCGAAACGGCTGGTTATTTACCCGTTTTGGCGACATTAAGATCCGAAACGCAAAATACCGCGACGACACTCGCCCCCTTGATTCGAGCTGCGGCTGCCATACCTGTCAGCATTTTTCCTTATCTTATTTACATCATTTGCAAAGAGCCAACGAAATTACAGGCGCAAGACTCAATACCCTACACAACCTGCATTTCTACCTCACCATCATGGCGGAAATGCGAGAAGCCATCGCAAACGGTACATTTAATGCATGGAGAGCACAGTTTGCGAGTGATCGTGCCTCCAAGTCGGTACAATAGCCACCACCTTACTTTTTCTAAAGGAGACCTTAATGTCTGCTCAAGCAATATCCGGCCTCGTGCTGGCACAGGCTGCTGATACAGCTAGCTCACTCATGGGAATGGCCCCCATTCTCCTGATGTTCGTTGTGCTTTATTTCCTGATGATTCGTCCCCAGATGAAGCGTCAAAAAGAACACAAAGCACTGTTGGCTGCCTTAGCCAAGGGTGATGAAGTCATCAGCGCGGGTGGTTTGCTTGGCAAAGTCACCAAAGTCAGCGACAACTACGTGACCATCGAAGTCGCTGAACTGGCGGACAAGCCGATTGAAATCATGATGCAAAAAGCATCCGTGTCCGCCGTGCTGCCAAAAGGCACGATCAAAGATCTGTAAAACCACTCGAGTATCGCCCCGCTGCGCGTTGCGCGGGGCGCAAACCCTTTTAAATTTCCGTCGGCAATGAACCGCTATCCCCTTTGGAAATACCTGACGGTGCTGATCGCGGTTGTGATCGGCCTGCTCTACACACTGCCTAACTTTTTTGGCGAGTCTCCTGCTGTGCAGGTGTCAAGCGCCAAAGCAACGTTAAAAATCGATCCTGCCACACTGGATCGCGTACAAACCATCCTGCAGCAGGCTGGCATCCCAAATACTGGTGCCTCCTTCGAGCTCAACGGCACTGTAGGTACGGTTCGCGTCCGCTTCCCAAGCACAGATATCCAGCTCAAAGCGCGAGATTTGATTGAGAAAACACTCAATCCAAATGCAGCCGAGCCCTCATATACCGTCGCACTCAACCTATTGCCCGCCTCGCCTGCTTGGCTGAGCGCAATTGGTGCCAACCCAATGTATCTGGGTCTGGATCTGCGCGGTGGCGTGCACTTTCTCTTGCAAGTCGATATGCAGGGTGCTCTGACCTCCCGCTACGACGCCTTAGTGACTGATTTACGTGTCGCCCTGCGTGACCAGCGCATCGAATCCGCCGGAATTGAACGCGATGGCATGTCAGTGGTCATGTCTTTCAATAACGCAGCAGCTCGCGACCGTGCTATTTCAGCACTCCGTACACGCAACCCCGATCTCCAGATGCTCGAGCGCACCGAAGGCGTGCGGCTTCAGATCGTTGGCCGCCTCAGCCAAGCAGCCATCACGGCTGTGCAGTCGAGCGCACTCAAGCAAAACATCACCACGCTGCACAATCGAATTAACGAACTCGGTGTCGCCGAACCCATCATTCAGCAGCAGGGTGCCGACCGCATCATCGTCCAACTGCCTGGTGTTCAGGATGTAGCTAAAGCCAAAGATATCTTGGGGCGCACCGCCACACTCGAAATTCGCATGGTTGACGACTCGCCCGCAGCCAATAGCGCGTTAGCTGCCGGGACTGTACCTTTTGGCCTTGAGCGCTATCTCGACCGAGATGGTCGCCCCATTCTAGTACGTCGTCAGGTCGTCTTGACAGGAGAAAACCTTCAAGACGCACAAGCCGGTCGCGATAGCCAAAATCAGCA
>CAMBLP010000027.1 GCA_945868195.1 Bordetella parapertussis
TTAGCGATACGATTAAAAACAGGTCCCACCAAAGTTTCAAGCGTACGGTTAGAGAACTGATAATTCAATGTAAACAAAACCTTACAGGCATCTTCTGATAAAGAAATGAACTCCCATTTCCCCGTGAGAACAGAGAATGGACCATCTACGAGCTCGAGTTCGATGCAGCTTGGGTACTGATGCTTGTTGCGGGTCGTAAAGGTTTGCTTGATGCCTGCAAAGGAAATGGTAATGGAGGCCTGCATGCCATGCGCATCATGGGCAGACACAGAAGCACCACCACACCAGGGCATGAATTGAGGATATTTTTCAACATCTGCTACGAGGTCAAACATTTGACTGGCACTATGCAGCACCAAAACGGAGCGCTCTACGGAATGCATTGTTAGTCGCGATTGGCTAGAATGATAGGATTTTACCGTTAGACGTTAATCTTAGGGAGCGTCTTTCAGCTTGAATAAGGGCTGAACTCATGTTTGTTTTTTCCACCAAGGCTTTGTTGTCGAGCCTATCCCTCTTTTGTATCATTTTGTCTGGCTGCGCCTACGTCAGTCACTCCACCGCGAACGATTTAGATGCCCAGGACATCGCGCGCGATCAACCTCAGGCTGTCAGTATTTGGATACCCATGAAAGACGGGTTTGCCTTGGCTCCGCTGAATTCTTCTTTGGTCGAGCGTCAGATCAAATTCTACATTGCGAGCGGTACGCATCTCCAGGACTCGTTTGAGCTCTCAAGACCTTATTTGTATTTTGTTCTAGAAGAAGTCAAAAAAAGGAATATGCCGACAGAGCTCGCTCTCCTGCCTTTCTTGGAAAGCAGCTTCAATATCCGTCGAGGCAAAAGTCTCAATCCTGCTGGCTTATGGGGGTTGATGCCTGTTGCTGCAAGACATCTCAATTTAGCCCAAACTCCTCTTTTGGATGAGCGCCGAGACATCGTACGCTCAACGCAGGCAGCTCTAGAGTTGATGCAAGAACTCTACGAAAAATTCGGAGATTGGCATCTCGCTTTAGCCGCCTATAACTGGGGCCCAAGCAACGTGAGCCGGGCCATCGCAAACAATCATCGCAGAAAGCTCCCTACAAACTATCTAAGTTTGAGTATGCCAATCGAAACGATGGTATTTGTGCCTAAGCTGCTCGCACTGAGGAAAATAATCGAGGATCCGGTCGTATACAAGACCGCATTACCGGATATTTTGAATAAGCCCTACTTTGAGAAAATTGAAGTCAAGCATGCCATAGATATCAGTGTTGTGACTCAATTTGCAGGAATTTCTCAAGACGAATTTATCGACCTGAATCCTTCATATAACAAATCGATAATTCCTGCAGGAAAAGATCGATTCTTACTGTTGCCAGTCACACGTTTCGAGACATTCAAAAAAAACCATCAGCAATTTGACCGGCCTCTTTCGTCCTGGAAATCGGTCATTGTTGAGCAGCCACAAACACTCGAAGCTTTTGCAAAACAATGGCAGGTTGATCCTAATCGCACGCGACAGATGAATGGTTTGCCAATGGGTATCACACTCAAGGCGGGGATGATGATAGTCATCCCGAAGCCTAGCTTCAAAGACGATTAGCTCAGCCTATTGGGACGAGTGAGAGATTATGGGGTGTGCGTCGGATTTGAAGCGCAAGTTGTGTAATGACTTTGGCTGGCGGAGTCGATCTATGTGTTTATAAAAATAGTAGATAATGAGGCAGACCGGTAAAAACAGATATTTTCGTTATGATTGCGTGTTTAGAAACAGTTTAGTTTGTTAGTCATCCAATACTGGTTGTTTTTGTTGCATATGCGTTAGTGACGCAGGGATCTTATGAGTATTATTGAAAACCGGAAGGCTTTTCACGACTTCACCATCGAAGAGCGCTTTGAGGCAGGTCTCGTGCTTCAGGGTTGGGAAGTCAAAGCCATTCGGGCGGGTAGAGCCCAACTCAAAGAAAGCTATGTCGTAGTTCTTGATGGTGCACTGTGGTTGCTGGGTATGCACATCAGCCCTTTACATTCTGCCTCCACGCATATTCATCCGGACGCAATGCGGACAAGAAAGCTTTTGCTCAAAGCCGAAGAAATCAGCAAGTTGATTGGCAAAGTAGAACAACGAGGCTTTGCACTCGTTCCTATCAATCTACATTTTAAAAACGGTCGTATCAAGCTCGACTTCGGACTTGGTAAAGGTAAAAAACTTCACGACAAGCGTGATGCATCCCAAGAAAAAGATTGGGCACGTGAAAAAGAGCGTCTGATGAAACACGACACGAGAACAAGAGACTAATGAAATTTAAACCTACATAGAACTAGGCCCCTTCTTGATTGAGGGGCCCAATCGTTCTTTAGACTCGTCTAGACCGCAAGCTTTTTCCAAGTGTCGACAACGGTATCTGGATTGAGCGACATTGATAAAATTCCTTCGTTCTTCAGCCAGATCGCAAAATCCGCATAATCGCTAGGACCTTGACCACAAATGCCTATGTATTTGCCAGCCTTCAAACACGCCTGAATCGCGCGTTGGAGCATGAATTTGACAGCCTCATCGCGTTCGTCAAAGTCAAGGGCGAGTAACTCCATTCCAGAATCACGATCCAGTCCCAACGTCAGTTGCGTCATATCGTTTGAACCGATTGAAAACCCATCAAAATGCTCGAGAAACTGTTCTGCCAAGATTGCGTTTGAGGGAACCTCACACATCATAATGATCCGCAAGCCATGCTGACCCCGCACTAAGCCGTGAGAAGCCAAGAGCTGAATCACGCGTTCGGCTTGCTTTACGGTTCGAACAAAAGGCACCATGATTTCGACGTTCGTGAGCCCCATCTCTTCGCGCACACGCTTTAGCGCTTCACACTCCATTTTGAAGCACTCCGCAAAATCTGCGGAAATATAACGTGAGGCGCCACGAAATCCCAGCATTGGGTTTTCTTCTTCGGGCTCATAGCGCGAACCTCCTACAAGCTTACGATATTCATTCGACTTGAAATCAGACAATCTAACAATGACGGGCTTGGGATAAAACGCAGCACCAATTGTCGCGATGCCATCCGCAAGTTTGTCAACAAAAAAAGCGCGTGGGCTGGAGTGGCCACGTGCCGCCGACTCGACTGCAATTTTGAGCTCGGCATCGACGTTTGGATAGTCCAGCACGGCTTTTGGATGGATGCCAATATTGTTATTGATTATAAATTCAAGACGAGCAAGGCCAACACCGTGGTTAGGGATCTGAGAAAAGTCAAAGGCCAATTGAGGGTTGCCGACGTTCATCATGACTTTGAGGCCAACTTCCGGCATCGCACCGCGTCGGACCTCTTCGATCTCAGTCTCAATCAATCCATCGTAGATTCTGCCCTCATCACCTTCTGCGCAGGAAACAGTGACTTGCTGACCTTCTATTAAGCGATCGGTTGCATCTGCGCAGCCTACGACAGCGGGTATGCCAAGCTCCCGAGCAATGATGGCGGCATGGCAAGTGCGGCCCCCCCGATTCGTTACGATGGCTGAAGCACGTTTCATCACGGGCTCCCAATTAGGATCCGTCATATCTGTGACTAACACATCCCCAGCCTGCACTTTGTCCATTTCAGAAAGATCGCCGACGATACGGACGGGGCCCGAGCCGATCTTCTGACCAATCGCGCGACCCGTCACGATCACTTTACCCGTTGCTTTTAACTTGTAGCGATGTTGGATATCACTCTGACCTTGCTGTGACTTGACCGTCTCAGGGCGTGCTTGGAGGATATAGATTTTGCCATCGACCCCATCTCGTCCCCATTCAATATCCATGGGGCGCTTATAGTGCTTTTCAATAATGACTGCGTAACGCGCAAGTTCAATGACTTCATCATCCGTGAGCGAAAAGCGATTGCGTTCAGAGACAGGCACGTCCACGGTGCGAACCGCAAGCCCTTTAGCTCGCGTAGGATCAAATTCCATTTTGATCAATTTGGAGCCGATGCGACGATTGACAATTGGATAATGCCCCGATGCAAGCGTCGGCTTAAAGACGTAAAACTCATCCGGATTGACCGCACCCTGTACGACCGTTTCACCTAAACCGTAAGAAGAAGTGATAAAAACGACATCCTCGAAACCTGACTCGGTGTCGAGGGTAAACATCACACCCGCGCTGCCTTTGTCAGAGCGCACCATGCGTTGAATGCCTGCGGAAAGCGCGACATCAGCATGCGCATATCCCTTGTGAACACGATAGGAAATTGCACGGTCGTTATAGAGCGATGCAAAAACATGGCGAATTTTGTCAATGACGTCTTCAAAGCCGACAACGTTTAAAAAGGTTTCTTGTTGACCCGCAAAAGAGGCATCGGGTAAGTCTTCAGCTGTGGCCGAGGAACGCACGGCAAAAGAGCCGTTGCCCTCTGCATCTAGCAAGGCAAACGCTTTTTTAATATCTGAGTGCAACTGAACTGGCAGAGGTGCCTCAACAATCCACTGACGAATCTGTCCCCCTGCCAAAGCAAGTTCGCGAACATCCTCAGGGTTGAGCGTAGAAAGGCGCTCAGCAATACGAACATCAAGACCTGTTCCGGACAGAAAGTCACGGAAGGCCTGAGCAGTGGTGGCAAAACCGCCAGGTACACGTACGCCAGCATCTGAAAGTTGGCTAATCATTTCGCCTAAAGAGGCGTTCTTTCCTCCAACAGAGTCAACATCCGTCATACGGAGCTGCTCAAAAGACACGACATATGACATGAAAGTCACCCTTTTACAATGTGAGAAAGCGAGTTTGGTGAGAGCGGTCAGCGTTTTGTTTCGCAGCAATGTTGTTAAATGTGCATGCTTGCGAGTGCTAACGGGTACTCACCAAACTGGCCTTGGCCGTTTTGGGGTGACAATCGAACTAGCTCTTGTTGCACTGCATTATACTACTCAAGACTCTGACTTGGACCATCTGAAATGACCATGAGCGCAACCGAACGGACTGTTTTCATTATTTCCGATGGAACGGGTATCACTGCGGAAACGTTTAGTCATTCCGTCCTTTCTCAGTTTGAGTCAGTGACGTTTAAACAGGTCCGAGTGCCATTTATTGACTCTGTTGAAAAGGCAGATACTGTGGTTCAGCGTATTAATCGCTGCGCCGCTGATCAAGGAACCGCTCCTATTGTTTTTACCACGCTGGTCAATCCGGATGTTTTAGGACGCGTCAAACTCGCCAATGCTTTGTTTTTAGATTTATTTGGTGCCTTTGTGGAGCCTCTTGAGCACAATCTAGGCATGAAATCGAGTCATTCGATCGGTAAATCGCACAAAGCCGCTAGCTCGATGCAATATAGAAATCGCATCGAAGCCATCAATTTCAGTCTGGCACATGATGATGGTCAGTTTGTGTCTGGATTGGCTCAGGCTGATGTGATCTTGATCGGCGTCTCTCGCTGTGGAAAAACACCAACAAGCCTCTATCTGGCGATGCAATATGGAGTAAAGGCCGCTAATTTTCCGTTGATTCCAGAGGATTTCGACCGAGGCGCTCTCCCCTCAACGTTGATGCCTTTTCGAGAAAAGCTCTTTGGACTCACGATTCAACCAGAGCGCCTGATGGAGGTGCGTCAAGAGCGTCGCCCTGACAGTCTTTATGCTTCACTCCCCCAATGTCGTCACGAAGTCGCAGAAGCGGAACGCTTGATGCGCAGAGAGTCCATTCCTATGCTTTCAACTACCACCAAGTCGATCGAAGAAATATCGACCACGGTATTGCAGGAGGTTGGACTGGATCGACATACCGCTTATTGATTAATTTGCTTCGCTTCTTGAGTGACATGGTGTTGTCGCCTTTGTTCAAACAAGCAAATGGCAGAGGCAACGGTGACGTTCAGTGATTCAACAGCGCGATCATGCATGATTTTGATGCGTAAGTCGGCGCGTGCGAGAAGCTCAGGGTCAACGCCTTGTCCTTCGTTACCGAATACCCACGCTGCATGTTTAGGCAAGGCTGTCATATAGAGATCATGAGCCTGCTCAAGTGTTGTCACAATCATGGGTACTGCCAACGATGATGACAGACTTTTTAAATTAGTCTGTTCATGTAACTTCAACTGAAAATGTGCGCCTTGAGCACTGCGTAGCACTTTCGGCGACCACAATCCTGCTGTACCAACAGAAGCAAACACTCGCTTGATGCCTGCAGCAGCAGAGGTTCGTAAAATAGCACCCACATTGCCGGGATCCTGTAGTCGGTCTAGCAACACGATTGTTTCAACTATTTTTTCTGGAATCGGATGAATCGTTGGCTGCGCAACAAACAATACACCTTGATCCGTATCGACGCTGGAGAGGTTTCCGAGCAGTGAACCAGACATCGTGAGGCATACGTCAGGATTTAATTTATCGATTAAGCCGGCTATCTGCGACTGAGACACACGCTCAAGATCAAAAATGGCATATTTAGGTTGTTTGCCCAAGGCGAGCCAAGATTCGCATAGATGAATACCCTCAAGCAAAATAGGTTCATCTCTCCTACCTGCGCTTGACTGCCATTTGTAGAGCTGCTTATAAAGTGGATTAGCACGGGACTCAATATGTTTCATATAGTTTCCAAACAAGCGCGAACTGGCGCAAAACTGCGCCGATGTACTGGACTCGGACCATACTGCTTAAGTCGTGCCATATGTAGTGCTGTTCCGTAACCTTTGTGCTGATCAAAGGCGTATTGCGGATAAAGATTGTGGAGGCGTTTTAGATCATGATCTCGTGCTGTTTTTGCGAGAATAGAAGCAGCCGATATTGCTGGAACCAGCGCGTCACCTTTGATGATGGTTTGAACTCGGCAGCTCAGACGAGGCGACTGATTTCCATCGACCCAAGCGAGTTCAGGCTGAATAGAAAGGCCTTCTACAGCACGCTTCATCGCCAGAAGCGTAGCTTGTAAAATATTCAAACGATCAATTTCCTCAACGGAGGCAATGCCCACTGACCAACACAGAGCGTGCGCTTTGATGTGTTCAGCGAGTAGCTCCCGTTTTTTCTCTGACAAAACTTTTGAGTCTGCAAGTCCATCGATTGGATGATGGCTGTCCAGTATCACGGCGGCAGCGTAAACATCGCCTGCCAGCGGACCCCGACCCGCCTCATCAACCCCTGCGGCATAAAGCGTTGTTTCTTTATGCAAATCAAAAAGACTGACTTGAGATGCATGCGGAGTTGATTTTGCCATTTGATTTAACGACGATTGAGCGCGATCGACTCAATAACCTGAGCTACGCGAACAGGTGTATTGCAGCGCAGCGTATGATGCATTTCAGTAAATCGACTCCTGATAACTTCACAACGATTCTCATCATTTAACAAAGCTGAAAGTGCCTGAGCGAGCTTTTCGGGCGTGGCATCTTCTTGAATCAGTTCGGGAACGACAAAATCGTTAAGCAAGACATTAGGCAAACCCACCCAAGGTAAATAAGGACGTTCCTGTCCTGACTTCCAGGCCATGATTTTGCGCACTAAGGGCGAGACGGCATAGGAAATCACCATGGGTTTTTTAAACAGTGCTGTTTCGAGCGTTGCTGTACCGCTTGCAACGAGCGCAACATCACACGCCTCAAGAACTGACCATGCGATCGGATCAGCCATGCCAATTGCTTGAGGTTGCGACCTCACGATTTGCAAGTGATTAACAGGATACTGCTTTAAAAATTCTTTGAATTCGCGTTCTCGCTGCTCATTGACCATGGGGACAACGAACTGCAGAGTAGGATCATACTTTTGTAAGCGTTGGGCTGTCTGTAAAAAACGTGGCGCAATCAGCTTGATCTCTGAGGCCCGGCTTCCGGGTAAAACTGCAATCACTCTAGCCTGTTGATCGAGTCCAAGGCGAATACGCGCTGCTTTCTGATCTGGTTCTATTGCAATCGCATCGGCCATGGGATGACCAACATAGGTGACAGGAATACCTTCTTTTTTATAAATAGCCTCTTCGAAAGGAAACAATACAAGCATGTGAGAAACAGCTTCACGAATGTAATGTATGCGCTCGAAGCGCCAAGCCCAAATCGATGGACCCACAAATTGCACCGTCGGCACACCCGCTTTACGCAAGCGATGCTCCAAACGTAAATTAAAGTCAGGGGCGTCGACCCCTAAAAAAACAGCGGGCGGCTCTCGCAACCATCGGTTTTTAACGTCAAGATAAATATGTAATAAAGAAGGTAAGCGCTTGATTGCATCCACATAACCAAAGACACTGAGCGCATGCATAGGATGCCAGACATCCAAACCTTCGGCAGCCAAATGCGGACCGCCAATCCCTTCAGAGCGAACCGAGGGATCTGCTTGTTTAAGACCTGCCAATACTTTTGCGGCGATGATGTCACCCGAGGGCTCGCCCGCAATGAGCCCAAGGCGCCACGTCATGGTCGAATGATACCGCGCGCACTCGCCTCTACAAAGTCGAGCAAGGGTTGAAGCGCTTGAGCAACGGCGGGTTCAAGTTGTTGTCTATTGCGAATTTCAGCGCAAGCGTCGCCGAGGGTTAAACCTCGGCGATAAATAATCTTGTAGGCATCGCGAAGTGCACTGATTGATTCAGAAGAAAATCCACGGCGTTTAAGCCCTTCGACATTAATACCAACCGGGACGCAGGGATTGCCAGAGCCCATCACATAGGGTGGGATATCCATATGAAGTGCGCTTTGACCACCCGTCATACTGTGTGCGCCGATCTTACCAAACTGATGTACAGCAGCAAGTCCACCGACGATGGCCCAATCACCAATGTGGACATGACCGCCCATTTGAACGCCATTAGCAAGAATCGTTTGACTGCCGATCTGACAGTCATGCGCAACATGGACATAGGCCATGATCCAGTTATCAGAACCAAGCCGAGTCACCCCGCCATCCTGAACTGTGCCGATATTGATGGTGACGTACTCACGCACCATATTGCGATCACCCATAACAAGTTTGGTAGGTTCGCCGGCATATTTTTTGTCCTGAGGCATGCCTCCAATCGAACAAAAACGATAAAAATGATTGCCTTGACCAATGGTGGTATCACCATCAATGATGCAATGAGGTCCAACAATCGTATCAGCACCGATACGGACACCGGGTCCGATGATGGAATATGCCCCAACTGAAACCGAAGGATGCAAATGAGCCTTGGGGTCGATAATAGCGGTCGGATGAATGAATGCAGCCATTTATTCTTCCATTGGTCTAATAGCGCACATCAACTTAGCCTCAGCGACTACCTGACCATCGACAAAGGCATGGCCTTGATATTTACAAATACTGCGACCCAAGCGCTCTGCAACAACCTCAATGTGCAGTTGATCACCTGGCAATACAGGTTTACGAAATCGAGCACCATCAATTCCAACAAAATAATACAAAAATTCTTTATCTTTGGGTTTAAGACCCGCCTCATCAGCAAAAGAAAATATTGCAGCGGCTTGTGCCATAGCTTCAAGAATGAGTACACCTGGCATCACAGGGTGATGAGGGAAATGTCCTGTAAAAAAAGGCTCGTTAATGGATACATTTTTAAGCGCCTTGATCGATTTTCCCGGCACCATGTCTATCACGCGATCAATCAACAACATCGGATAGCGCTGAGGAATTCTGTCGAGAATACTTTTAATATCAAGTTGCATAACTTATCCTAAACGCTTTAAGTAATTAAAGTGATAAAAACGAAATACGCATTGTCAATGACACTCAAAAGCGTGCTTATGAATCGTTGCGCTCAAGTGCTCTGAGCCTCTTGCGCAAACCAGATAACTGCGTAACAACTGCAGCATTTTTCTGCCATTCTTTATGTTCTGCGAAAGGGTAAACGCCGGTATAACGACCCGGCTGATCAATACTCGCAATAATGCCTGTGCCGCCTGAGATATGTACATCATCACCAATCACGAGATGACCTGAAACGCCGGCCATCCCGCCAATTGTGCAGCGCGACCCAATCACGGTCGATCCTGCGATGCCCACACACGCGGCAATCGCAGTATGCGCACCTATCATACAATTGTGACCAATCATCACATGGTTATCGATCTTGACGCCATCTCCAACGACGGTGTTATCGAGAGCTCCTCTATCAATGGTTGTGTTGGCTCCAATCTCCACATCATGGCCGACAAGCACAACCCCTAGCTGAGGAATTTTGCCCCAAGCACCTTTTGATAAACTTGGATCTGGTGCAAAACCAAAGCCGTCCGCCCCGAGTACGACACCGCTATGGATGATCGCTCGATCACCCACTCTGACACCATAATAAATAGAGACGCGAGGATAAAGAACAGAGGACGAGCCGATCTCGACGTCATCACCTAAGAAGCACCCCGCACCAATCTGAGTCATCGCCCCCACAACGCAACGTGCTCCAATGACTGCATGCGGGCCAATGCGTGCACTTGGGGAGATGATCGCCGTAGGGTCAATAACCGCAGTAGCATGAATGCCAGGCTCATAAGCCGGACGACTGGCCCATTCGAACCATTGAGAGATTCGGGCATAAAGAAGATAGGGGTGCTTGCAGACAATGCGCGTAAATTGAGGCGCAGGAGATGCTTGAGCTAGCTTTTCTTCGATTTCAGGAAGAACAATCACTGCACAAGCGCGAGTACATGCTAAGTGATCAAGATACTTAGGATGAACAATGAAAGAGATTTCAAACTCACTCGCATGCGCAAGTGAGCCTAAACCTGCTATGCGTGGATCGTCAATGAGCCCCGCAGACACCACATTTTGAACTAAACCACCAGGAACGGCACGTAATAGCTCAGAGAGAAGAGGTGCCCGTGCGGGGTCTAACAGAACGGGCATGTATCGATCTTATTATTTGGCACCCAACGCTTGTATCACCTTGTCGGTAATATCAATGCGTGGGTTAACAGTGACTGCATCCTGCAGAATCATATCGAAATTGTCTTTTTCAGCGATACGTTTAATCGCTGCATTGGCGCGCTCGATAATCGTAGCGAACTCCTCATTACGGCGACGATTAAAGTCTTCTTGAAGTTCGCGACGCTTACGCTGCAGGTCTGCATCGATATTAGCCAATTCGCGTTGACGTTTATTGCGATCAGATTCAGAAAGAACAGGCGCATCCTTTTCAAATTTTTGAGCAGCAGTGCGCAGATTGTTGCCAAGACGCTGAATTTCTTCTTCGCGTTTCTTAAATTCAGCCTCAATTTTTGTTTGAGCGGCTTTGGCAGGAGCAGAATCTCTCAAAATTCGCTCAGTGTTGACAAAGCCGATTTTAGAACCCTGGGCCTGTGCAATATTTCCAAAGACCAAAGAGGACATGACGCATGAAAAAGCGATGATCCATAACAAAAGGTATTTGATAAAGCCAATAGGCGAAGTGCGCATTTGTAACTGGGAGACGGAAGTTGCAACCATTATTAAATTCTCTCGATAAACGAACACAGATAGGTATTGTGCCACTAAAAAGTACTATAAAAAATTTTAGAAACCTGTTCCGATTTGAAATTGGAAGATTTGCGTATTGTCACCCGGCTTGGAGTTTAAAGGCCTAGCAAAGGATAACTGGAGGGGACCTAACGGTGAGATCCAAGACAAGCCGATACCGGCTGAGTATCGCATCTGGCCAAAGTCAATAGCTGTGTCATTGCCAAAGCCGTTAGTACCAAAAACCTGACCCCCATCAGCGAAGGCAAACCAACGTAGCGAACGATCCTGCTGAGTACCAGGGAATGGGAGGTAGAACTGGACATTGCCTACAACCCGCTTTGAACCACCTAGATAAGTGTTAGTCAAAAGATCTCTTGGACCGAGAGAGTTTTGTGAGTAACCTCTGACAGTGCCAATACCACCGGCGTAGACGTTTTTAATGATGGGATAGGGCAAATCAGTCTTATAGGCATTACCGAAATCAAACAATCCATTGAATGCGAGAGTGAAATTGCGACCGATTGGAACATAGGTCTGGTGTTGCGCACCGAACATGTAGTAATCCAAGCTACCAGTACCAACATCAAGTTTGAGTCGAGTAAAGGAACCCTTGGTTGGACTCAGGGCGCTATCACGATTGTCTTTTGACCAACCCATGTTTAGAATCGCAGCCGTTGTTGTTTCACCATAATCTCTTACATACTCGCGATAAGCCAGAGGGGAGTTAGAAAACAAACCGATCGAATTTCGTTCTAGGTTGACACCTAAGAATATCCGATCAAACTCGCTGATAGGTACACCGAAATTCAAACCTAAACCACCTGTCGTGACCTTGTAGTTACCTGGGTTATTTGAGTAAGGCGTGATCGTGCGGTAGTAAATCGAACTCGTGCGGCTCACACCATCATTGGTAAAGTATGGATCAGTATGTGCCAATACAACGCTTCGGTTGTAGGCGCCTGTGTTGAGGTTAAGCGTCAGATTTGTACCGCTTCCGAAGACGTTTTCTTCGGAAATACCTGCTGACAAGATCACTCCGTCGACTTGTCCGTAACCGACTCCTAAATTAAGTAGACCCGTTGGTTTTTCTTCAACGGTTAGATTGATATCGACTTGATCTGGTGACCCTGGTACGGGTTCTGTTCCTACTTTAACTTCTTTATAGTAGCCAACACGGTCAAGTCGATCGCGAGAGAGTTTAATCTTACCCCCGTCATACCAAGCTGCTTCTTGTTGACGCACCTCACGGCGAATCACCTCATCCTTGGAACGATGATTTCCGACAACTTGAATACGACGAACATAGACACGTCTGCTAGGATCTACGTAAAAAGTCACTTCGGCAGTTTGATTTTCGCGATTAAGCACTGGGTTGGGGTTGACGTTGGCAAAGGCATAACCTAAATCACCCAGATAATCAGAAATGCCTTTAGCCGTCGCGTTCGTTTTGGCGCCGGAAAAAATTTGCCCGGGTTTTAACTGAACAAATTGATTGATTTCACTTTCAAGACCTAACAAGTCACCTGCAAGTTTGACCTCAGAAACGGTATAGGGCTTACCTTCTGAAATTGTCAATGTAATGAAAATGTCTTCTCGATCACCAGAAATAGAAACCTGTGGGGGTTCGATTTTGAATTCAAGGTAGCCGCGGTCAAGATAAAAAGATTTGATGACTTCGACGTCTTTTTCAAGCTTTTCTCGTGAGTACTTATCGGTATCGGTATACCAAGTTAGCCAACCGGGCGTGGTCAGAGACATCAAGTCACGTAACCTGCTCTGAGTAAACGCGGAATTTCCAACAATATTAATTTCACGAATGCGTGCAACACTGCCTTCGAACAGGTCAAAATTAATGCCAACTCTATTGCGGGGCAAAGGCGTGACGGTCGGAGAGATTTCAACCGAGTACTTTCCTTTATTGAGATAGGCTTGACGCAACTCAAACTGTGCTTGCTCGAGCATCGATTGGTCAAAAACACGTCCTTGCGCAAAACCCACTTGTTTGAGATTGCCAATAATGGCATCTGTCTCAAACTCTTTCATACCCGTAAACGTGATCGCGGCAATCGTTGGACGTTCTTGAACCGCTACAACCACAACACGATTTGCCGTCTGAATGCGTACGTCTGAATAAAGACCCGTCGCATAAAGTTTTCTAATAGATTCAGTAGCGAGCGCTTCAGTAAATTGTTGGCCGACTTTAAAGGGAAGCTGAGCAAAGATCGATCCTGGCTCAGTACGCTGCATTCCTTCGACCCGAATATCGCTTACAACGAAAGGAGCAAATGCCTGCGCACTCAAAGGGATCAATAGCGATGCCACCAAAAGCACCTGGCACAGAGCGTGCGTCATCAAGCGCAGGGCTTTGTCAAACACAAATGGCAAACGAGCGAGCATCCCGGGTAATCCTCAAATATCTTGTATGTAGGTGAATGGCGAGCTGATTAAAAAGATAGCAATTAATAGATTTTAAGTCAGAACTGGCTCAGCTTAAAATGCGAATGAAATCGTTAAATAAAGCAAGACCCATCAGACCTGCCAGTAAGGTCAAACCAATTTTATGGCCCCACTCCATCACATTCGCCGAAACAGGTTTGCCACGAACCATCTCCCAGAGATAATACATGAGATGCCCGCCATCTAGCATAGGGATGGGTAGGAGATTAAGAATGCCTAGACTCACACTGACCAGTGCTAAAAATGCGATGTAGGCAGCCCAACCAATCTTGGCGGACTGACCCGCATAGTCAGCAATGGTGACAGGTCCGCTGATATTTTTAAGCGATACATCGCCTGTGATCATCCGCCCCATCATGCGCAGTGAAAACCATGCTGTATCAAACGTTTTGACGGCACCATTCATCAAGCTGTCGATGGGCCCATAACTGACCTTGACCATTGCAACATCGGCGCCAATTTGAATACCTGCACGTCCAACAATCTGACCATTTTCAAGGGTGTACGGAGCGGGAACCAAGGTAAACTTAATTTTTTGCTGGCCACGTTCAACGTCGATGACAATCTCGCGGCCCGAATGCTGTTGAATCGTTCGGACTAGAGTTCCAGTATCTGGACGATCAATCGCTCCGATTCGAACGATTTTATCTTGTGGCTCGAGTCCAACGCGTTGAGCAACGCTACCCGGTACGATGCCGCGAACAAAGGGAGGACCACTCGCGAGACCCAGACCTAAATCTCTCATAGGGTCAGCCTGTGAGGGGTCCGCAAGTGTTGGCAGTTTGAGTGTTCGGTTGAGTTGAGCGCCACCTTGGTCTACAGTGATTTGAGTTTCTCCGCCGTCAGCGAGCAGTTGTAATAAGTTCCAGCGAAGTTGCGGCCAGGAAGCGATAGGCGTTTGATTGATAGCAATGATTTTGTCACCACTCTGAAGACCTGCTTGTGCCGCGGGTGAATTCAGGGTTGGTTGAGCCAAAATTGCTTCGGGTTCTTGAGTTCCTACCAGATTGATCCCAGCGTAGAGAAAGACGGCCAACAAAAGATTAAATAAAGGCCCCGCAGCAACAATAGCAAACCTTCTGGATACCGGCTGTGATTGAAAACTAGTCCCTCGGGGATCTGTTTCGGTTGTCTCCAACGCAGGTCCTGAAACAATTGAGGTAGACACATCTTTCGTTGGCGCCAAGTCGTCCTGGTCAAGCATTTTGACGTAACCGCCCAAAGGTATCGCCGATAGCGCCCATTCGGTCCCATTTTTGTCGACACGCTTAATTAAGACCTTGCCGAATCCAATTGAAAAACGCAAAACTCGAACGCCGCACCAGCGTGCGACCCAATAATGGCCTAGCTCATGAAAGGTGATGAGAATCCCAAGTGTCACAAAAAAAGAAAGAAGTGTCGTAAGCATAGTCCTAGCCAAAAAATCGTTAAATACTCAAACTCTTGCACAGGCAATCAGTGCATCACATCAAGCTAGGTAGATATCCATTGCGCAGCCTGCCGGCGAGCTTCGGCATCAAGCGCCATGACATCATCAAGGGAATTCAGGGGCCAGCGGGGTTTTCCTGCGTGCCACGTAAGCGTATTTTCAATCAGAGTAGCAATACTCGTATACGACAATTTGCCATCTAAAAACGAAGCGACTGCTATTTCATTGGCGGCATTGAGCGAGATGCATGCGCCTTGTCCGCAACGCAGCGCCTCGAAAGATAACTTTAGACAGGGAAACTGTTCAAGATCGGGTTGTTCAAAATCAAGTCTACCGGCAAGAGCCAAATCAAGTATTCCGACACCGGATGATATGCGTTCAGGAAATCCTAAACCATAGGCAATTGGAGTACGCATATCTGGCTGACCTAACTGTGCGATGACTGACCCGTCCTCATACTCTACCATCGAATGGACGACACTTTGAGGGTGTATGACGACATGAATGCGCTCTGCAGGCATCGCAAACAACCAATGCGCCTCAATGACTTCGAGCCCTTTGTTGAGCATGGTTGCGGAGTCTACTGAGATTTTTTTTCCCATACTCCAGTTGGGGTGGGCGCAGGCCTGTTCAGGTGACACAAGACTAAGTTCAGCCCATTTTTTTGTTCGAAATGGTCCTCCTGATGCAGTCAAAATTAATCTTCTAACACCTGCGCTAGGACATGATGGCGCACTCGCCCTGCCATCGTGAGGTAAACATTGAAAAATCGCGTTATGTTCGCTATCAATAGGCAGGAGCTCAGCCCCACTCTCCTTTACAGCTGCCATAAATAATGCACCTGCGGCAACCAGTGCTTCTTTATTTGCAAGTAAAACGCGTTTGCCCGCTTGCGCAGCAGCCAAAGCCGAAGGAAGGCCGGCAGCGCCAACGATAGCGGCCATGACTATATCAGTCTCATCTTCACCGGCCGTATCGATAAGGGCTTGTTGCCCAATGCGAATTTCTGGAGAAGTCACTCCAGCGGGCCACGCTTTTTTAAATAAATTGGCAGCAGAGTCAGTGGGGACTACCACCACGCGCGCCCGAGTTACCAGTGCCTGAGCAGCAAGCTGTTCTATTCGAGAATGTGCGGATAACGCATACACGACAAAGCGATCTGGATGTCGCGCGATCACGTCAAGGGTATTGAGACCAATCGATCCTGTAGAACCAAGGATGGTGATACGTGCAGGTTTCAAAGTTTCCATCCCCCGGTCAGCAAGTATGCGAGTGGGACAACTGCCACAACAGCATCGATGCGGTCAAAAACACCGCCATGACCAGGAAGCAGTTGACTAGAGTCTTTGATCCCTGCCCTTCGTTTGAGTAATGACTCGAAAAGATCGCCGGAAATTGAGAATATCGCAAGCAAAATGGCCAGCAGAATGGAGCTGGCAAGTCCCCAGCGACGCACTAAATCTGCACCAAAGCTTTCTGGCCATTGCGCGGAAACAAGAAGCCAAATCACAACACCAACAATACCTGCCAAAGCACCTTCGCGAGTTTTTCCAGGACTAATAGCAGGAGCCAGTTTGTGACGACCAACAGCGCGCCCAACGAAATAAGCGGCAATATCTGCTACCCAAATCACAATGAGAAGAGAGAGAATATAAAAAACGCCATGTTCTTGGTATCGATCGGCTAAAGCTCCCCACGTCGCGAATAGTGTGATGCAAGCAAAGCCACTCCAACCCAACGGGGCGGACCTCGTAGAAACCTGTGCCTGATAGAGCGCGCGACTGACAGCCGTCAGCCAAAAGTAAACGCTTATGACTGCACAAAGCTGTACAACAACCGTATTGTTCACATCTTGCTTAGACCAAAAAAACGCCTGAACGAGGGTGAGTGACAAAAGACCGATCCCAAGAATAGGAGGCCAAACGGATGAACAGCCAAGAGTAATACGCGTCCATTCCCATCCGGCAAGACCACAAGTGATGGCTAAAAAAACAAGAAAGGGCCAAGCAGAATTTGTTGACAATACGATCGCTAGCATCACAAACAAAACGATAGCCGTAAGGATGCGATGTTTGAGCATGTGTCTTATCGAGGTGAATCTGTATGTAATTGTGCGCTAGTGCGACCAAAACGGCGCTCACGATTGCGGTACCACTCAAACGCTTTTTTTAACTCATCCTTATTAAAGTCTGGCCAAAAGCAATCAGTAAAAAATAATTCTGTATAGGCCAATTGCCAGATTAAAAAATTTGAAACGCGTTGTTCGCCGCCTGTTCTGATAAATAAATCTGGCTCAGGCGCCCAAGCCATCGAGAGATATTGTGCAAGTGCGGGCTCATCAATACGCCCAGGATCCACACCAAAATCGGGATTGTTTTGTAACATTTTTCGCGTTGCCTGCAAGACATCCCAGCGGCCGCCATAATTCGCAGCAACCGTGAGGTGAAGTTTGTCATTATGCGCTGTCTTTTCTTGAGCTTGTGTGATGAGATCCTGTAGTTTTTGATCAAAAGCCGAAAGGTCGCCAATCACGCGAAGACGAACACCTTGCTCCAGCAGAAGGGATACTTCACGCTCAAGGGCTTGGACAAACAAGCGCATGAGCAAAGAAACTTCATCGGCTGGCCGCCGCCAGTTTTCAGAGCTGAAAGCAAAAAGAGTTAAATAACGAACGCCGAGCTTGCCGCAGGTCTCGACTGCTGAACGCACCGACTGAACGCCACGAGCATGACCTGCGGTGCGTGGTAATAGACGTTTGGCGGCCCACCTTCCGTTGCCATCCATAATGATGGCGACATGTTGAGGAACAGCTGTAGTTGCGGGAATTTCGATCGTTGAGCTGAGGGACATAGTTATGGCGGTTTAAACCGTCATGATCTCAGCTTCTTTCTGTAAGATCATTTTGTCAATTTCAACAACGCAACGATCTGTTAATTTCTGGACAACGTCTTGAGCACGGCGCTCATCATCTTCAGAAATTTCTTTTTCTTTTATCAGCTTTTTAAAAGCCTCATTGGCATCACGACGAAGATTGCGAATGGCTATTTTTGCATCCTCGCCTTCAGATTTAACGACCTTGTTTAAGTCACGACGACGGTCTTCGGTTAATGCAGGCATAGGAACGCGAATGCTATCTCCCATGCCAACAGGATTGAGACCTAAATCAGAGTCTCGTATTGCTTTTTCTACTGCAGCACCTAGATTTTTTTCCCATACTGAAACACTCAGCGTGCGTGCATCCATTAAGGTTACGTTTGCGACCTGACTAATGGGTACCGGGGAGCCATAGTACTCCACTTGAACATGATCCAAAATACCAGTGTGCGCACGTCCTGTTCGAATTTTGGCAAGATTTGACTTAAGCGTTTCGAGGGATTTGCTCATTCGGCTTTCAGCTGATTTTTGAATGTCCGCAATACTCATGTTTAATCCTTTAGACGTGAACGAGAGTGCCCTCGTCCTCACCACTGACGGCGCGTC
>CAMBLP010000028.1 GCA_945868195.1 Bordetella parapertussis
TATTTTTCAGGAAAGACAGAAATGAGTGCAATCGTAGACATCATTGGTCGTGAAATTCTCGACTCGCGTGGTAATCCGACCGTCGAGTGCGACGTTTTGCTCGAATCAGGTGCGATGGGCCGTGCGGCTGTCCCGTCTGGCGCCTCGACGGGTAGCCGTGAGGCTATTGAGTTGCGTGATGGTGACAAATCCCGTTACCTCGGCAAGGGTGTCTTGCGTGCAGTGGAAAATCTAAACACCGAGATCTCCGAAGCTTTGATGGGTCTAGATGCACAAGAGCAAACATTCTTGGATCGTACATTGATCGAACTCGACGGCACGGAGGGTAAATCACGCCTTGGCGCCAATGCCATTCTGGCTGCGAGTATGGCCGTCGCCCGCGCAGCTGCTGATGAGTCGGGCTTGTCTCTGTATCGCTATTTTGGTGGAAGCGGTCCGATGAGCATGCCCGTGCCGATGATGAACGTAATCAACGGTGGCGCGCATGCGAACAACACGCTTGACATGCAAGAGTTGATGATTCTGCCAATTGGCGCTTCGAGTTTTCGTGAAGCCTTGCGGATGGGAGCAGAAATATTCCACGCGCTCAAGAAAATTATCAACGATCAGGGCATGTCGACAGCCGTGGGTGACGAGGGCGGTTTTGCACCAAACGTCGCTAATCACGAAGCCGCGATTCAGCTGATTTTGCGTGCGATTGAAAACGCAGGCTATGAGCCAGGTTCGCAGATTGCCTTAGGTCTGGACTGTGCGGCCTCTGAGTTTTATCGTGATGGTAAATACACCTTGCACGGAGAGGGTGGTGTGTCCCTGTCCTCCGAGGCCTTGACCGATCTGTTGTCGACATGGTGTGACAAATATCCGATCATCTCGATCGAAGACGGTATGGCTGAAAATGACTGGGCTGGCTGGAAACATTTGACTGAAAGGCTTGGTCGTAAGGTCCAGTTGGTAGGCGACGATTTGTTTGTCACCAACACCAAGATCCTCAAGCAAGGCATCGACCAAGGTATCGCCAATTCGATTTTGATCAAAATTAATCAGATCGGTACCTTGACGGAAACGTTCGCAGCGATTGAAATGGCGAAGCGTTTTGGTTATACCGCTGTGGTGTCTCATCGCTCCGGTGAAACCGAGGACTCGACGATTGCGGATATCGCGGTGGCGACCAACGCCATGCAAATCAAAACCGGCTCATTGTCGCGCTCTGATCGCATGGCTAAGTACAACCAGTTATTGCGGATCGAGGAAGAACTCGCCGAAGTCGCGACCTATCCCGGTCGCGATGCGTTTTATAACTTGCGCTAAATCTCGACTTGCTGGAACGGCCTTCGGCTGTTCCAGATCATTAAGGTGTTATGCGTCTTTTACTGATTGTGATGATTGCGCTAGTCGGTCTGATCCAGTATCCCTTGTGGATGGGTCGGGGCGGGTGGTTTTCCGTTTGGGATATGCAGACGCAAGTCGCTGATCAGCGCATGATGAACGATGGTCTCAGCGCGCGAAACGTTGCGTTGGCAGCCGAAGTCGAAGACCTTCGCTCGGGAACCGAAGCCTCTGAGGAGCGTGCCCGCAGTGAGCTCGGGATGATGCGGCAGGGGGAGGTTTTCGTACAGATTTTGCCGCTTGGCGTAAAGCCGCCCGAACTCAAGCCCAGCTCCAAGCCTGTACCAGGCGCCAAGCCAGTCGCTCGCTGAGTCGTTCTACCTCCCTCCATGACTGTGTTGTCTCAAGACACGGTAGTCTACGACGAGCGGGATCAAACCGTGTTTCTCCTGACGTAACTCTTGTAACAAAATCCTTAACCATTCTTGCATGGGTCGATGCAGATAAATTAAGCGTAGGTGAATGGTATCGGGATCCGATGCGACTTGAAACGCCTGCCAGAGCGGCCGCTTAAAACGAGATTGAAAGTCCTGCCGCGCCGCCTCTTGCCGCATGTGGGCATTGGCGAATCGACCTGCTGGGATAAATAATCGGGACAAAGAGCGTTTCAGCACGGGTTGCCATGCTTGTGGCTCGGCGTGATGGACTGCCGCTACGCGTGCAGCGTCTTGCAGTGCAAGAATAAGTAACTGGCGGAGTTGATAGCCGCGTGCGAGCTCGAGACAAACGCTACCCACGAGCAGAATAGGTAACAAGGCCAATACGCATTCAAGCAGCGCTGCGCCTTGTTGTGGTTGGATTCTGTCGGTAGAAACGCGGGGAAAAGGGCACATTGGATTCATAGTATGTTGACGGACTGAGGCCGGTTGAGAACAAGGGTGCGCAAAGTGTGGTGTCCAAGGTACGCGTTGTCGATGCGGATGAGCGCGTATGGATAGCGACAGGTTAAAATCTGTTTACTTTCACAAGGATCGGATATGACCTCGTCAGCAGCAGCTTTTCCATATTTTCCAGGCGTACGATTGCTTCACTCCCCCGGACCCTCCAATGTGCCCAAAGCGGTGCTGGATGCGATGACCAAGCAGCCGATGGACATGGGCGATCCTCGTGTTGATGCTTGCGTCGATGCGTGTGAAGCAGGTTTAAAAAAGCTGTTGAAAACGCAGGCAGCGGATGTCTTTTTTTATGCGGCAAACGGTCACGGCGCTTGGGAGGCGATGATCGTCAATCTACTGGCACCTGGACAAAAAGTGTTGATTCCCGGCACGGGCCACTTTTCTGAGTCTTGGGCCATCATGGCCGAGGCGATGGGCGCGCTCGTGATTCGCACCCCTTTTCACGAGGGCTATCCCATCGACATGGAGGCGGTCGCGCAGATTTTGCGAGAAGACAAACAGCATGAGATCGTTGCGGTCTTTGCCGTGCATACGGATACGGCGAGTAGCACGACGAGTGATATTCCGGCACTTCGCGATGCAATCAACGCGACTGGACACCCCGCTCTGTACGTCGTCGATGTCGTGGCTTCGCTGGGTGCGATCCCCTTCGAGATGGACAAATGGGGGATCAACGCTGTGATCGGTGCTTCCCAAAAAGGTTTGATGGTTCCTCCTGGCGTAGGTTTTTGTGTCGCCGATGCGCGCGCGATGAAGGTCTGTGAAAATAATCCTGCCCCGAGATTTTATTGGGATTGGTTGCGTCGTCGCAAAGGACCTTCTTACAGCCGTTTTTGTGGCACAGCCCCTCAAAACTTGTTATTTGGCATGGAAGCCGCCTTTGAACTCCTTGAGTGCGAAGGTGTCGAGCGCGTCTATGCGCGTCATCGCGCACTCGCGGGCGCAGTTCGTGCAGCGGTGCAGTCTTGGTCCGAGACCGGCCAATTGGGTTTTCTTTGTCAAGTGCCCGAGGCTCGCTCCGATTCGGTGACGGCGATTTTGGTCAAGCCAGGTATTGATCCCGAGTTAATCCGTAAAACCGCCCGAGAAAAATTCCAGGTGATGATTGCAGGGGGACTCGGACCGTTTGCTGGACGGGTCTTTCGTATAGGTCATTTAGGCGATCTCAACCCCGCCATGATCCTCGGCTGTCTAGCTGGAGTCGAAGCCGCGATGCAATCTCTGGGGATCAATGCTGGCAATCAAGGTGTGCGAAGCGCTGTGGAATATCTCGCCAGGGTCGAAGGTTAATCGTGCGTTGGGCGCGCGCGCTGCTCTGGCTGTTGTTCGCAGGCCTGAGTGTTGGTGCGCACGCCAAGAGTGGGTATGACCTCATCATTGAGCGAGGGTTGTATGTCGAACCTGCTCCTGGTGACCTCACGATCGAACAAGCACTGACGCAACAGTACAAGCCTTTTGCGACCGTTCTGAATCGTGAATTTTCTCCGACAGTGCGTTGGCTGAGACTTCTTGTCGCTGCACCTGAGCAAGGTTCCGAGCAGGTTGTTTTGCGTATTGGCCCCCACTATATCGGCCATATTCAGCTTTTTGAGTATCAACAAGGCACCTGGACCTCGCGCTCTGCGGGAGATCGTTTCCCTGCTAGTCAAAACGCCTGTGCAGACAATGCGTATTGCTTTCCTGTCACGATCCATGCGGGCGTTGACAATTATTTTTATCTCCGAATCGATACGATCAATGGCTTCTTTCTGACAACACGGGTGATGACGCCTGAGGACCTGTCCTCCCTGATCGTCGAGCAGCAACGCGTCTTTGGCATAGAGTTTGGTGTTGTATTGATGATTTGCTTGTGGGCTTTGCTTTTATATATTCGTATACGCAACAGACTGGCCGGTATTTTTTTCATATCAGAAGTCGTCACGTTGCTCTTTAGTCTTTCTTCGTCTGGATTGTTTGCAAAACTATATTTCGAAGACCATGTGTGGATGGATAATCTGAGTTTCAATACGTTGTATGTATTGAGATTGTTATCTTCTTTGCTCCTAGTCCAAGAATTTTTGAGGCATCATGGGCCGCCGAGATGGCTCAGCTATTACGTTAAAGGTGCAGTAGGTATCCTGCTTTTGGAACTCTTCGCCCTTAAGCTAGGTCCAGTGACGCTTGCCGCACTGAATTTCAATTTTTTGCTCGTGACTTTGATGCCGCTTATGTTGCTCTTGGCGTTGCCTGGTTGCCACCAGATGCCTCTGACACACAAACGACTGATTGCTTTAGGCGCCTTCATCTTAGGTGGGTTGTTGTGGATTGATATTTTGCCCGTGTTAGGTTGGGTGAAACCGGATATCGTGACAGTACCTGGCAATTGGGGAGGGGTGATTGTGGCCGTAGCGTTATCGCTGATGGTCAATAGCGACATCACCCATCGGCGTATCATTTATGATCGAGAAATGCAGGAGTTGCAGTATTTGCGGGCAAGAAATTTGGCGGAGTCAGAACAAATCAAGGAGCGCAGTATGCTGATTGATATGCTCACGCATGAGCTCAAAAATCCGCTTGCGACCATGCGAATGGCTGCCGGCTCGCTTAGGCGCAGCCTTGGCGTGTTAACGACCGAGCAATCAACGGATTCAGCAGATCGAATCGATAGCATGGTGCAGGCTATCAATAATATGAATACGGTGATAGAGCGTTGCGTTCAAGTCGATCAGCTCGATCAAAAAGGATTTTCCCCCAAATTCGAAGATGTTGATGTCTATCAGCTTGTGTATAGCGTGTTGGTTAGCCAAAATGAGGCGCAGCGCCTTGAGTTTCGACCACAGTCATCGTCATTGATTTTTCGTACCGACCCTAATCTTTTTGCGATCATATTGACGAATTTGCTCGATAATGCAATCAAGTATTCGGAACCTGGTAGTCGGATCATGCTTGAGATCGAGCAGATTGAGGCGCTGGGTGTATATCCTGCTAGGCTGAGGATGCGCGTGTCCAATGCTGTGAGTCAAGATGGCGTCCCAGACGCTGTCAGTCTGTTTAGTCGTTATTACCGTGGCCCCTATGCGCATGAAAAATCAGGAACAGGTTTAGGCTTGTATTTAGTCAAGTCATTGTGCAAAATTTTATCTGGGTCGATTCGTTTCGATCATAATGATGGTTTCGTGCACTTTACGGTAGAGTTAAAGTAATGAGTCAACATTTCTCCAATACTCAGCTCCAAGGGCTCGGCAGTCACGAGGGGGTCTCCAGCCTTTTCGCGCAGGCTCCGATGCGTGTCGCCCTTGTCGAGGATGATCCGTTGTTGCGCAAAGAAATCCACTACCATCTCAAGCAACAGGGCTTTTTGGTGTTCGCGGTCAGTAATGGACGCTCTTTGGATGATTTGCTGATCACTGAGCCGATTGATGCGCTCGTCCTTGATCTCACGCTCCCCGGCGAAGACGGCATCTCAATCGCCCGACGTATACGTAGCAGTATTCCGAGTATGAGTATTATTATGCTCACCGCGCGCGCAGCGGTTCCTGATCGCCTCAAGGGTTACGAGGCGGGAACGGATATTTATCTTAGCAAACCTGTCGCACCAGAGGAACTGACCGCTGCTCTGATGGGCATGCATCGACGATCACGTCTAATCAATAAAGTCGCTTTGAGTTGGGTGATGAGCTTGCAAAACCGTTCGATCACGAGCCCGCATTCTGAAGAAAAAGTTTTTCTCACTAACAGTGAAAAAACTTTACTGGTGGGTCTCGCACAGGCTTCTAATTACGTGCTTGAAACTGAAGTCATTTCTGAAATGTTGAGTCAGCGTCCCGATGTCGATGACATCGGAAAACGTGCACTCGAGAGTCTTGTGAGCCGTCTGCGCAAGAAACTATCTTCTCTCTGCCCTGAAGGTGCGGAGCCAGCACTCAAGGCGGTCTGGGGCGTCGGCTATCAGCTCTGTATCCCCATCGAGATTCGGCCTTAGGCTTTGTGAGTTCTAGTGGTGATGGAAATTAGTGGATCGACTTTCCAGAACTAGGGACCAAAGGTTGAAAGAGCAAAGTCGAGTCCACGCCATCAAAAAGATAAGGTTGGCCACAGAACTCGCAAGCCACTTCGATTTTTCCTTGCTTCTCAATGATGTCTTGTACTTCGTTTCGACCCAGCATTTTCAACATGTCTGCCACGCGTTCACGTGTGCAGGAACATTTCCATGTGATGGGTTTGGCTTCGAACATGAGCAGCATCTCTTCCCAGAACAGTCTGTGCAAGAGCTCGTTCTGAGTGACTTCAAGCATTTCTTTTGTTGTGAGAGTTTCAGCGAGTCGCTGGGTGCGATGCCATGTTTCTTGGGCGCTCGAAATCTCGGCTTGCTGGTTGCCGCCCTGAAGCGGCAGACGCTGGAGTAAAAGGCCAGCGCAATTGTGCGGATCTGCCGCGAGCCAGATCCGAGTGTCTAGCTGTTCGGACCGCAGCATGTATTGTTCGAGTGCCTCGGCGATCGAGGCACCTTCTAGGGGGACGATTCCTTGATAGGCTTGACGACCGAGTGTATTTTTTGGTGGATCGAGTACGACGATAAATTTGGCAGTACCACCTGGATTGAGCAGTGTTTGCAGGTCACGCTGAATCGGTAAGGGACGGTCGCGCAGCTTGACTGTGGCACGTATGCTCATGTCTGCCCTACATTCAACAACCATCAAAGCGATGGCACCATCGCCTTGGAGCTGAAGCAATAGCGAACCATCGAACTTGAGTGTTGCGGCGAGCAGCGTTGAGGCGGCCACCAGTTCGCCCAGTAGTGCCGCGACAGAGGGAGGGTAGCTGTGATGCGCCTGCGCAGCTTGCCATGCATGATGGAGTTGGACAGACTCAATACGAACGCTACGGTCTTCGGAGAGGAATTTTTTAAGTTGATCTGACATAGTGGCCGATGAATAGTCTCAGCCTAGACGTTTGAGTTGTTGGCGATACATTTGACCGCGCGCGGCATAGTGTTCAATATTGTGACGAATTTGTGCGATTTCTTCGTCGCCCAAGGTACGAACAATTTTGCCAACCCCGATTACAAGACTGCCATCTGGAATTTCTCTGCCTTCGGGCACAATAGCGCCAGCGCCGATTAGACAGTTGCGACCAATACGCGCATGATTGAGCACAATCGCTTGCATGCCGATCAGTGAGCCCGTGCCGATCGAACAGCCATGCAGCATTGCTTGATGTCCAATGGTGACGTATTCGGCGATCGTAAGAGGCGCATCTTCGTCCGAGTGCAACACACTGCCTTCCTGAACATTGCTGTGATGTCCGATGTCGATCAGGGTATTGTCCCCACGAATACTGACATTGGCCCAAATGCTCGCATGCGCACCCACCACGACATCACCGATAATGTCGGCAGAGTCAAAAATAAAAGCAGTGGGATCAATACGCGGGGTGAGTTCGCCAAGTTGATAAATCGCCATGTTATTCAACATCCATAAAAGCGTTGAGGAATGGCATCAGTTTACTCTGACAGCGTCACGATATTCGGTTGCGAGATTTGCGTCCCTCATGCCAAACAAAACCGTCCGAGTCGATGCGCGCAAGCTCGCCGGTTCGCCACCATTCTTGAGCGGCGGTCGTGTTTGCTTCGGTTTCGGTGCGCCATAATCGAAGGGGGATGGCAGGGTCGGCGTGCCCGTATCGGTCTAGCCGGTTGACGGCGAGTTCACCAATATCTCCTATAAGAGCCTCTGAGCCATCCTCGTTCAGTACGCCGATGCGATGACCGGGAAATCTTTTGCCCAGACTTCCTGTGCGCCCCGTCCATTTTTGATGACTGTCGCCGATCAGTGCTGGCATTTCCGAAGTCCCGAATAACTGATTGGGCTTGAAGCCAAAGTGTTTTTCGCACCATTGGACGAGTGCTTCATCTAAGGGTTCATCGACAATTGCAATACTGCGTAGGCGCGCGGGTTTGAGCTCTGTGAGGGCGTTGAGTTTAAATTGACGAAGTAAAGCGCTTGAGACAAGCGCGTGACTGACCGGATAGCGCTCAAGCAATTGCTGCGCTAGACCTGGCGTGGTCGCGCCTCGAATACCTAAAACGGCGCGTCCAAAATAGAGTGCTGGAAGTACACCGCACAGTAACGCGCTCGAATGCCCCCAATCCAAAGGTGTCCAGAACACCTCGGCACCCTGGGGAAACCAGTGTTGAGAGGCGACGAAGCCAGGCAGGGCGCCAAGAAGAGCCTGATGCGCGAGCAGTGTGCCGCGCACGGGTTGTCCGGCATCGTTGCTGTAAAGAAGCAAGGCGGGATCTTCTGCACGTGTCATGATGGGCTTGAAGACCTCGGGTTGTCGCGTCATAAGACTGCGCCAAGGTAATAAACGGTCGTCCTCAATGCCGACACTGACAACTTGGGTCAGTTTGGAGCATCGCGACAAAATTCCGAGTAGCTGAGGTGCCGCCTCAGGACCGACAACAGCCACGCGTGTTTCAGAGTCACGCAGACGATATTCAAGAGCTTTGGGTGCCAAGTTGCTTGCAAGAGGCATGGCAACAGCCCCTACGCTAAATGCAGCGAGTTGAGCGACAACGGCTTCGGGACTTTGTCCTAAGATGGTCGCGACTCGGTCGCCCGGCTTGACACCCATACGTGTGAGCGCATTCGCAAACTGATTGGTGGCTGCACCAAGGCGTTCATAGGTCCAGATATCCCGATGACCAGCGCCATCCTCAAAAAATAGGGCGATTCTGCGAGCATCGGCTGAGCTTTGTGCCCAGCGATGGCAGCATTGCTCACCAATATTGAAATTGGTTGACACTTGCCAGTGCAAGGATTCGCAGAGTGACGCGTATTGGTCCAACATGCCTTTTTTAGTGGGTAAACGATGCAATGCTCGCTAGCATGGCTTACCAGAGCATTTGACGCAACACCGGCGAGTGGTGAGAAGCTAAAACTAAGGGTTTTTACTAGGCTGGATCTGGGGTTGGACGTTCACTAAACGGGTACCTGCGAGCAAATCATGAAGAAATTGTTGCTCTGCCGTGAACCAAGTGGGTATGAAAACCAGAAATGGTGTGGCCACGATCAGCATCAACATGGCATTCCAACCCGATAGAGAGGCTGCCCCCCAAACGATACCTGCGCCAAGCAAGGGCAATACCCACATGTAGGCATAGCGCACGAGGAGGCGCCACGTTGGCGCTGGCTGCCCATTTGAGGCGAGTACCTTGATATGCCAAGCTTTCATCGGCAGGGTTTGGCCGCTTCGACGCCAGCAGATGAGAAAGTAGGCGCCGATCGCGATAAAAAGCCACACCTGACGACTATCGCGCAGCATGAGCGCATGACGGCTTTGGGTGAGGGTATCGAAAAGATAACCAGCTAAAAAAACAACCGCGAAGAGAAGAACGCCCTCGTACATCATGGAGGCAAATCTTCTGAGTCGCGGCGGTGCTGGTGCTTCAGCGAGTGCAGTAGAAGGCGAAGTGCGGGTTTTCATCGGTCATATTATCCCGCACTTTTAGGGCGATCCCGCGCACCCAGGGGTGTTTTTAGAACATGTAACGAGCATTCGTCTGAGTGCGTACTGCGTTAATAAAAGAAGCGATGCTGAACACGAAATTTTTGATTGCGCGGAGCGGATGAAAACGAAACTGTGATTCCATGGCTTTGGCAAGCAGGTCACGTTCGAGAGCATCAGTCAGGCGGTTTGCAGTGTATGTAGTCATGATATTTTCCATTGCTTGTTAGGGATAACCCTATTATTAGGGAAAACCCGAAACTAAGCAAATGCTTTTAAGGGATAACCCTTAATTTGTAAGGAAAAGTCTATAACCTAAACATTTTGTTGCATTGATGCAACGTTTCGATAGCTGCTCTCGACCAGTTCGAAACTAAATAAACGGCAGTCCAGCGCACCATTAAAAATCGGTGTGCGCCGATTTGCCTTGAGGCGAAGGTGTTTGGGGAGGTCTAAGTCGGAGGTGATGACGTTGACCTGCCAGCCGGCAAACTCGCGCTTGAGATTTGCAGACCACTCACGCCAAAACTCTAAGTCTTCCTCTTCGAGACGTTCACCATAGGGAGGATTGGTCAGCATCCAGCCTATTGGCGCAGGAGCGACTGCATCGCGCGCATCGCCCACTTCAAAATGGATGGTGTCTTCGGTTAAAAAGGCACGCTCAGCATTACGTTGAGCCGCTTCAATGGCTTCAGGATCTGCGTCAATACCGACAAGGGGGGCTTCTAGTTCGGGCAAAATACGGCTGCGTGCGTCTTCTTTGAGGTCTTCCCAGTGACGTGCTTGATGGTCTCGCAGTCTTTCGAAGCCAAAGGGTCGAGTGATGCCGGGAGGGACGCCTAGCGCGATCCAGGCGGCTTCAATTAAAAGCGTGCCACTGCCACAAAAGGGATCCATGAGTGCCGCTTGAGGATCCCAACCAGAGAGCGCCAAGAGACCAGCCGCTAAATTTTCTCTCAGCGGCGCATCGCCCTTGTCTAGTCGCCAACCGCGCTTGAACAGGGACTCGCCAGAGGTATCGAGGTACATCGTCGCGGTATCGTGAGACAAAAATAAATGTACACGCGCATCAGGTCTGACGGTATCGATAGAGGGGCGTGCGCCTTCGAGATCACGCAGCCGATCGCATATCCCATCTTTGGCGCGCAAATTACAGTACTGCAAACTCTGCATGGGGCTCTTGACAGCAGAGGTGTCGACACGCAAGGTATGTTCGGCACCAAACCAACGCTCCCAGCCGATGCTTTGCGCTAACTCAAGAATGTCATCCTCGTGTTGTACGGGCGCCTGACCGACACGCACCAAAATACGCGTAGCCAGTCGAGAGTAAAGATTAGCGCGCTGAACACCCCACCAGTCTGCGACAAAGTGACAGCCTGCGCGCGTCGTTTGAACTTGCTCGTAGCCCAACGCGGAGAGTTCAGCGCCGAGCGCTTCTTCGAGACCCACAGGACAAGGTGCGAAAATATGAAAAACATCCGTCGTCGGGCTGACGATCACAGAGCGAGAGATTTCTGGTTCTTTAGGTAACGCTTTGGGCGTTGAGACGCGGGGCGAGCGATCAGAGAGTGGCCGGGCCCGTTCACCGGGATCTCTGAACTCATTAGGTCCGCTTCGTAACACTGCACTGCGACTCGAGCCTCGCGCGGACGAACTGCGGGGGAAGGCGCCGTCAGGGGCGGAGCGACGAGCTGTCGTTTTAGATGTTCTGGGCTCGGAAAACGTCGTTGGAGCTTCACCTTTGAGACGTGCGGCTTTGTCTTTGGCAATTTTTTGTTGCGCAACTTGACGCGCACGGGCACCGATACGAACGCGGGGACGAGCATCCGAAGAGACGTCTGTAGGGTCGACGCGTTTGTTGATGGTGAGTGTTTTACGACCGGAGTCCTGATCAGACATGGCGTCTCATTAAAAAGGCTTGATGACGACCAACGCCGTCGCGGCAGTGAGGATCAACACGGGTGTTTCGTTGAACCAGCGATAAAAAATGTGGGAGCGGCGGTTCGCACCCTGTTCGAATTTACGAAGCACGACGCCACAGCTGTAGTGATAACCCAGTGCAACAACAACCAAGACAAGTTTGGCGTGCATCCAGCCGTTGCCGGGGCCGAGTCCGATTCCAAATCCTAAATAAAGCCAGATCCCCAAGAGCACGGCAGGCACTGCGAGAATGGTCATGAAGCGGTAGAGTCGTTTCGCCATGCCATCCAGAACAGCGAGCACAGCCGGATCAGATTGCTGGGCCATATTGACAAAGATGCGCGGTAAATAAAACAGACCTGCGAACCAAGAGGCAACGAGGACGATATGAAGTGTTTTAACCCAGAGCATGAGCATAAAAAATGTTATCCACGTGTTTGACCATCGCCTTGCAAGACCCACTTAAGCGTGGTGAGTCCTTCGAGCCCGACGGGCCCGCGTGCATGGAGACGATTGGTTGAAATGCCGATTTCGGCACCAAGTCCGTATTCAAAACCATCAGCAAAACAGGTGGGTAAATTGACGTATACCGAACTCGAGTCGACTTCGCGCTGAAATTGTTGCGCATTAGAAATATTTGTCGTCACGATAGAATCGGTATGTCCCGAGCCCCAGCGTTCTATATGCTCGATCGCCTCGCTCATGGTGTCAACGATACGAATAGCCAAAATCGGCCCAAGGTACTCTGTCGCCCAGTCTTCATCGGTCGCGGCAAGCGCTTTGGAGATCAGAGCTTGTGTACGGGTACAGCCTCTGAGCTCGACGCCATGTTTGAGCAATTTGTTTGCAAGCTCAGGCAGAAAGGTTTGACCAATCGCATGATGCACGAGTAGCGTCTCCATCGCACCACAGACGCCGTAACGATACGTTTTGGCATTAAAGGTAATGTCAGAGGCTTTGCTCAAGTCTGCAAATTCATCCACATACACATGACAGTTGCCGTCCAAATGTTTGATCATGGGAACGCGTGCTTCATCAGCAAGCCGTTTGATGAGACTCTTACCGCCGCGCGGGATGATGACGTCAACATACTCCGTCATCGTAATCAGTGCGCCAACAGCGGCACGATCAGGGGTATCGATGACTTGCACAGCCAGTTCGGGTAGGCCTGCTGCGTTGAGCCCATGACTCACGATCTTGCCGAGTGCGAGATTGGAATGCAACGCCTCACTACCTCCACGCAAAATCGCAGCATTACCGGATTTTAGGCAAAGTGCGGCTGCATCGATGGTGACGTTGGGTCGGGACTCATAGATGATCCCGATGACCCCGAGGGGGACTCGCATCTGTGCGACTTGCATGCCGTTAGGCCGAATCTTGGTGGCGGTGAGTTCGCCTATGGGGTCAGGCATCGCGGCGATCTGGCGCAAGCCTTCGATCATGAGATCGATACTGCGATCAGAAAGTGTGAGTCGATCTAGCAGGGCCGCTTCGAGTGCGCGGGCCTGGGCAGCCTCGATATCACGTTGGTTGGCGGCTTTGAGCGTCGCACGTTGCTCAGACAGCGCATCGGCCATCGCGCGCAAAGCGTGCGCTTTTTGAGCACTGGTGGCGCGCATCATCAAGCGTGCAGCCTGGCGTGCTTGTCGTCCGATTTGCTGGATAGAATCAAAAATAGGAGTCATAGAATCAAGTCGGTTTAAAAGCGATGCGCATCGCGAGACGGTTCATTTCTTCCCAGGGATCTTGAAGACGCCCGGAGACATGTAGGCCTTTGATTAGTCGATCCACTTCGTGCGCGTGCTGGACCGCAGCCGGCCAGCTGCGCGCAGAGACACGAGACAATGCTTTGCGGACAAGTGGTTCGCGTGAACCAAACACACGCTGTGAGCGTAGCACGCTAGACAAATCCTGTCCGGCTGATACAGCTTGTGCAATGCGTGCAAGGGTCCTGATCTCCTCTCCGACAGCCCAGAGTACCAAAGGGAGGGGCTCGCCTTCGGCTTTGAGCCCATCCATGATGCGAATCATACGCGGTACATCGCCCGCGAGCATCGCATCGCGTAAACCAAATACGTCATAACGTGCCACGTTCATGACAGATTGTTCGATATCCTTGGCCTCGATTTTTCCGGGATCGAATAACAAGCCAAGCTTCAGGATTTCTTGATGAGCGGCTAAAAGATTGCCCTCGACTTTATCGGCGAGCCATTGCAAGGTTTCAGGATCCGTCTCTTGCCCTTGTCGCGCCAATCTGTCGGCAATCCAGCGTGGGAGTTGGGCACGCTCGACACTTGGGATGTCGATAAATTTTCCAGCGGACTGCAACGCACTGGCCCATTTCCCTTCGCGGGTTGCCCGGTCTAGTCTGGGTAAGGAAACGATCGTCAGGACTTCTTCGGCGGTCATGCTGGCACTGCGTTTGGCCAGAGCGATCAGGGCATCCGCACCCGTTTTCCCAGGTTTACCCGTCGGTAAAGAAATCTCAACCAGTTGTTTATCGCCAAAAAGAGAGCCGCTTTGACCGGCCATGGCGAGCGCGCTCCAGTCACTACGCGCATCCATCAAAAAAGAACTGCGCTCCAGAAAACCTGCGGCACGTGCGATACCGCGCAGCGCATCAGTTGCTTCGATCGTCAGAAGAGGATCGTCGCCCGTGACCACGAATAGAGCCGCCAGACTTGCGCCTGGTCGGCTGAGGTCATTGATCAGGCGTTGCGCATCCACGTCGTGATCCGCTTAGCCGCCCGGGTTAACCGGTATGGGCAGGGGTGTCAGGGAAGGATTTTGCCATGGCGTCGGCAAATTGCCTGCCGGAGCTTGAATGGGCGTGGCTGTTTCAATATTTTCCTGCTCGGCGGGAGTGGAAGCTTGAATTTCATTCCAGCGCTGCTTGATGTCAGGGGCTGTCAGGCGCCTCATCATGCGCGCGACTAAGCTCTTTTGCATATCTCGGTAAAGGGTCACTGCTTCGCCTTCTTTGGCCTGGACGACGCGCTCATCGAAGGGCATTGCACGCGCGGCTGAAAGGGTGGTTTCAGGCAGAATGATCTGATTTTTTGCAGTGACGAGGCGGAAGGTATAAACCAAGGTCAATTCGAACTCTTCGGGCTTGCCTCGCGCGTTTAGCGAGACGATGCGAGAGTTGCGGACCTCGGAGACTTGTTCGAGCCTTGCTTGCGGAATAGTTTTTGGATCGATCACAGGCTTTTCTCCAGGGACAACAGGTTTTACTGGAGAGGGCTCAATAATGACGATGCCTGGCGAGGCCGCACGAATGGCACGACGTACGTCCGCCCCAAATTGAGAGTTTTGAGGAATCGTGATGGCAAGTGAGTCAAAAGGCATAGGCGTAACGCCTTGCATTTTGAAGCCGCAGCCAGCAAGCACTAACGTCATCAAACCAAGCAGCACGCGCACGATGGAACGATTCATTAAGGTGTAATCCTGTTATCCAACGACATTAACAAGTTTGCCAGGAACCACGATGACCCGCTTGGGCGGACGGCCCTCGAGATTACGTGACACAGACTCGTGGGCGATCGCGAGCTGTTCGATTTGTTCGCGGGTGGCTTCGCGGGCAACACTCAGACTGCCCCTAAGTTTGCCATTGACTTGCAATACAAGCTCAACCTCATCGGTCATCAGCGCGGACGCATCGACGGTTGGCCAAGGCGCATCCAGCAAATCGCCATAAGGTTCGGCATAGCCAAGTTCCGCCCAGAGTTGCCAAGTAATGTGAGGCACCACAGGGTAGAGGACTCGCAGCAAAATACCGATGGTTTCCGCATATGCAGCTTGGGCGAAGCTCGAGCCTCCAAGCGCGGCATCATCGATGGCGTTGAGCATTTTCATGCATGCGGAGACGACCGTGTTGTACTGAATCCGTTGGTAGTCGTAATCTGCCTGTTTGAGGAGCGCGTGAATGTCAAAACGCAGTTGTTTGACTTCTTTTGGAGCTTGCGCCCAGTCTGACACGGGTGCTTGCAGGCCAGCAGCGATTTGTGCCTTGTTTTGAACGCCCAAGGACCAGAGGCGACGCAAAAAGCGGTTTGAGCCCTCGACGCCAGAGTCCGACCATTCAAGCGTTTGCTCTGGCGGACTTGTAAACATGACAAACAGGCGAGCAGTATCTGCACCCTGCGTATCGATCAAGGACTGGGGATCGACGCCATTGTTTTTTGACTTGGACATCGTACCGACGCCACCGTAGGTAATTTCGCGCCCGTCACTTTTAAGTCGAGCACCCGTGATGGCGCCTTTGGCATCATAGGTATTTTCTACCTCTTCGGGCCAAAAATACTCAATGCCACCCTTGGTATTTTTAGTCGAGTAGATATGGTTGAGCACCATGCCTTGGCACAGCAATTTGGTAAAAGGCTCATCGAAATTGACCAAGCCAAGATCACGCATCACACGGGTCCAGAAGCGCGCATACAACAGGTGCATCACCGCATGTTCGATACCGCCGATGTACTGATCCATCGGCATCCAGTAGTCATTGCGCGTATCGACCATCTCTTGATCATTACCCGGTGAGGTGTAGCGCATGAAATACCAGGACGAATCCACAAAGGTGTCCATCGTGTCGGTTTCGCGACGCGCGTCTTTGCCGCAGCTTGGGCATTTGCATTGTAAAAAGGCCGCATGTTTAGTCAGCGGATTGCCACTGCCGTCCGGAATCAGATCCTCGGGCAATATCACGGGCAGATCTTTTTCTGGAACAGGCACTGCTCCGCAATCATCGCAATGGATGATCGGAATCGGTGTGCCCCAATAGCGTTGACGAGAAATACCCCAGTCACGTAGGCGCCAAGTTGTTTGGCGTGTACCAAGCTTGAGTGACTCTAGCTCGCCGGCAATGGCCTCCATGGCTTGTGGAAACTGCAGGCCATCGTACTTGCCCGAATGGATAAGTCGGCCCGACTGTTTGTCAGCGTAAGACTCATGCCAGACTTTGTCGTCAAAAGGCTTGTCACCCACTTGCACCACTTGTTTGATCGGAATGCCGTATTTGTTGGCAAAGGCGAAGTCTCGCTCGTCGTGCGCCGGCACGCCCATGACTGCGCCATCACCATAGCTCATCAACACGTAGTTACCGACCCAGACGGGGACGGTTTGGCCCGTCAAGGGGTGGGAAACAACAAGACCCGTATCAAGGCCTTCTTTTTCGCGTGTCGCGAGCTCGGCTTCGGTGGTGCCGCCTTGTTTGCACTGTTCGATAAAGGTGGCGAGAGCGGGGTTGGTGAGTGCGGCATGTTGCGCAAGCGGGTGCTCAGGGGCTACGGCGCAAAACGTCACACCCATGACCGTATCGGCGCGGGTGGTAAAGACGTACATCTTGCCGTCTTGAATCAATTGGCCGCTGGCGTCTTTGATGCTGTGCGGGAAAGCGAAACGCACACCTTCGCTTTTGCCAATCCAGTTTTCCTGCATGGCGCGGACGCGGTCGGGCCAGCCTGCGAGGCCGTCCTGCACCTGCTCAAGGAGTTCGCTGGCGTAGTCGGTAATACGCAAGTAATAGCCTGGGATTTCGCGTTTTTCAACCAAGGCGCCCGATCGCCAGCCACGTCCATCCACCACCTGTTCGTTGGCCAGCACCGTGTTATCGATGGGGTCCCAGTTGACGACCTGGGTTTTACGATAGGCGATGCCCTTATCCAGCATTTTGAGAAACAGCCATTGGTTCCACTTGTAGTAAGACGGATCGCAGGCGCACATTTCGCGTGACCAGTCGATCGCCAATCCCATGGCCTTCATTTGTTTCTTCATGTAGGCGATGTTGTCATAGGTCCATTTAGCGGGAGGGACCTTGGACTTAATCGCGGCGTTTTCTGCGGGCATACCAAACGCATCCCAACCCATGGGCATCAGCACGTTGTAGCCACGCATGCGGAGCTGGCGCGCCATCATGTCGTTGATGGTGTAGTTGCGCACATGACCCATGTGGAGCTTACCGCTGGGGTAGGGCAACATCGAACAGGCATAAAACTTGGGTTTTTGTTGTCCGGAGGCATTCAGTGCGCCTTCGATGACACGGTAAGCGTCACGAGCATCCCAGTTTGCGTGGGCCAGTTTTTCAACAACAGTGGGGAGGTAGCGTTCCTGCATTGCGACAGCCAAAAAAGGTGGGGGCGCCAATGCGCCGAATCAGTCTGACATTATAGGTGTTACTGAGGATTCAGCGTTGCGCAGTAGGAGTTGAAAAACAAACAGCCTCGCTAGGCGAGGCTGAGAGCTATATAAAAAAATCCAGTCAATCTGAACAGTAGTGACTCGGATTTGGATTACTTAAGCTTTGTTTCTTTGTAGTCAACGTGCTTGCGAGCCACTGGATCAAATTTCTTAATCAGCATTTTCTCGGGCATATTGCGCTTGTTTTTAGTTGTGGTGTAGAAGTGACCCGTTCCAGCGCTGGATTCGAGTTTGATTTTTTCGCGTGTACCTTTTGCCATGTCGGTCTCCTTGAGTCGGGTTAGGCGACTTCGCCGCGTGCACGCAGATCGGCCAAGACGGCATCAATGCCATTCTTGTCGATCGTACGAATGGCGTTGGTCGAGACGCGCAGGCGTACCCAACGGTTTTCGCTCTCAACCCAGAAACGGCGTGACTGCAAGTTAGGCAGAAAGCGACGCTTGGTTTTGTTGTTCGCGTGAGAAACATTGTTGCCCACCATGGGCTTTTTTCCAGTCACTTGGCATACACGTGCCATGGCTACACCTATTTATGTTTGTTCAGATTTTCACATCAAGTCAGACATTCTAATACAAAATCAAGTATTTAATCAAACTGAGGTGCGGGAATGCCTAGCCATGGCACCCGCGATGCATGCCAAAACGGTGCATCCCGCCAT
>CAMBLP010000029.1 GCA_945868195.1 Bordetella parapertussis
GTTCATACGATTGAGGAAGCTTTTAATCACCCTCAGGCGATTGCCCGAGAAATGGTCGTTGAGTCGATGCATCCTAAAGCAGGGCTCGTTAAAGGGGTCGGTTTCCCCATCAAATTTTCTGAGCAGCCACGTACTGCAGTTTTGCCTGCGCCTGAGTTGGGCGAGCACACGGTTCAAGTCTTGAGAGAGTTTGGCTTTAAAGATGGAGAAATCAACGACCTTGTGCGAGACAAGGTCGTCTTGGATTCTTCTCAGTGATGTTGATAAGAGGCGAAGCGTTTACGTTTACGCACTGCGTCCACTGACGAATTGACGACAGTTAGAGAGCAAGGTGTCGCTGGCTTTGGCCAGCAAGCCTTGGTCTGAGCCGAGTCCGACCATCTTGTAGCCCCATTCGATGTAGCGGTGCGCATCGGCTTCGTTGGCCGCAAGGATGCCAATTGATTTGCCGTGTTTGGCGGCAATTGCAGGTAGCGACTGGATGGCTTTTTGTACCTCTGGGTGATGTTGCTGTCCCAGAAATCCCATGCTAGCAGCCATGTCGTTGGGGCCAATGAAAGCGCCATCGACGCCTTCAACACAAATGATCGAATCAAAATATTTCACACCATCAGCGGATTCGATTTGAACGAGCACACAGATTTGTTCGTCAGCAGTTTGTGCATAATTGACCATGCGGCCCCAGCGATTGGCACGCTGTTGACCGGCGACGCCTCGAATACCGCGATGAGGGTAGCGTGTTGAACGCACAATTTCCTGTGCTTGGTCAGCAGACTCAACGTTAGGCAAGATAAGTGTGCGTACGCCCATGTCTAGATATTGTTTAACTAAATCTTTATCAAATTTAACCAGACGCACAGCAGGCTCTAAGTTGTAGCCTCCCAGCATTTGAATTTGAGTCAATACAGTATGCATATCATTGGGCGAATGCTCCATGTCAAGTGTGAGCCAGTCATAGCCAGAACTCGCCACAATTTCAGTCGAGTAGCTGCTTGATAACGCACACCACAGTCCTAACTGAACTTGTTTGCTGTAGAGGGCCGATTTAAGAGAATTTGGTTTGAGCATCGTCATGTGAGTTTGTCTTTTCTTTTATGATGAATAGGCTTGTTGTTAAAACACCTCGTTGCAGTTTACTAAGAAGTTAAAAGAAAGAGGATTTTCAACTCAAGACTCGGTTTGCCTGAGGGTTTCTGACTGTCCGTGTGCAGTCACGTTCACGGCTAGTTAGCGATGCCATGTTGTAAATTCGTCGACGTCCATTCTCGTACTTTGATAGCTATTGATGGGGGCTTGCATATCCGGATAACCCAGAGACATCGACACGATGAGTTTTTTACTGGAGGGGATCTGTAAGCATTGACGTATCGCATCTGGATAACCCGAAACGGAGGCCTGCATACAGGTGCCTAGCCCCGCCCCATGCGCCGCGAGCGTAAAGGACTGAAGGAATAATCCCATGTCGAGCGTGGACCAATGTTCGAGGGATGCATCCATGAAAAAGAAGGCCGCACAGGGTGCGCCAAAAAATTTAAAGTTTTGCAGACGTAAATCATTACGCAGGGTCTGGTCATCGCGACCAATACCGAGTGCGTTAAAACGGCGAGTGCCGTGATCTTTGGAGCGAAAATCAAGTGCGGGGGGCCAGGACTCTGGGGCAGGAAAGTCGTACTTGGGTGGTATGTTATCGCTGGCAAGCTTAAACAGCACTTCGGCTAAGGCATCACGTTTCGCACCGGAAACGATGAAAACTTCCCAAGGTTGGGTGTTTTTATAAGAGGGGCTCCGCCCTGCGGCTTGTAAAACCTCTCTGAGCAGCGTCTCTGGGACTGGGGTTGATTTAAAGGCCCGAATACTTTGACGCGAATTGATGCCTTGCAGTAAATCCATTTTAGAGTCCCCTAGGAATTATTATGCGAGGATTGTAGCGATGGTTTACAGTTATGTGCTCAATACACAATTTTGGAGACTAAAAATGCGTTTTAATTTTTCGCGTACGTTGATTGCTGCTGCCACGTTGCTGGGCGCGACCTTGGCGCATGCCGCCTATCCCGATCGTAGCGTGACCTTGGTCGTGACGTACCCGCCAGGAGGCACAGCTGACCGGGTTGCCCGACTGATCGCACCGGAGCTTGCAAAAGAGCTCGGTCAAAACGTGATTGTGGACAATCGCGGCGGTGCGGGTGGCATGATCGGTGCAGCTTATGTTGCCAAGGCAGCCCCAGATGGCTACACCATCATGCTGGACGCCGCTAACCATACGCAAAATCCTGCTCTGCGCAAGATGCAGTTCGACACGCTCAAAGACTTTTCTTCAGTGATGTTGTTGCAGCGCGTTCCAAATATCTTGGTGTCGAGCCCCAACTTTCCCGCAAAAACGGTTCAGGATCTGATTAAGCTCACGACTCCCAAGACACCGGTCGTCCACTATGCGACCTCGGGTGCAGGAAGTGCCCAGCATTTGGCTGGCGCGTTATTTAACGCCTTAGCTGGGACCCATCTGGAATCGGTGCATTACAAAGGAGGTGGCTTAGCCATTACCGACGTGATGTCTGGACAAGTACCTTTGGCCTTTGCAACGGTCGGTACGGCTCTTCCACAGATCAAAGCTGGCAAACTGAATGTGATTGCTTCAGGGGGTGAAAAGCGTTCAGCTGTTTTACCGAATGTGCCCACGATCGCCGAAAGTGGTGTCAAGGGTTACTCAAGCTTTGAGTGGAACGCGATCTTTGCGCCCGGAGGCACACCGCCTGCTGTCATTGACCGGCTTAACAAGGCACTGGTTAAGGTCATGCAGCAGCCCTCGGTCAAAGCGGGTATCGATGCGTTTAGTGGTGAAATCATTGCGTCCTCACCACAGCAACTCGAAGAGTTTCGGCGCGCTGAGTTAGCCAAATGGCAGCGTGTCACAAAAGAGTTCAACATCAAGCTTGATTAAAGCATCATCTTTTAACTTTGGAATTTCCACATGTCAGGGCCACTTTCGCACATCAAAGTTCTCGATCTATCCCGTGTGCTCGCAGCACCTTGGGCCGCGCAAAATCTCGCTGATTTAGGCGCAGATGTTATCAAGATTGAACGCCCTATTAAGGGCGATGATTCCCGCGCCTTTGCGCCACCTTTTCTAAAGGATGAGCAGGGTAATACGACACGCGAGTCGGCTTATTTTTGTGCGGCCAATCGTGGCAAACGCTCGATCACGATTGATATCTCCAAGCCCGAAGGGCAAGAGCTAGTGCGTGAACTCGCAAAAAATGTTGATGTGATCCTTGAGAACTATAAAGTGGGTGATCTTGCGCGCTATGGACTCGGCTACGAGGATATCAAAGCCATCAACCCTGCCGTCATTTACTGTTCAGTGACTGGTTTTGGTCAAACGGGTCCCGAAAAGGACCGCCCAGGTTATGACTTCATGGCTCAAGGCATGGGCGGTTTGATGAGTATTACTGGCGAGCGAGATGATCTGCCGGGTGGTGGACCGCAGCGTGTCGGTGTGCCGATTATCGACCTGACAACGGGGATGTATGCAAGCATCGCTATTTGTGCCGCGATCGCACATCGTGCCGTGACCGGCAAGGGGCAGTGGATTGATGTTTCTTTGCTCGATTCTTGTGTGGCCTTTCTTGCGAATCAGGCGATGAACTATTTCGCAACCGGTGAGCCGCCTAAGGCAATTGGTAATGCGCATCCCAATATCGTTCCCTATCAGACCTTTAAAACGGCTGACGGTGCATTGATTTTGGCCTGTGGAAATGACAATTTATTTAATAAGTTTTGCGAAATCGCTGATTGCGTACATCTTTCCAAAGATCCGTTGTATTCCACAAACGGCGCACGCGTAAAAAATCGCGAAGCGATCACCAATATTTTGAATGATATTTTTCTGCAGCGTCCGACGCGCGAATGGGTCAAGATGCTGGATGAGGCCGGCGTGGCGAATGGTCCGATTAATAATATTGCCCAAGTATTCGAGGAGCCTCAGGTCTTGGCGCGGGGTATGAAAATTGAACTCCCGCATGCTGTGGCGGGTACGGTGCCATTGGTCGGCAGTCCGATGAAGTTTTCCGATACGCCGATCAAGCATGAGATTCCCCCACCTGCTTTGGGTCAGCATACAGACGAAATTTTGCTGTCAGTCTTAAAAAAATCACAGGATGAGGTCACTTCGCTTAAGACGAAGGGCATCGTGTAGTCTGTCATTGATTAATGTAGTCTGTCATTGATTAAAAAAATTGGTATCAAATATAAAAGGGGAGATTGCATGTACGATTTAATCATCAGACAAGCTCAGGTGTTCGATGGATTGGGAAATCCAGGTGTCATCACGGATGTGGCCATTCAAAATGGTGTTGTCGCTGAAATTGGTGCGGTAATCGGTACGGCAAAACAAGAGGTCGATGCCAAGGGTTTGTCCTTGATGCCTGGAATCGTCGATTTGCATACTCACTTTGATGCTCAAGTGACTTGGGATCCTACTCTGTCGCCATCTCCTGCTTTAGGTGTGACGACGGTTGTGATGGGAAACTGTGGTTTTGGTATCACGCCATGCCCAGCAGAGCATCGCGAAACCATGATGAAAAATCTCTCTGTTGTCGAGGGGATGGATCTTAATTCGTTGTTGAATGGTATCAACTGGAATTTTGAAACCTTCAAAGAGTATTTGGATCAGTTGCGGGCAACAAAGCCCTATCTGAATACGGCTTTATTTGCAGGTCACTCGGTGGTGCGGACTGCGGTGATGGGTGAGGCAGGTTCGCAAAATGTCACGCCGACCCCTCAAGAGCTTGAGGCGATGTGTCAATTGGTGCGCGAGGCCATGCAAGCCGGCGCGATTGGTTTTGCATCTTCTTTTTCGCCTAACCATAGCGGCTATGGCGGCATCCCCATGCCCTCAACGATCGCGACCGAAGAGGAATTATTAACGTTGTCCGGTGTGATGAAAGAGTTCGATCGGGGTGTATTCATGATGGCGACGGGCGCGCGTGCGACGCCCGAGGTGATTGAAAAAGTCGCAGCGAATAGTGGTCGACCTGCTTTTATTTCGACTGTCCTGTCAATGTACAACCCTGCGACACCTGATCTGGCCATCACCTATTATGAAAAAGCCGAGCAGGCGCGTGCACGTGGCAACGAGGTCTATATCTTATCGAGTTGCCAGCCCTTGTCTTTTGATTTCACGCTCGAGGAGCCTTATCCGCTTTATAGTCATTCTGCTTTTGATCGGGTTAAAAACCGTCCCGCAGCAGAAATTCTGAGCGCTTACAAGGATCCCGCATTCCGCGCGCAGTTCAGAAATGATCTCAATAATCTAAAACCTGGCATTTTGTTTCTCGGCGACTGGAATTATCTCGAAGTGGGTGAGGTCTCAATGCCAGAGCATGTCGAGCTTGAGGGGATGAGCTTCGTTGCGTTGGGAAAAAAATGGGGAATGGATCCACTTGATGCCTTCTTTGAGTTGGCCATCAAAGAGAATCTAAAAAATCATGTGATTGGTAAATTTTTCAATCATATCGATGAGGGTGTGGCTCCCTTACTCAAACATTCTTCTTCTGTTGTCACGCTGTCTGATGCTGGTGCGCATTTGATTTATATGTGCGATGCGGCCTTTGGTTTGCATTTCCTCGGACATTGGGTACGGAAAACAGGTGAGTTTTCCCTCGAAGAGGGCATTCGACGCCTCACGAGTCATGCGGCAGATCGTTTTAAGATCCCCAATCGTGGTCGATTGGTCAAGGGAGCACCTGCGGACATGCTGCTGTTTGACCCCCAAGAGGTCGGAATGTCAAAACTTGAAACCTTGCACGATCTGCCGGGCGGCGGGGCTCGCAAGGTGCGATCAGGTACAGGCATCCATGGCGTTTGGGTTAATGGGTGCATGGTGCACGATGGCAAAGACTACGTACAGCTTGCCGAAGGTCCAGGCCATGTGATTGACTCCTTTATGCACTAAGTTTTGAGACGCCTAAGATGATTATTTCACGTCATGAGGAAGGTGTCCTTTGGCTTTCGTTGAATCGAACTACGGCTGCAAACTCTCTTAATCTTGAGCTCTATGATGCGTTGCATGATTCAATGCGACAGGCTGCCGCAGACCCTGAGGTCCAGTGCATCGTTCTGACAGGCGAAGGATCCAAAGCTTTTTGTGCTGGTGCGGATTTAAAAGCATTTGTGGAATTGGGCCGTGAACAAGCGGAGCTTCGTCACCTTGCTTTGCTTGAGAGATGTTTCGAGGATGTCTTGAGTTGCGGCAAGCCTGTCGTGGCGTGTGTACAAGCTGCGGCAGTAGGTGCAGGTTTGATGTTGGCGGCTCTGTGTGACGAGATTGTGATGGCAGAGCAGACTTGGGTATCGTTACCAGAGGTGTTATTCGATATGCCAACACCGATTGGTGCCGCGATTGTCTCGTCTCGGGTGCGTCATCGTGCCCTTCATCGACTTGTACAGCTTGGTGAGCGTGTGGGCGCAGCGGAGTGTCTTTTAGAGGGACTTGCCACTCAGATTGTGCCGCTTGAGCACTTGCGCGAGGCAACCGAAGTTCGGGCACGCGCTTTGGCTAAGATCCCTCACCATGCGTATGCGATCAATAAACAGTGGATGACACAGTCCATTCGTACCGAGCTCGCACAAGCTTGCCGCTTGGCACGCTCGGTACTAGAGCCTTGATCAATCCGGGTTGCTGATCACAACCTTGCCAAAATGTTTTTGTTCTTGAAGATGCTGGTAAGCGAGTTTTACATCTTCAAAAGCGAATACTTTGTCGATGACTGGGCGCATTTGATTGACCTCGATTGCGCGAAGCATGCCTTCAAAGCTTTGTCGGCTCCCAACTGTGATTGAGCGGGTTGTAATCGACCGTCCTCGAAAGAGGGCAGGATCGAGTTGTTGCCCAACTCCGCCTAAAATGCCAACCTGTACTACATGGCCTCCGATTGCCGCGGACTTAAGTGAACGCGCTAATGTGCCAGGGCCGCCGACCTCGATGACAAAATCCGCACCACGTCGGCCTGTTAGCCGCATCACTTCCTGATCCCATTCTGGGTGGGTCGCATAGTTGATGACATCGTGTGCACCCAACGCGTGGAGTTTTTCGGCTTTTGTGTCGCTTGAAGTTGTGGCGATCACACGCGCGCCAAATAATCTCGCTAATTGAATGCCAAAAACTGAAACTCCACCTGAACCGAGTGTTAATACGGTATCGCCCGGCATGAGTTGACGCAGATCCGTTAGACAGCACCAGGCCGTGACCGCAGCGCAAGGTAGAGTGGCGGCCTCCTCAAAAGATAAGTGTGTGGGAATCTTGACGACGCCTTGTTCATTGAGGACGACGTAATCGCTCAGCATGCCATCGATACTACCGCCCAAGTCGGTGGAGAGATGCTCCGCCGCGATATGCCCACCCATCCAACCTTGAAAAAATGCACCCGCGACTCTATCGCCGACCTTAAATCGTTTCACGTCTGCGCCCATGGCGACAATTTCGCCGGCTCCGTCAGACAAGGGGATCACGCGAGGACGTGGTGGAACGCGATATGCGCCACGCATCACCATCAAATCACGGTAGTTCAGTGCATTTGCTTTGACGCGAATGACGACTTCTCGTAAACCTGGGGTGGGATCGGGCTCATGATTGAGAGAGAGATGATCCAAGCTACCTGTTTTTTCTAGGCGGTACGTTTTCATGTGGTGTTTCCATGACTGCGATTAAATTCCTGATCGCGCAAGACGCGACGCATAATTTTTCCTGAGGGATTTTTTGGAAGACTTGCGACAAACTCAATACGTCGCGGATATTTATACGGCGCTGTGTGTTGCTGCACGTGTTGTTGTAATGTTTTGACTAAGGCCTCACTAGGCATGTAGTCAGGATGAAGTACGACGAACGCTTTTACGACTTCTCCGCGTTCAGCATCCGGGCTGGCAACAACGGCACTTTCGGTGACGGCAGGATGCTCGATCAACGCATTTTCAACCTCGGTTGGTCCGATGCGATAGCCTGCAGAACTAATCATGTCGTCGCTGCGCCCGACATAAAAAAAGTAGCCTTGTGCATCACGAGATGACAGATCCCCCGTCAGCCAGTAGTCAACGTCTTCGATGGTTCGGATGCTCTCTCTTGTACGTGCCGGATTATTCCAGTAGCCCAACATGAATTGAGGATTGGGTAGACGCATAGATAAATGGCCGACTTGATTAGATCCAAGTATCACATCGTCATCACTTAAAATTTCAAAATGCGTACCAGGAATAGGTTGGCCCATCGAGCCAGGCTTAACGGGTAAACAGGGGTAGTTGAGCACCGTCATTAGTGTCTCGGTTTGACCATAGCCGTCTAGTAACTCCGATCCAGAAAGAGCTTTCCACTGATGCACGATTTCAGGATTGACGGTTTCACCTGCGGAAACGCTCAAGCGCAACACACTGAGATCAATCTCAGCGAGATTTTCGTTGACGAGGTGTCTGAATTCGGTCGCGGGAGCGCAAAAAACGGAGACCTTATAGTGTGCAAGAAGCCGTAAACGTTCACGTGCATCAAATTTACCATCGTAAAAAAAGACGCAACTCCCACGACTCCAGGGACCAAACAAAATACCAGTCCCAGCTTTTGCCCACCCTGTATCCGCTGTGCACCATTTGATATCGTCCTCGACGAGTGTCTGCCACCACGCAGCGGATAAGCGCCAAGTGTAAATACCGCGGGTGGCATGTAATACACCCTTGGGATGGCCTGAAGAGCCCGACGTGTAATAGAGAAGGGCAGGCTCCTCGGACGTGAGAACCGCACAGGTAAAGTCTGAAGATTCTTGTTGGCTGAGGGTCAAGGGTGTCCAAGCAGAAGCGGAGGTTTCCTCGACACTTAAACGTATCGTTAATGCATCGCATCGAGAAAATTTTTCAATGTTCGCCGCCGTAGTGATGGCTGCGATGGCCCCTGAGTCCTTGACGCGAAATTCGACGTCTTTTGACGTGAGCATTTCAATACAGGGGATGGGAATCGCACCGATTTTCATGCATGCAACGATGGCGAGTTGCCATTCAGGGATGCGGGGCAACATCACAATGACGCGATCGCCTTTTTTTAAACCATGACGCGTCAGTAAGTTTGCGTATTGATTGGAGATGCGACGAATATCTGAAAAGTTAAAGCGCCGTTCATGTCCCTGCGCATTGCACCAAATCAACGCAGGTTTGTCACGGCGTGCGGCTTGCGCATCTACGACGTCGTGTCCAAAATTAAAAGTTTCAGGGATCGCCAAAACAAAATTTTGCGCTGTCTCGGTATAGTCTTGCATGGGGTGCAGGGACATAAAACACCTTGGTTGCGAAGATCAGTGAATGTACTTTTAAACGATCGTCATTACTTCGTGGACAGGCAGGCGAGGCTTTTGCGGCCAATTTCCGGATGCAGCGAAGCCCACAGCCACCAGCATCGCAGGGATATCGTTAGCTGTGAGCTTGAATTCTTTGGCGACACCCACTGGATCAAAGCCGATCATGGGACCGCTGACCAAACCCATTCCTTGCGCTGCGAGCATCAGAGTCATCGCTCCCATCGATGCGGAGCGAATCGCCTCGTCGCGCTGTCTGGTAGGGTTGTTCTCGTGTCCGTCGTGCGCCATTTTTACCCATGCATCCGCCATGGATTGTTCGAGCAAGCCCGACGCGATCGAAGGCTTGAGGGCATGCGCTAAACCTTTGTGCGCTTCAAGCTTTCCGCAAACGATAAAAGTCACCGCCGCATCGACGATTTTTTGCTGGCCATAGGCAACGGCTTTAAGACGCTCTTTGGCTTCTTTAGATTGAACCGCGATGAATTTCCAATTTTGAAAATTGAAAGCGGTCGGAGCGCATGTGGCTAAGCGGATCAGTTCTTCGATCTGCGCTGTCGTCAGACTTTTGGTCGGATCGAACATGTTGGCTGAAATTCGCTGCTCAATGACTTCTTTAATTGTATTTATCATGTGAAAACCTAATCTCTATAAAAAGTGGATATTTATTTCAATGCTTGCGCGAGAAGCACGGCGGTATGCGTCGCTTGGGCGTCAGCACCATCTTGAATTTGGTGACGACAACTCGTGCCGTCTGCGACCACTACGGTCCCTTCTGCGCGGTTGCGGATCGCCGGCAGCAAGGACATTTCAGCCATCGCCATGGAGGCGGCATGATGCTCTGCTTCATAGCCAAAGCTGCCAGCCATACCGCAGCATGAAGATTCTATGGTCGAGACGTTGAGGCCAGGAATCCAACTCAATACCGTCTGGACCGGAGTCAATGCATCAAACGCTTTTTGATGACAATGTCCATGAAGCATCGCGGTACTGGTCTCAATGGCTTTGAGTTCAAGTGTCAATCGCCCAGCTTTTTGCTCATTGACTAAAAACTCTTCAAACAAAAAGGCGTGTCGCGCAAGCAGCTTGGCTTCTTCACCGTAACCGTAGTCTAAAAACTCGTCACGAAGCGTGAGCAGACAAGAGGGCTCAAGTCCCACGATCGCCACACCGCGTTTGACAAAGGGTACTAAGGCATCGAGGGTGCGCCTTGCTTCAGCTTTGGCTTCATCGACCATGCCCGCAGACAAGAACGTGCGACCACAGCACAAAGGACGCTCGCCAGGACGTTGATTCAGATGAACGGTATATCCCGCCGCTTGCAAAACCTGCTGAGCGGCTAGCGCGTTTTGCGTATCGATATAGTTATTGAACGTATCGACAAACAGCAAAACCTCATGTCCGGAAGTCGAAGCCAAGGGCTTTTGCTCTGTCTGACCTCCCAGGAAACTTGTTTTAAAGCGTGGCAGAGAACGTTCAGTGGCCAACCCTAGGGCGCGCTTGGCCACGGCACCCAAAACAGGTGTGTGCTCGAGTGCACTCAACAGACCACCGATACGACTCGCAACACCTGCGTACCGTGGCATGTACGCGATCAGCTTATCGCGCAGCGTCGTCCCATGACGTTTGGCCCAAGCTGCACGGGCCTCTATTTTCATCTTGGCCATATCGACGCCCGTCGGGCAGTCTCGTTTACAGCCCTTGCAAGACACACACAGATCCAGCGTTTCTTTGACTTCTGGACTGGCGAGACCTTCGGTACCGAGTTGACCGGACAACGCCAAGCGCAGCGTATTCGCACGCCCACGCGTCAGGTGTAGCTCATCCTTGGTGATGCGATAGCTTGGACACATCGTGCCGGCATCAAATTTTCTGCAATGACCGTTGTTGTTGCACATCTCGATGGCTGAGGCTAAGCCGCCGCTCGCATCGACCCCCGTGCCAGGAGCAGTTTCCACGCCTGTCATCGGATCACGCAAGACGTTCCAGGCGGACCAATCCAGTGCTGTCGGCGTCGAGTCGACTGTATAGCCTGGTGCAAAACGGAAGTTGCTGCGATCATCCATTTTGGGAGGATGAATCATCTTGTTTGGGCTGAATTTGTTGTTGGGGTCGAACAATGTTTTGATTTCGGCAAAGGCTTGATGAATACGCGGACCGTATTGCCACGATACCCATTCACCTCGGCAAAGACCATCACCGTGCTCGCCAGACAGCGCGCCTTTGTATTCACGCACCAGTACCGCCGTTTCCTCGGCAATCGCGCGCATTTGCGAAGCACCATCGCGGCGCATATCTAAAATGGGACGCACGTGGAGGGTGCCAACGCTTGCATGGGCATACCACGTCCCCTCGGTGCCGTAGCGGTTAAAGACCTCGGTCAGTCGGCTTGTGTAGTCCGCTAAGTGTTCGAGTGGGACGGCGCAGTCCTCGACAAAAGAAACCGGTTTACCATCGCCTTTCATGCTCATCATGATGTTCAGGCCGGCCTTGCGAACATCCCAAAGTGCCTTTTGCGCTTTGGCTTCAGGCATTTTGACCACACAGTCAGGGAGCCCCAGATCGCTCATCAGTGTGTCGAGCTCATCGAGTTGCTGAATCAACTCGGCTTGGTTTTGTCCGGCAAACTCAACCAATAAAATGGCCGCAGGCGAACCGACCAAGGCTTTTTCGATGACGGGTCTGAAGGATGGATTTTCCATTGCCAGGTCAATCATGGTCCGATCGACGAGTTCAACAGCAGTGGGTTTGAGTTTGACAATATGCTGGGCAGATTCCATGGCTTTGTAAAAGCTTTGAAAATTAACAATACCCAGTGTTTTGTGTTCGGGAAGTGGAGAAAGCTTGAGTGTGATTTGGCGACTGTAGGCGAGGGTGCCCTCTGAGCCCACCAACAAATGCGAAAGATTGGCGAAGCCGTCATCCGTATACGCACGCGGATTTTGGCAATCGAATAAGTCGATGTTGTAGCCCGCGACACGTCGCAACACTTTTGGAATACGCTCGGCGAGCTCACCGCGTTCACGCGTTGCAATCGTTTTGAGTGTTTCTAAGATCCCCTCAAGCCTCGCACCTTGAACGGGTGTTTTGAGTGAACCAAAATACGCCTGCGTTCCATCCGCGAGCACGGCATCAATGCCAAGTACGTTGTGCACCATATTGCCGTACTCGATTGAGCGCGAGCCACAGGAATTATTACCCGTCATCCCGCCAATCGTGCACTGCGCACTCGTTGAGACATCGACAGGGAACCACAGGCCATAGGGCTTGAGCCAAGCATTGAGATGATCGAGCACAATACCGGGTTCGACGGTGACGGTGCGTGCTTGCTCATCAAACTCAATGACATCACACAACCACCGACTATTGTCGATGATCAGCGCCTCACCCACTGTTTGACCGCACTGACTCGTCCCCGCGCCTCGCGACAATACCGCGACTTTTTGATCTCGCGCGATGTCGAGTACACGCAGGACATCCGCTTGATCCCGCGGCACCACGACACCAATCGGTCTGATTTGATAGATCGAGGCGTCTGTAGAATAACGTCCACGGCTTGCGCTATCGAACAATACCTCTCCCCGCAACTCTTTAGCTAAAAGCTGTGCAAGGGGAGAGTGGGTGCCTGACTTGGTCGGTGCGAAGAGAATGGGTTTTGGGATCGCTGGAGAGACAACGGCGTTCATGATGCGTTTGCGAAATAATCCATGCCCGCCGCCACACCGCTACCCGCGAGTTTGACGCCGGAAAGTTTGAGACCCATTTCGATGCCAGCGAGCGTGGCAAGCAAGGTTAAATCATTGCTATCACCCAGGTGCCCGATGCGGAACATGCGGCCCTTGAGTTTGCCAAGCCCGGTTCCGAGGGAAAGGTCAAAGCGCTGCTGCACCAGTTTGCGGATCGCATCGGCATCAATACCGACGGGTGTGATGACACCCGTCAAAATTGGGGAGTACACACTTGGGTCCGCGCACTGAATTGGCAAGCCCCAAGCGTTGACCGCGGCGCGAACGCCTGCTGCCCAGCGCTGATGGCGTGCAAAGACATTTTCCATGCCTTCCTCTGTCAGCATGTCGATCGCTTCGGATAAGCCGTACAGTAAGTTGGTACTCGACGTGTAGGGCCAGTAGCCATCCTTGTTCATTTCGACGATTTCATCCCAAGCCCAGAAGGAGCGTGGCAAATTCGCTGTCTTGGAGGCTTCGATCGCACGTGGCGACAAGGCATTGAAGCTGATGCCCGGTGGCAACATTAAGCCTTTTTGCGAGCCACTGACCGAGACATCGATCCCCCATTGGTCGTGCCTGAAATCCGCACTCGCCAAGCCAGAGATCGTGTCAACAATCAAGAGAGCCGGGTGTTTAGCCTCGTCAATGGCTTTGCGCACCGCAGCAATATCCGAAGTCACGCCTGTCGATGTTTCGTTGTGCACGACACAGACGGCCTTAATACTGTGCGATTTGTCCTCAAGCAGTCGGGCGTGAATCATATCGGCTTGAACACCACGACGCCAACCAGGCGCATTGGGTAGGTGTTCGTCTTGGCCTTGCCAAGAAAGAATTTCAGTCTTGAGACCGATACGGGTCGCGAGTTTGTTCCAAAGCGAGGCAAATTGACCGGTCTCAAACATTAGAACGTGGTCGCCCGCGCTCAAGGTATTCACAAGTGCAGCCTCCCAAGCACCAGTACCCGAGGCGGGGTAAATTACGACCGGATGCTCTGTCTTAAAGATAGTTTTCATCCCCTCCAGCACCTTGCGACCCAGCGCGCCAAATTCTGGTCCGCGATGATCGATGGTGGGTAGACTGATCGCACGCAAAATCCGATCCGGCACAGGGCTAGGGCCTGGAATTTGTAAAAAATGACGACCAGTAGGGTGAAAGTTGAGCTTAAGCATGAAAATTCCATTTAGACGTTTTAAGAAAAATACCATAAGGCGCCATAGGGGTGGGGTAAACAGCGTAATATCTAATGCAAATAACACGAACAAATCTGGGTAGGAGATGACTCGGTTGCATACGTCCCTAGGTCGTTACCTGGGTTTTTTGTTGAGCCTGCTGATTGCAGGCTGTGCCCCTTTCCCCAAGGTTGATCCGCCCGAGCCTGAGGTAGGCGTTCAGACGCTTGCCTCCAAAGAGGCGTTTTCAGCGCCAAGTGGGAGCTGGCCCTCTGATCGTTGGTGGACAAAATACGACGATTCTCAGCTTGACCAGTTAATGACCGAAGCTTTGCGAGACTCACCGAGTCTCAGAGTGGCGCAAGCTCGGGTTCGACGAGCGCAAGCGGTGGGTCAAGTCGCCGGAGCGCCTTTATTACCGCAAGTGGGTCTCGAGGCTGCGGCAGGCGTGCAGCGGTTGAGTTACAACTATTTGACAGCGCCCCAGAGTGTTGTGCGTGGTTGGAATGATGTGGGTCAGGTCGCCTTGGATATGCGTTGGGAGATCGATTTTTGGGGAAAGTATCGGGCGGGCCTGGCGGCGGCAACCTCTGAAATCGAGGCGCGCCGAGCCGAATTGGCACAGGCAGAGCTTGTTTTGACGACTTCGCTCGCCTCGGGTTATGCAGAACTGGCTCGTTTGTATGCGCTCAAAGATACGGCCGAGCGTGCTGTTAAAGTCCGTGCCCGAACACAGTCCTTGTTTGCCGAACGACAATTACATGGACTTGAGACCAAGGCAAGCGTGTTGGAAGCGCAAGCCAAAGAAGCGCAAGCTCAGACCGAAGACCTCTTTTTAGCAGAGCAAATAGCGCTTCAGAAAAATCGATTGGCCAGTTTGCTCGGGGCAGGACCTGATCGAGGTTTGCAGATTCGCCGTCCAGGTGCTGTGTTGCAAAAAAGCTTGAGTTTGCCCACAGAGCTGGCGGCAGATTTAATAGGAAGGCGGCCGGATGTGGTGGCTGCGCGTCTTCAAGCGCAGGCGCAGTCTAATCTGGTCAAAAGAAGTGAGGCTGATTTTTATCCAAATGTGAATTTAGCTGCGATCATTGGTTTGCAGTCATTAGGATTGAATGTTCTTGGACAAAGCGGTTCGACGTATGGCAGGGTAGGTCCAGCGATCTCTTTGCCGATTTTTACGGGCGGGCGTCTACAAGGAGAGCTCCTTGGTGCGCGCGCTGAGTATGATGAGGCTGTGGCCGTCTACAACAACACTCTGATCCATGCATTGCAAAATGTTGCAGATGTCGTGACCAGCTATCGAGCGCTCACAGGGCAGCTCATGCAAGCTGAGCGCGGGTTGACAGCGGCTTTACAGGCAAATCAGCTCTCCTCGGGGAGATATCGAGGCGGTCTCTCCAGTTATCTTGAAGTCTTGGTATCAGAGGACATTATGTTGACCAGCCTGCGCGTCGTCACAGAGTTGCGCGCTAGAAACTTTATGTTGGATGTCGCCCTCGCACGTGCGCTAGGTGGCGGTTACCATTCCAATCAAACTGAACCCCTTCGTTTGTCCAAGTGATGCAATCCGGTCCAACTATGTCCTCGCCTGAAAATTCAAAAGTAAACGCCAATCAACAAAGAAAACGCTGGCTGTTACGCTTGTTGTTCGTCGTGATCTTGTTTTTTGTTCTTTTTGTTGCGTATTGGTGGTTGCTGGGTTCGCGGGTCGTGTCGACAGACAATGCCTATACCGCCACTGAAGTCGCTCAAGTTGCTGCATCGGTCGACGGTACGATCAAGGGGGTCAATGTGATCGATACCCAAGCGGTGAAGCAAGGCGATGTATTGGCTGAAATCGATCCCGCTGATGCAACATTGTCCTTGATTGAGGCGCAAGCGGAACTTGAGAAAACGGTGCGTAGGGTGGAGGGATATTTTCTCAATAATCAAACCCTTTCCGCGCAGGTGCTGGCTAGAGAGGCGGATCTGCAGCGAGCCTTAGCTGAGTTACAGGCCGCGCAAGCCGATGATGCGCGCGCTGCTGTTGATCTCAAACGTCGACGCGCACTGTCTAACTCTGGCTCTGTTTCCGCCGATGAGTTGACGCGTGCGGAAAATGCCTGGCATACGGCTCAGGCAAATATGTTGGCCTCCCATGCGAATGTCGCGCTTGCGCGCGCAAACGTTGAGAGCGCGCTAGGTGCGCGACGTATCAATCAAGCGCTCACAGCAAATACGAGCGTGCAAGCACATCCCGAAGTTCAGTTGGCTCAAGCACGAAAAGAACAGGCAAAGCTGAACCTAGATCGTACGGTCATACGCGCTCCAATCTCCGGTGTTGTGGCCAAGCGACAGGTACAGCTTGGTCAGCGGGTACAGGCGGGGACAACCTTGTTGGCCATCGTGCCAACCGAACGCATGTATGTGAATGCAAATTTTAAAGAGGTACAACTCAAAAAAGTCCGTGTCGGTCAGCCTGTTGAAGTCATCTCAGACTGGTACGGAAATTCAGTGCAATATCGTGGCACGGTGACGGGATTTGCGGGAGGGTCTGGTGCTTCTTTTGCCGTCATTCCCGCTCAAAACGCCACAGGTAATTGGATTAAAGTCGTTCAACGCGTACCCGTTCGTATCGCATTGGATCCCGAGCAGCTTCGGGCTCACCCACTTGGGGTTGGCCTGTCGATGACGGTGCGTATTCATTTAGAACGGCCCTAGGCGGGTTGATGTTTACGAACAAGTCCAATCTCGAAAGAATAGAGCCGCTCAAGGGCGGCAGGCTTTGGTTTGCTGCGTTTCTGATTTCGAGTGCGAATTTTATGTCTGTTCTAGACATGACGATCGCCAATGTTTCCATTCCAACTATTTCGGGTAGTCTCGGGGTCACGATTAATCAGGGCACGTGGGTCATTTCCTCCTATGCGGTGGCCGAGGCGATCATTGTCCCTTTGACGGGCTGGCTTGCCGCGCGCTTCGGTGCAGTGCGTGCGTTTATTTGGGCGATGGGGCTGTTCGGTTTGATGTCCGCATTTTGCGGTTTGGCCACCTCATTAGAAATGCTGGTTTTTGCTAGAACGCTCCAAGGGCTTGCAGGTGGCCCGTTGATGCCCCTGTCGCAAACCTTACTATTAAGAATATTTCCCCCAGAAAAGGCAGGTCTCGCCATCATGATCTGGGCGATGACAACTCTGATCGCACCGATTATTGGCCCCATTTTAGGAGGCGTGCTGTGTGACAATCTTTCTTGGCCCTGGATCTTTTATATCAACTTGCCGTTGGTGTTACTTGGCTGTTTTTTTGGAGCCAAGTTGTTGGGTCGATACGAACTGAGTCTCAAACGCGTTCCTATGGATGTGGTGGGTCTGTGTTTGTTAGTGATTTGGGTAGGTTCTTTGCAACTCATGCTTGATCTGGGCAAGGATTTAGACTGGTTCGCTTCCACTAAAATAGTCATGCTTTCCTTGGTGGCTCTTGTCGGCTTTGCTGTGTTTTTAATCTGGGAGTTGACCCATGAGCATCCTATTGTCAATTTGAGGGTATTTAGGCATCGCGGTTTTGCGGTGGCGGTCTTGACGATGAGTATGGGGTATGCGTGCTTTTTTGCGTTAAATGTTCTGACACCACTTTGGCTTCAAACCAATATGCTCTTCACCCCTAGCCAGTCGGGTTACACCACCGCTTGGACTGCATTATTTTCCATATGCATAGCACCGCTGGTAGCAAAGTTTGCCAATCGCGTGGATCGTCGTCGGCTAATCAGTGCGGGTGCTTTATGGCTAGCACTCGTGACTGGATTGCGAATGTTTAGCAATACGGATATGACGTACTGGGATATTGTCTTTCCACTCATGATCATGGGACTTGGCATGCCGATGTTTTTTATTTCCTCTACAGGTTTGGCTCTTGGGAGTGTGAACCCCGAGGAGACCGCTTCCGCGGCTGGATTGGTCAGTTTCTTTAGAGCGGTGTCGGCAGCGTTTGCCGTCTCTACGGTCACGACAGTTTGGGATCACCGTGCCGTCGTTCATCACGCTGAAAACGTTGCGTTGTTAGATGCGGACAACATCTT
>CAMBLP010000030.1 GCA_945868195.1 Bordetella parapertussis
ATCGATAAAACCTGGTGCAGCAACTTGCCCCTTTAAATCGATTTCCTGCTTACCCGTGCAACCCGCGAGATCACCAATTTTGGCGATGCGGTCACCATTAATGCCGATATCGCCCTTAAAGCGGTCTGCACCAGTGCCGTCGATCACGATGGCATTTTTAATCAGCAAATCAAATTGTGCGCTCATCTTTTAAAACTCCAGATAGATTGAAACCTGCGGTGCGACTGCTATAACCTTTCACGCTGCGATCTTGGCGCCCTTGTCACCCAGATCCCAAAACAAGCCCGCCATCAACTGCAGCGACTCGCGCGCCACCGAACCGAGCATGTGTTCATTCGGTGCGTGCTGCGAGCAAGCCGCATAGGAATGCGGCACCCAGACAGTCGGCAGCGCCAGTATTTTCGAAAACGCGTCGTTGGGTAAAGTACCGCCAAGATTTGGAAGCACATCAACTTCTTTGCCCGTGGTCTGGGTGATAGAAGCTGCAGCCATTTTCACCCAAGCGTTATCAGGATCGAGGCGTGTGGCTTCGGCGGCTTCCCCACGACTAGGCTTGGCCTCAACATCGGTAAAGCCATGCGCATCAAGGTGGTCACGGATGTGCTTCAAAAAGTTTACGTTGTCACTGCCTACGACGTAGCGCAGTTGACAGAAAGCAACCGCATAACCTGGGATGGCATTGACGGGCGCATCGGGGTTACCTGTTTTAAAGGCCAGGGTTTCAAACGTATTCCAGGCAAAGACACGCTCAGTCGGCGTCAAACCAGGCTCAGCCCAATCAGGATCGACCTCAGGGTCATTCGGACCGCCCCCCACCTGAATATTGGCCAAAGCGCGACGAACATTGTCTGGCAGGGAGTTAGGCAGCAATTTAGGCACCAAAATCCGCCCTTTTGGATCCACCATCGAGGCGATCGCATGCGCCAGGCGGATCCCCGGGTTTTTAAGCAAGCCGCCCCAATTACCGGAGTGGTGAGCGCCCTCACGCACATTCAAGCGTAATTCAAACTTGAAGGCGCCACGGGAACCGAGGAACAGTGTTGGGCGCGAGGCGGAAACACGCGGACCATCCGAAGCGAGAAATAAATCGGCCTTGAGCAAATCGCCGTGGAGCGCGCACATTTCACGCAAACCAGGCGAACCCATTTCCTCACCCATTTCGATCAGTAAAGTCACGTTGTAGCCCAGCTTACCCTGACGCGCGGTGATGACTTGCTCGAGCGCGGCGAGGTTGATGGTGTGCTGACCCTTGTTATCTGCCGTGCCACGTCCATACCAGCGGTCACCGCGAATACTCAAGGTCCAAGGCGCCAACCCCTCATTCCATTGCGGCGCATAGCCGCGCACCACGTCACCATGCCCGTAGGTCAGCACCGTAAAGTTTGCCTCGGGCTCGGTACGACTCGCGACTAAAAAGGGTGCGCCGCCCTCAATGGGATTCGGTACGATTTTGCAAGTAAAACCAAGCTTCACCAATAGAGGCGACAGTTCTTCAGTGAGATAGGAGGTCAGCACTGGAATTTTTCCTGGTTCCTGACTTTCCGTGGGAATGGCGACCCGGCGCTCCAGGGTGGCCTGAAACTGTCCTTGATCAAAATAGGCGGTGGCTAAATCAATGGCTTGCTGACGGCTCATGGGGGCTCACAGAAAAAAAGGGTTGTTTAAGCTTAAAGCTTGGCACCCAATCGCACAACCTCGCCATGGCGGAGACTTAAAAAGTCATTTAAAGTGGATAATAAGTAAAAATAATCCTGAGACAGACAAGACAACCGCATGTCATCCCGCATTTATCGCGCCGTCACCGTCACAGGCGCGGCTCAAGTGATTGCCAGCGCCGGTGCGCATTATCTCCCTGCCGTCATCGCGATCCCCGCCAGCCGAGATCTCGGGCTTCCCCCTGCCATCCTGTTCGCAGGCTTCTCCATCGCGTTGGGCGTATCGGCCCTGGCAGGCCCCCTGGCAGGCAAGATGGTGGATCGCTTTGGCGGCCGCCCCGTTCTCATGCTGTCCAATCTGATTTTCGCTCTAGGGTTGACCTTTCTGGGCTTTGCTGAGGGTATGTGGAGCGTCCTATTGGGCTACGCGGTCCTTGGGCTCGGTATGGCGACTGGACTCTTCGAAGTCGCTTTTTCGGCCATTGTGCGCCTCTTTGGCAAGAGCTCACGCAACCCGATTACTGGCGTGACGCTCATTGCCGGCTTTGCTAGCTTTGTGGCGTGGACGGTTTCCGTTTACGTAGAATCCAAATTTGGTTGGAGTGGCGTCTGCTGGTTTTGGGCCTGTGTCCATATATTGGTCGGCTTACCCCTTAATGCCCTTTTGCCCAGCCCACTCAGCCCAAGCGCCGAGCTTGCTCAAAAGGCAGAGACCGTCACACAAGAGGCCACTGCCGCCCTACCTGCTGCCACCGTACCCATTCCAACAGAGCCTGCCCCAATTCCCAGCAAATACACCGCTTTTCTAATGGCGTTTGTCTTTGCCGCCAATTCTTTTGTTGGCATGGGATTGATGATTCATATGCCCCGGATGCTGGAGGGCATGGGTGTCCCTCTGGCCTTAGCCTTTACCATCGGCTCGTTGGTTGGCCCCTCACAGGTGCTCGGCCGACTCATCGATTTCTTTTTTATGCGGCGATGGCACCCACTGGTCAGTACGCGGCTGGCCGCGCTCACCCACCCGATTGGCGGAGCCCTACTGCTCGTCTTTGGCGCACCCTTCGCGATGGCTTTCGTCGTACTGCACGGTATTGGAAATGGCATTCTGATCATCGCCCGAGGCACCCTGCCGCTCGCAATTTTTGGTACAAAGGGCTATGGACAACGACAAGGTTGGCTGATGATGCCCTCCAAGTTCGCGCAGGCCGCAGCGCCATTTTTATTTGGCCTCGCTCTGACCGACTGGGGATCGAATGTACTTTGGCTTTCTTGGGGCTTAGGTTTAAGCGTGTTTCTCGCGCTGTGCATGATCTCCACTAAATACCGTCCCACTTAACTGACGACTTTAAAATATTTCAATGAGCGAACAAACTCCTGATCCGCAACGGACTGGCCCTTATTCAAAAAACGATTTCAATTTCTTTGAAACGATCACCCTGCGTTGGGCGGATAACGATTCCTATGGTCACATCAACAATGCCCATTACTACTCATTTTTTGACACAGCAGTCGATGGCTTTCTCATGCACCATGCCATGCGTTCAGTCTTGGCGGGTGAATATCAAACGCTCGTAGTCGCTTCAGAGTGTCGGTATTTTCGTCAAGTATCCTCACCCGGAATCATTCAAGTGGGCGTGCGCGTCGGTCGCATGGGTCGCAGCTCGATCGCTTACGAAGTCGCCGTCTTTAATGATGAGTCTGACGAGGCGGCTGCACAAGGTCAGTTCGTCCATGTCTGCGTCAACCGCGCCTCTCAGCGGCCCGTTGCGATTCCAGAAAGCTTTCGCCTCGCGGCGCAAACCTTTTAAATATTTATGTCGGAGATCTTTCAACCATGACAACTGTTGTCACGCAAGAGCAGGCACGTAACGAACGCCACCACTACCGTTTACCCAATGGAACGGATACGTGGATCTCATCGTATGTCGGCATTAATTCCGTTGAACGGCGTGCAAAAGGCCTGCCCGCACGCTCACCCGAAGCTTTTCCGCCACCTCTCGAACCGATTGCCTTTCTCGTTGAGCAAGGCGCCAACAGTATGATTCCCGGCCACTATCACCAAGCCGATCAGTTTCAGGTTTTCATCTCCGGCGAAGGCAAGTTCGGGATCAAGCCTATCGAAGGCTTGACGGTTCATTACGCCATGGCTTTTACACCCTATGCACCGATTCATGCCGACCATACCGGTGTCGAGTATTACACCCTGCGTAATGGCTGGGATCCTGGTGCCCGTTGGATGCCCGAGCATCGAGAAGCACTCAAAGGACGAACTAAAGCCTACCGGCACGGCCTTGGCGCGATTCCGGCTCTTATTGGCGATGACGATGGTCCTAAACAGATCGATGGTGTTTTATCGCAGACGATCGTGGCGCCCGAGGACGATGGTCTATTGTCCACCCTGTTTCAGACCACTAGAGAGGCGTCCATCAGCGGTCCAGCCCCGTCTACCGGTCGAGGTCAATACTGGCTCGTCATGCGCGGCCAATGTCAAATCAACGGGCAGCAAGCTTTCGAACGGTCGTTGGTCTTTGTCACGCCAGACCAAGCCGCACCCACCATCAGCGCGGGTGCTGATGGTGTCGCGATCTTGTTGATGCAATTTCCAAAAAGAGACCAGGTCTAATCAGCGCGTGCGGGTTGCTCAACGACCTTTGAATTGGGCCGGCCGCTTTTCCATAAAAGCGGCGCGTCCTTCCTTGAAGTCATCGCTGGCGAAACAGATTTTGACCATTTCTTCGGCGCGCGCAAGATCCTGCTCGGCAGAATGCGCGCAGACTGTACGAACGATGAACTTACTCGCTGCGACAGTAAGAGGTGCGTTTTCAGCAATCGCCTGTGTGTACTGAGCGACAACGTCATCGATCTCCCCAACCGAACACACACGCGATACGAAACCCATGCGCAAAGCATCCGCGGCATCAAAGCGGCGCGCAGTCACAAAAATATCCGTGGCGTTGGCCAAACCAATCACATCCACAAAGCGTTTGATACCCGTATGTCCATATCCCAAACCCAGACGTGCGGCCGGCATTCTGAACGTTGAGTGATCCGAACAGATCCGGATATCACAAGCAGCAGCTAGGCCCAATCCACCACCAAAACAAAAACCGCGAATTTTTGCAATGATGGGCTTGGAACATTTAAGGGGTGCAATCATCGAATCCGCCACCGCGTCATCGTAGTCTTTTTGCGTTTGGGGTGAGCTGCGCAAGGTATCGAACTGAGAAATATCCGCACCCGATACGAAAGACTTTTCGCCTTGGCCAGTAATGACAATCACGCGAACTTCAGGATCCGCATCAAAGGCACGAATGGCTTTAGGCAAATCCATCCACATCTGAACAGACATTGCATTCATTTTGTTGGGATTGGAAATTGTAATCGTTCCAACCGCTGCATCTTTGGTAATTAATAACTCAGCCATATCAGTCCTTTTAGGTCATCGTTGTCATTATCTTTTTAACCCGCCTAGTATCTCTTGCAATAATTCTCAAAGCAACATATAAAACAAGAAGTCCTTTTCATCACCTAAAAAAACTATGTCCAAAATCCAGGCTTCATCCGCACTCTCCAATCTTCGTGTTCTCGATATGTCGCGCGTGCGCGCAGGTCCGAACTGTGTTCGTCTGCTGGCCGACTTCGGCGCGGATGTCATTCGTATCGAGCCCCCAAAAGGCGTAGACCCCAACGAAGGGATGTTTGCCGGCAATCGCGAAGGAGGGGATTTTCAAAACCTCAATCGCAACAAGCGGGCGATGACCCTCAATTTAAAAAAACCTGGCGCACTGGAAATCATGATGCGTCTCGTCAAAACCGCAGACGTCGTGGTCGAAAACTGGCGCCCCGACATTAAAAAGAAGCTTGGTATCGATTACGAGTCTTTGGCCAAGGTCAATCCTCGCATTATTTTGGCGAGTATCTCAGGTTTTGGACAAGAAGGCCCTTACGCCTCGCGTCCCGGTTTCGATCAGATCATGCAAGGCATGGGTGGCCTAATGTCCGTCACAGGCATTCCAGGCCAAGGGCCCGTTCGTGCGGGTCTCGCCGTGGCTGACATGAGTGCAGGACTATACGCCGGTATCGGCATCCTGACTGCCTTGCTGGAGCGTGAGCGCTCAGGCAAGGGTCAGTGGGTGCATGCCTCGCTTCTGCACGCTCAAATCGCGATGATGGACTTTCAAGCCGCGCGTTACCTCAATGAGGGTGATGTCGCCGGTCAAGCGGGTAACGATCACCCCACTTCTACGCCCATGGGCTTATTTGAGGCAAGCGATGGCGCCTTTAATCTCGGCGCCTCAGGTCAAGGTAATTGGGTTCGATTATGTGAGTTGGTACAAAAAACAGAGTGGATCGCCGACCCTGACTTTGCAAACGAAAAAACCCGTACAGTGAATCGCACACGCTGCAATAAACTGTTGAGTGAAGTCTTTAAAAACAATACCGTCGAATATTGGGTTGAAGCCCTCAACAACGCTGGCGTGCCTGCCGGTCCTGTTTATAACGTACCTCAGATGTTCGCGGACAAGCACATCAAACAAGCGAACATCTCGAAAATGGTCAAAGACAAAGCAGGCAAAGAAAAAGGGTTTATCACCCAGCCTGCAACCTTGAGCCGCACCCCTGCCGATGTCGTCACTACCGCACCACAATGGGGTGAACACACTCAAGAAGTGTTGTCAGAGGTTGGTTATACCGCTGATGAAATCGCTAAATTCCAGGCCCAGGGCGTTGTCTAGGCTGACTATCATGTGAGATGTGTGAGCGTTAAAAAAGGAGACACTGTCTCCTTTTTTATTATTTCTCGTCTACAACGGGGTTGCTCAATAAGCCGACACCTTCAATTTCCACTTCCATAGTGTCACCGTGCTTCATAAACACGGGTGGCTTTCTGGCATAGCCCACGCCGGCCGGCGTGCCAGTAATGACCACATCACCAGGTTCCAGCGTCATGCACTCAGTGATCAACACCAAAGTTTCAACCACACCCCACAAAAAGCTCTTGGTGTTGGCATCCTGCATGACCTGACCGTTTAGGCGCGACTGAATACGCAAGCCGTCTGCGCCAGGTGGCAATTCATCGGGGGTCACTAACCAAGGGCCAAAACCACCGGTCGCATCGAAATTTTTACCAATCGTCCACTGTGTCGACTTACGCTGATAGTCGCGCAAACTACCGTCATTAAAGACGCTATAGCCGGCTACGTGCTCTAGCGCATTAGCAGCTGTTAAGTGACGTGCAGACTTACCCACAACAAAAGCCAACTCGGCTTCAAAGTCAAATTTGTCCGAGACCTTAGGACGCACGAGGGGCTCCAGGTGCCCGACCATCGAGCTCGGTCCACGCATAAAAAAGCTTGGATACTCAGGACGCGCATGGCCACCCTCGGCTGCATGATCCGCGTAATTTAACCCCAAGCACACAATTTTGCTTGGACGATCGATGAGAGGAATAAAACGCACATCCTTGAGGGAGTGCACGACAGCGCTGGCACTGTTCGACGCTTGCTTGGCGCGGTCCATCGCGCCAGGTGTTGAAATAATCTCCAACAAGCTTTTGGGGAGTGTCGCGTCCGTTGCCGCGAGGTCAATAAACTCCTGCGAACCAATGGCTTTGAGTACGCCCACGCGTTTTTGATTGTTCTTGTCTTGATAGCTGAATAACCGCATCCTCACTCTCCTTTATTATTAGATAAAACTAAAATGTAAATGATTAGAGCCAAAGCCAGGCACCCACCACCAGACCTAAGACGATCCGGTACCAGCCGAACGCGCGATAGGTGTGACGCGACACAAACACCAAAATTGCGCGCACCACAAAAAGGGCACTCAGAAAGGCACTCAGAAAACCTGCCGCAATCGCAAGCATATCTTGCTGCGTCAGCAAATCTATATGCTTAAACAAATCATAGCCAGCTGCCGCCAACATGGTTGGCATCGCAAGGAAAAAGGAAAACTCAGTGGCTGTTTTACGCTGAATACCCGAGAGCATGCCAGCAATAATCGTCGCACCAGAACGCGAGGTGCCAGGGATCATCGCGAGACATTGCGCACAGCCCACAATCAAGGCTTGTTTCCAAGTGATTTCTTCAAGCGTCTGGACTTGATTCGAGGGTGCGTCCGCAATGTTGGCGGGACGACGCCGCTCGACCCAAAGCATAATCAACCCACCCAGCACTAAGGTCACGACAACAACGCCAGGATGAAAGAAGAAAGCCTTGATGGATTTAATGAACAAAACACCAACAATCGCCGCCGGTAAAAAGGCAATCAATAGATTACGTGTAAAAGAAAGTTCTACTGGGTCTCGGTGCAAAGTGCCCCGAACGAGTTGAAACAGTCGTGCTCGAAAAATCCACATCACCGCGAGAATCGCACCTAACTGGATCACCACCTCAAAGACTTTAGCCTCATTCGACTCAAAGTTGATCCAATCACCGATCAGTATCAGATGTCCAGTACTTGAAATGGGTAAAAACTCAGTCAGACCCTCTACGATTCCAAGAAAAAACGCTTTCCACAAATAAATTGTCTGCTCGGTCATGCCGACCCTGCCCCTTCATGCTGGCTCAATAGAATCGTCATTATCACCGCAATTAGACTCGACTGCGCTGAGTTGGACTCAATTAAACGTTGGCGTTGAAATCACCTGATGGGAAACGTAGCGCCCACGAGCGTCAACCTTGACTAACATCACACCACCTTGACCTACCGATTCACCTGCATACGCTGAAATATTCACCTGGTGCGTCACTAGAATCAAAGGTTTGTGAGGTTTGCTCGTATTGGCTGCAGACTTGATACGCTGCGCCAACAAGGTTCTCAGCGCCACCGTCTGTGATTCTGAGTCGCTCATATTTCGAAAAAAAGAACCGAGTGCCGGCACGACGGTCACTGGGCCTTTTGCAAGTAAGGTCGCTGTATCCACGCAACGACACCAGGCACTGCTCAACACGTCAGCCGAGTCAATCCCTTGCTGTTTCAACCAGACGCCCAAGGCTTGCGCTTGCTTGCGACCAAGTTCTCCCAAATTTCGTTGCGTTGAACAGTCGCCAATTTTTAATTCAGGAGGATCACTAAACCCGGGTGCATCCGCATGTCGAATCATCAACACATGCTGACCATCATTGAGCGCATCGCTTAGGGCTGAACTCTGCGCAGACAACGAAAAAAAGGCTGCACTGACTGACAGCAACATTATCCAAAGTGATTTGATCATATTCATAACTCATTCAAATTTTCTGAGTTCCCGATAAACCCAAAAAGGCGAAACCGCCAAAATGACATTTAACATAGAAAAAATGATGCTCGCCTGATAACCCCCCGTCCAGTCGTATAAAAAGCCGGACATCATGGCGCCAAAAGCGGCTCCGACGGACATACATGCATAGGTCACACCATAAATGGTGGCCAAACCGGGTCCAGGGAACAGTTTGGAGCACAGACCAGAAATGATGGGTCCACGCGCCCCTTGCGCAATGCCAAAAAACGCCACAAACGACATTAAAAACCAGTGGGAGGGAAAGTAGCTCAGCGCCAGCAAACTTGCGAGTCCGAGCGTTGTGCAGATAAAGGTTAAGGTCGCGGTTCGTCTCGCACCGAGCACATCGGCGAGGCGCCCGGCCGAACCCACACCGAGCACGGACAAAATACCGGCAAAACCGAAGGCGCTCGCAGCCTCAATCGGCGTAAAACCTGTCGACACCAGATACGCGATCATTTGTACCAAAACCGTATAGACTACGACCGAAGTAAAGAAAAATGCTTGGGCCAAGCCCCAAAAACCTGAATGGCGTAGCGCCGCGCGCAACGGTGAAGCCTTTGGCGCGGCAACCGACTCGGTATTATTCGTTTTGACCTGCGTTGACAACGTCAGCACAGGTTCCTGACTGGTCTCACGCGCCCGTGCGCCGTAACCAGCGCGAATCACTCTCCAAGGCAGCAGCATCACGATCGGCAAGGTGATCAACAAACTTCCACCGATCACGTGATAGGCGTCGCGCCAGCCCACGGCTTGATTAAGATACTGTGCGAACGGCACCAATACCAACGTACCGGCACCAAAACCCGCATACGCAATGCCGATCGCCGTACTCGTACTGTGAGGAAACCAACGGCTGATCAAACTTGCTGAGGGCACCATGCCAATCGCTGAAACGCCAATTCCACCCGCCACGCCAATGCAGAGATGAAACTGCCAGAGCTGAGTCAACTGTCCTGCTAAAAAATAACCTGAGCCTAGAAAGGCGACGCCAAGAAGGTAGACCAAGCGAGGCCCCCAGCGATCAAACAGCACTCCAATAAACGGTGCCGACAAGCCATTGGCAATCATATAAATACTGTACACACTGGAGAGCTCGGAGCGACTCCAGCCAAATTCCGTTTCAAGCGGCAAAAGAAAAGTCACATAGGTATCGCCCACCCCACGACCAAGCATATTGAACACAAAACAGATAAGCAACACCACCAACGCCATCTTTGCATCAGGGAGTTGCCACTTAGGTCTGGCAGAAAAAATCACAGTTGTGCGACGATTGAAGTTAAACAGGTTTGCATTTCATAAAACCGGAGCGTCGACAAATACAGACCACTTCACCACGTTGATTGATGCCTCGATGCTCAAACTCAACAATGCCCGCATCCGATCGTGACTTGCTCAAGCGCTTTGAGACGATGGTCGTCTCGACATGAATCGTATCGCCATAAAAAACAGGATGTGGAAAACGTGTATCCGTCATGCCAAGATTAGCAATCGTCGTCCCCAGCGTGGTCTCGCCCACCGAGATTCCAATCACTAAACCCAAGGTAAACAAGCTGTTGACCAAGATACGACCGAATTCTGTTTTAGAGGCAAACTCGGCATCCAGATGCAGTGGCTGCGGATTCATCGTTAACGTTGAAAACAACACGTTATCCATTTCAGTCACCGTACGCGTCATGGAATGATTGAATACCTGACCAACTTCGAATTCTTCGTAATACAAACCCGCCATCACACTCTCCTAATAGGACTTAGGTAAGCCCAGCACACGCTCGGCGATGAAACACAATACCAACTGAGGACTGACCGGCGCGATACGTGTGATCAAGACTTCACGCAAATAACGCTCCACATGATATTCCTTGGCATAACCAAAACCACCATGCGTCATCACCGCTTGCTGACAAGCATTAAAACCCGCTTCGCCCGCAAGGTATTTCGCCGCGTTGGCTTGGGCTCCGCAGGGCTCACCCTTATCAAATAACGTCGCGGCATTAAAGACCATCAGATTAGCGGCTTCAAGCTCCATCCAGTTTGCCGCGAGTGGATGCTGAATGCCCTGATTCATGCCAATCGGACGGTCGAACACAATCCGTTCCTTGGCGTATTCGGTCGCGCGCTTGAGCGCCACGCGGCCAAGACCAATGCCTTCGGCTGCGATCAAAATCCGCTCTGCATTCATCCCGTGCATGATGTAGTGAAAGCCTTTACCTTCCTCGCCGATACGATCTTCGACAGGGACTTTGAGTCCATCGATAAACAATTCGTTTGAATCTACAGCTTTACGACCCATTTTCTCAATCTCATGCACGCGCACGAAATTGCGATCCAGATCGGTATAAAAAAGACTCAAACCATCGGTGTGTTTTTTGCAATCCTCGAGAGGTGTGGTGCGCGCCAAGATCAGCATTTTCTCGGCGACCTGCGCGGTTGAAATCCATACCTTGGTGCCGCTCAATACATAATGATCGCCTTGGCGATCCGCTTTGACCTTGAGCTGCGTTGTGTTGAGCCCTGTATTGGGCTCGGTCACCGCAAAACACGCACGCTCACGACCTGCGACCAAGGGCGGCAGCATCCGCATTTTCTGTTCTTCGGTGGCGAACTGCACAACGGGGTTCAAACCAAAGATATTCATATGCACAGCCGAGGCACCCGTCATTCCCGCACCCGACTCGCTGATGGCTTGCATCATGATGGTCGCTTCGGTGATCCCCAGACCAGAACCACCATACTGCTCAGGGATACAAATCCCTAACCAACCGTCTTTGGCGAGTGCCTGATGCAGTTCAACGGGAAAACCACCGTTGCGATCTTTTTCCAACCAGTATTGATCATCAAACTGCTCACAGATTTTATTGATCGCTTCGCGGATCGTCTGTTGTTCTTGTGAAAAAGAAAAATCCATGATCACTTCCTTATTTGTTTAAAGCCAGACAACACCATTGAGTCGCTGACATATTGAATCTTGCTCTCGCTTCACATTCTTTATTTGGATTTAACCGCGGTCTGTGTCACACCCTCGCGAATCAAGGCAGCAATAGACTCTTGACCATAACCCAACTCACGTAAGATTTCTTCGCTGTGCTGTCCCAGCATCGGCGCAGGACGACCTGCTTGCGGCTGACTCTCAGACCATGTTGTGGGCACATTCACACGGCGAATACGCCCTTCCGAAGGGTGATCTTCCCATTGAAAAAAATCAATCGCTTCGAGGTGGGGATCCTCGAAAATTGTCTCTAAATCATGCAAGGGCATGCTTGGGATATCGGATTTTTCCAAAAGATCCAACCAATCCTGCGTCGAGCGCTCCAGAAAAATCTTCGCGACTAAACCCTGTAAATCATTGATGTGTTGCGTACGAATACTCAAGCTTTGAAAACGAGGATCGCTTTCAAAAATCTCCGATCGTCCAATGGCACTAAAAAACGAGGCCCATTGCTTATCGTTATAGATCACCGCACAAACATAGCCATCCGATGTTTTATAGGGACGACGTTCTGAGGCGAGCAAACGAGGATACCCAGGAGGTCCGAGCTGCGGATCAAACGTCTTGCCGCCAATATGATCACTCAGTAAATGACTAATCATTGTTTCAAACATCGGAATATCGATACGCTGACCACGCCCTGTTTTTTCACGATGGTAGAGCGCAGCGCACAACGAAGAGGTGGCGTACAAGCCCACCGTTCGATCCACTATATTGGAGGGCACATAACGCGGCACATCCGAACCCGCTTGCTTAATCAGAGAAGGCAAACCAATCGCACCCTGAATCAAATCATCAAAAGCCGGCTTGTGCGCATAAGGTCCGTCTTGACCAAAACCAAAAGTACCCGCATACAAAATACGAGGATTGAGTTCTTTGACAACTTCATAACTCAAGCCTAGACGCTCCATGGCTTGAGGCCGAACGTTATAGAGCAAGATATCGGCAGTTGCGATCAGTTTTTTGATGGCCACGAGACCTTCGGGCTTTTTTACATCAAGCACCATACCGCGCTTGCTGCGATTGACATGCAAATAGAGAGAGCCCATCCGTGGATGCAACATCGGTCCGACATCGCGCACCATATCGCCTTGCGGAGACTCAACCTTGATCACATCCGCCCCCATGTCACCCATCAATTGAGCCGCATAAGGCCCCATCAAAATCGAGGTCATGTCAATGACGCGGATACCATCCAAAGGACCCACTGTTTTCGTCATGGCATTCAAACCTTTAGGCGAGCTGCGCTGCCGCGATAATTTTTTTCGCCAAGCGCAAGTGCGGTGTATCCAACATTTTTCCATCCATTGTCGCGACACCGACGCTTGCACTGGCCGCAAACGCCGCAATCACGCGCGTCGCCCACTCTTGTGTCGCGGCATCGGGTGTCATCGCCTCGTTAATCACCGGCACCTGACCGGGATGAATCGCCGCTTTGGCTGAAAAACCATCGCGATACGCTAGACGTGTTTCGCGCTTCAAAGCCTCCATGTTATGAATATCTGTGGGGACGGTATCGATGGCTGGCACTCCCGCGGCAGTGGCGGCGAAAAGACAGAGCGAACGCACTAGATTAAAGGGGGAGGTCCATTCAGAAGAACCCTCTTCTTTGTTGGTCAATGCACCAATATCACCCGCGAGGTCTTCCGCGCCCCACATCATGCCCGCAAGCCGCGGGGTCGCTCCTCGATACTCATTCAAGCCAGCCAGCGAATCCGCAGTCTCCGTCACGATCGCGATAATCGATGTCCGAGTGTCAGGGGACTCAAGCGGATTCAAGTGTTCAAATGCCTCTAAATAAGCAGATAAAAGACTTAAATCACGCGCACCTGTCGATTTGGGCAAGACCACACCAGCCGGGCGGCAAGGCATTACCGCGGCCAAATCCTTCAGCGTCATCCCCGTTGTCAAGGCATTGACGCGCACATAAAGCTCGGGAGTCTTGAGGCCAGCGCGTTTGAGCTCAGTCAAAAATTTGACCAACTCCACTCGGCCTTCTTGTTTGCGGGATGGAGAAACCGCGTCCTCCAAATCAAAAATCAGCACATCTGACCCGCTTTGCAAGGACTTTTCCAGCTTACGTGGACTATCGGCGGGCACAAACAGCAAAGAACGCATCACTCATCTCCGTCATCGAGTCTCGACATCGCAGGATGCCTTTAATTTTATGCTTCGAGTATAGCGTGACAAGTTTCAAGGATCATGCTTGACACTTATGGATCGACTCTACCAACAGGGTCGTATCACTGCGCGGTGACCTTGGGTCCTGTGTAATGTTCGGGCCACAATTTCGCCACGATTTCTCTGTCGCTGCCGTAGGCAAAACAACTGTCAATTTTAGTTGGACGCCCATTGGCATCCAACGCTTGCGGTCGCAGGCTGGTGACGGGCCACAAGGCCTGATAGGCCGTTGTCGCCATGGGTCCTAGCAACTCCATCATATGCGTGCAGCAAGCCGCACCTTTGAGTTTTTCTCTCACGAGCTTGGACCAGCCCGCTCCGATTCTTGCGCCAATCAGCGCTTGGAGCGAAGGTGGTGCATGGGTACAGACCACAAAAGGTGTCGAATCAGAGCTCGCCGCCACATCTTTGATTTCAAACCACTCATCGATGACTAGCCGAACCCAGATATCGTGAACCGGCTCACCTGGTTTGCGCTCTGCCTGAGCTAAAGGCGATAGAAAAGGCTCGGTTTTAGTGTCCACCACCCGGCCCTCGATGTCATACAAGCCATCTGATCTTCGGTAGGCTTTCATGACGATCTGACGTTGGTGGACCTCTTTACGGTCAACAGTTGGGAGCAGTGGCACGGCATTTCTCTCAAAAACGGAACAAAAATAGCTAAGACAACACACCCTAGCAACGCTTTATTTTATCTCTCTCATGGAACACACTGAACACAAACTTATATTTAGTGTTATTTCCAATGTCCAGATGAGATTAAAGAACAACAAAGACCCAAAAAATAAGTATTACTCAGTAAGATGATGCAGAGTATCTAAACTCTTCCCCCTATGACAAGCCTGCTGCAGACGTTCACCAATATCAAACGGCAAGAGTTGCTGCCCACGCTGGTGGCAGGCTTGTTTTTTTTCTTTATTTTGAGCGCGTTGATGGTCGTCAGACCCGCCCGCGAAGCCTTGGGGATGCAGCGTGGCATCGAGGCGATCCGCTGGCTCTTTATGGCAACCCTGGTGGTGACCTTACTTGTCAATCCGCTGTTTGGTTTGCTGGTGAGTCGTTATCGTCGCCTGGTCTTTATTACCGCGACTTACTCTTTCTTTTCCCTCGGTCTCCTTTGTTTTTACGCTCTACTGACCCTTGCGCCGGCACACATCGGACTTGTGAGCGGTCAGGTTTTCTACGTTTGGTTCAGCGTCTTTAATCTTTTCGCCACCATGCTTTTTTGGGCATTAATGACCGATCGCTTTACAAAAGAACAGAGCCAGCGTCTCTTTGCCGCGATTTCTCTAGGAGGAACGCTCGGTGCGATGTTTGGGCCGTGGCTCGCAAGTATGCTGGCCAAACCCTTTGGCACGCCTTTGCTGCTCCTGATTGCTGCTGCTTTTTTATTGTGTGCAATCGCGACGGCATGGTGGTTGACCCATTTAAAGACACAAGTCGAGACAAGTGGCCAGGGCGATGAAGCCTCAACCACACAGGCTGCAGATCTAGACCCCGAGCGTGCCATTATCGGTGGCAGCGCCTGGGAAGGCTTTACAGCGGTGATCCGCTCACCGTATCTGCTTGGTATCGCAGCGTATGTCCTGATTTTGGCTGTTGTCGCAACCTTGCTTTATTTCACGCGACTGCAAATGGTCGCAGCCTTAGCGCTCGATACCGACACAAGGACCGCGGCGTTCGCGCGGATTGATCTCTACACACAGGCCGCGACCTTTGTGCTGCAAGCCTTTCTCACAAGCCATCTCATCAAGCGCTTCGGCATTGCTGTCACGCTTGCGCTCCTACCCATCACGGTTGCTTTTGGCTTCATCGGTTTGGCTTTAATGGGCTCGCTCACGGCACTCATTGCTTTTGAATCGGCTTTTCGCGCCGTTCAACGCGGCGTCATGCGTCCGGCTCGCGAAACCCTTTTCACAACCGTTGCGCGAGCCGAGCGTTACAAAGCCAAAGCCTTCATCGACACTTTTGTATATCGTAGTGGTGATGCGCTTGGCTCACAAACAGAAGGACTGTTGGGCCGACTCGGGATGGGGCTCGCAGGTCTCGCCTGGTTTGCCGTGCCCCTGGCCGTGATCTGGATGAGTTTGGGTCTTTGGCTTGGGTATACGCAAGCTAAACGCAATGAATCCGCCACATCTAACTTAAAACTTTAAAGAAACTCTTTAGGAGACTCGCATGATGAACCGTCGCACCTGGCTTCAATCCGCTCTGGCCGCAGCCAGTACCACAGCATTACCTAATGTATGGGCCCAAGCCTTGGCTGCGAGTGGTCCTCTCTTGACACGGGCCATCCCCTCCAGCGGTCAACGCCTGCCCATCATCGGTCTTGGTAGTTCGGCCACGTTCGCGCAAGTTGCTCGCTCCGAAGACCGCGAGGCTCTGAAAAATGTCATGGCCAAGATGATTGAGCTTGGGGGCACCGTTTTTGATACCGCCCCGAGCTACGGAGCTTCCGAAGAAGTTGCCGGCAAGATCGCGCAAGACATAGGCATCGCTCAAAAATTATTTTGGGCCACCAAACTCAACGTCGCCCCCCGTGGCGGTGGTGCAGCCGATGCGACCGCAGCACGTGCGCAACTCGAAGCGTCTTTCAAACGTATTGGCAAACCTGTCATCGATCTTGTCCAAATTCACAACATGGGAGACGTTCAGACGCAACTTCCGATTTTGCGCGAAGCCAAAGAGAAAGGTCGTATTCGTTATCTCGGGGTGACAACGACATTCAGCAATCAATATGACAGTTTGATCGAAACCATGCGCACGCAAAAAATCGACTTCATCGGCACAAACTATGCCATCGATGATTTATTTGCTGAAAAAACCATTTTGCCGTTGGCTCAAGAGCGCGGGATCGCCGTGCTCGTCTACGCGCCCTTTGGTCGGACTCGGCTCTGGAATCGCGTCAAAGGTCAAAACGTCCCAGAATGGGCTAAAGAGTTCGATGCGACAACCTGGGCCCAATTTTTCTTGAAATTTGTCGCCAGCCATCCCACCGTCACCTGTATCACACCCGCGACCAGTCGTGTCTCAAACATGATTGACAACATGGCCGGTGGTATCGGTCGCCTGCCAGATACGGCGATGCGCAAGCGGATGATCCAATTGATTGACAGCCTACCCAACGCCTAGAACTCAAAGCTCGCGCTTGGATAGTCTCATTGTGCTAAATTCTCGGTGTCGGCGTTGTTTGCGCCGCAGCATTTTTTGATGCAACACTGCATCGCGCACAATGTCCTTATTTAAACGTTCCGTCGTCTCCGAAATCACCAACCACTTTAGCGTCGTTCTGTCGACGCTGGTTGTTGTATGGCTGAGCGTCATACTGGTACGCCTGCTTGGAGAGGCCGCCGCGGGGCGTATTGGCGCGGATGTCGTGATTGGCCTTGCCGCCTTCACCACAATCGCCGCACTCCCTATCATCTTAGC
>CAMBLP010000031.1 GCA_945868195.1 Bordetella parapertussis
AATACCGAAAAACGACTCTGCAATCAGACTGCCCATGAACAGCAGAGGTAGGGCGGATACCGTGCCCGTCAAGATCGGTAACATCGCATTACGCAGCACATGCTTAAACAATACGACCCGCTCACTCAAGCCCCGAGCCCGCGCGGTACGCACATAGTCCTTGCTCATTTCCTCGAGAAACAAACTGCGATAAAAACGCGCCTCGGGTCCGAGCCTAGAGATGATCGCAACCAAAATCGGTAAAGCTAAAAACTTAACCGCATCCAAACCCCAAGCGAAACCTGAGTAAGGCACCAGACGTAATATTTTTGAAAACAACCACTGTCCCGCAATGATGTAAAACAGTCCAGAGATTGAAAGCATGAATACACACAAGACGACACCCCAAAAATCAAGGCGCGTACTGCGGAAAAAAACCAATGACAAGGAAAACGCGATACTGACCAGCAGTCCGAGAATAAAAGTCGGAATCGCCAATGCAAGACTTGGCCACATGCGCACACCAATTTCACGCCCAATATCACGGCCCTCATCAGAGGCACCGAAATCGAATTTCAAAAGAGGCACTGAGCGCTGGTAAAAAATAGTGTCAGTATATTTTTTGAGTCCAGAGGCCTCGGAATTTAAAAAGAGAGGTTTGTCGTAGCCACGATCGGCCTTCCATTTTTCGACAGCATCGGCACTCACGCGCTGACCGCCAATTGCGAGACGGGCCATATCATCGGGCGTATTCACTGCAAAAAACAACACAAAAGTAAATACATTGACGCCGATCAGAATCAATACACCATACATCAGCCGTCGAAAAATATAAGCGATCATTTGCGCATCTCCGGTGATTGATCTAATTGCGCTTGATCATGCTGAACGTTCTCGCCAAACGCATTGAGACGCTCTTGTCTGCGTAGTACCCTCCAGGCAGGCCACACAAAAGCTGCCAGCAAAGCGCTCAACACACCTAGTGGCCACCAAATCGGGGGATTCCATTCGGCAATCCTCTTGGCCCGAAGTTCAGGATCGATCTTCAGGTACTGCAAGGTATTGCGCACCATTTGAGTGGGCTTGGCATTACCGACCCATTGCTGAAAGGCCCCGCCTGATTTTGGAAATGCACCAAACATCCAAGGAGCATCCTCTTGCAGGATTTTTATCATCTGTGCGATGACTTGCGCTTTTTCATCACCATCCGGCAGGTCGCGCATTCTTTCAAAAAGTGCGTCGTACTCTGGGTTGACATAATTGGACGCATTTTCACCGCCCTTGCCTGCTTTCGCATTTGGGCCGTAGAGCAGAAATAAAAAGTTTTCTGCATCAGGATAATCAGCAACCCAGCCCCACATGTACATCTGGGCAACGCCTCGCGACATTTTTTCCTGAAAGCGGTTGTAATCAGTTGAACGTACATCAAGCTGGACGCCAATATTGGCGAACTGACGGCGCATCCAATCGAGGGTAGGGCTCGAGCCACCCGCACCACTTGCCGAATCAAAATGCAAGACGAGAGGCGCACCCGTTTTTTCATCCCTCCCATTTGGATAGCCCGCTTCGGCCAACAAGCGACGTGCCTCGTCGAGCGACTTACGCTGCGGCCGACCATCTTTGAGGTTGTAGACCACACGATTGAACCCCGCCTCGCCACTCACATAACCCAGAATGCCGGGTGGGATGGGACCGTAGGCAACTTGCGCCTGATCATTTTGAAAAATCGCGACAAACTCTTCCCAATTAAAGGCGATGCTGAGTGCCTGACGCAATTTCCGATTACGCGTCTGCTGCTCTGGCGTGTCTCCCTGCCCCACGACTGGATCGCGCCAATTAAAACCAAAATATTGCATTTGCGCTTCGACCGTGGTGGGAAGCTGAATCCCATGCTTAGCGTACAACGCTGCTTTTTCAGTCGAGTCGCTAGCAGCCACCAACATGGCCACGCCCGTATCACCGCTATCGACCTGGGGAATATCGTAGTAACCCTGCATGAACTTTCCCTGCAGAGGGATACTTTCTTTTTCAATATTAAAAACAATTCGATCAATGAAAGGCGTCATTTTGCCGCAGTCGGCCAACAGACCCGCGGCTTGATCGCCAGGCTCTCCCTCGCAAGGATAAGGCTCGCCGCGAAAATTCGGATTGCGCGAAAGCACGTGACGTCGATTTTGCAAAGACTCGGTCAGCATATACGGACCCGTACCAACCGGCCAGTGATTCAATGAGAGATTGCGCTGGGCCATCCCTGGCTGGCTATAAAACCGATCCGTCTCCCAAGGAATGGGGGCGACAAACGTCATGGCGAGCCAATACTTGAACTGTGGATATAAGCCTTTCACCCGAATACGCAAGGTGTGTTCATCGAGCGCCTCGATACCAGAAAAGCCCGTATTTCGCAGATCTAGCCAAGGCAAGTCGCGCGCACCTACGGGCATGTCCTTACGTAAATCTGCATCGATTTCGCGCAAACGCTTGCCATAGGCTTCCATGCCAACGATGTGTTGAGCCAAGGTCGAAAAAATCGGTGAGGCGACGCGTGGGCTCGCGAGCCTGCGTAAGGCATACACGTAATCGTGTGCCGTTAATTCGCGCGTCCCCGTCGCCGTAAAGTCGGAAATCGCAAACTTACCTTCAAACTCCTGCGCATCGATCGGCCAATAACGAAAGCGGCCATCCTCCTTGCGAGCGAAAGAGGGATGCGGTTGAAACAAAATACCGGGACGCAGGCTGATGTCATAAATACTCTCGACAATCTCCGAGGGTCGAACCTCTGCATCCAGTGTGTTGCCTTGCCAGTCCAGAAATATTGGCTCGGCCACGTGCGTCGCCGTGCGCGGAACCAGCTCGTAGGGACGTTTAAGGTAGTGGTAAGCATACAGCGGCTCGTAAATATTGTAGGTATAGGGCGTTTCATCGGTTGAATATGAACGCGCAGGATCGAGATACTTTGGAGAACGTTGCGTAAAAGCCGTGTAAAGAACGTTCTGCTTTTCTGCGCCCGCCACATAGGGACTATTAATGGGTGAAGTCCAAGATGCTCGACGCCACTCAGTCACTGGGTCACAACCAGCCAGAATGACGATTGCGCAAAGCGCAATCGTTTTTTGCAGGATGCCCAGATGGCTTAGGAACATTTTTTATTTTTCCAGCACTTTACTCGCCACTCCCAAGGCGCGACAGCACCAGGCTCCGCCCAAAGTCCAAGTTTTTTCTGACGCGCAGACTTTTCTAACTCGATCAAAGATTTATCGCGTAAAAATTTTCCTTTGGCCTGTTGATTCGCCCAGGCAAATCCCTGCTCGACTTGCAACCGATTGGCGGTGGTACCGTCAACTGGAATGTCACAGATATGACGGTTGTAGTGATCCTTTTCAAAACAAGTGATCGTGATTGTTTTGCCAGCTACATAATTTGCTAAATTTTTTCTGGACGCCTCACCAAACGGTTGACCAGGCTGACTGCTACCGTGAGCCGTTTCAGGGGCATCGATACTCGCCAAACGGATGCGCTCCTGTTTATTGTCTACCAACAGGTTGATAGTGTCTCCATCTGACACCCGGACGACTTTCCCGGTCAGCTTATAAGGTGCGCCTGCCGCGTGTGCAGTCTGGACAAGTTGTAAGAACAGATTTTGTGATCCACAAAAGACCACGACAGCCAGTGCAGCAGCAAGAACTCCAAAAAAAAACCCGTTGATTTTCTTATTTTTTTTCATTTAAATAATTGATTTGTATGTAAAAATTGACAAAATATCTCTTAAATACCCTTTGATGAACCCTAAACGGCAAGGAGTAACACCTTGCGCTTATTGAGCACCCATCTTGCACTAAGTTCAAACTGACCGTCAACATGATTTAATGCTGAATGACCGCATCGACGGTAACAGACATCAGACCACATCTGGGTAAAGTTTAAATATGCAGATCGTATTTCTTGACAGCGACACCATTACAACCCCTTTACCCGTCTCAGATTGGGCGACCAAATGGGTCAATCTCCCTGCCACCCCCCAAGATCCTGACGCTGTCGTCAAAGCGCTGGCCGACGCCGATATTTGCATTACAAACAAGATTAAACTTACCCCCGCCATTTTGGCGCGCTTGCCCCGGCTAAAGTTTGTTTGCGTCGCCGCCACTGGCTATGACTGCGTCGATCTGCAATCTTGTCGCGAACACGGCATCGTCGTCTCCAACGTACCGGGCTACTCCAGGCAAAGCGTAGGCGAAGGTGTGATTAGTTTTATTTTTTCGCTTCGCCGCGCCCTGCCTTATTACCAAACGATTGCGCGTCAAGCTTGGCCTAGCTCTTCCCATTTTTGTGTTCATGGTGCGCCCATCCTCAATGTGCGGGGCGCAACCCTAGGAATTTTCGGTCGTGGCGCCATCGGCAATGAGGTCGCGACCCTTGCTCAAGCACTCGGCATGAACGTGATGTTTGGCGAACACCGTCACCGCTCCGATGTACGTCCTGGATATGTTCGCTTTGAAACACTGTTGGCTCAGAGCGACGTCATCACGCTGCATTGTCCGCTGACCGAAGCCACACGAGGCATGATCGGTCAGGCGGAGATCGCCCAAATGAAGCCCGGCGCCATGTTAATTAATACTGCACGCGGCCCACTGATCAATGAGCAAGCGGTCGCCGATGCTTTGCTTAGCGGCCAATTAGGCGGCGTGGCACTCGATGTGCTTGCAGTCGAGCCGCCTCCCGCTGAAAATACACTCCTTCAGATGCATCTACCTAATCTGATCATCACCCCGCACATCACTTGGGCAAACGAACATGGAATGCGTAGCCTCATGGATAGTATCGCAGGCAATCTCAACGCTTTTTCTCAGGGCAAACCCATCAACGTGGTGAGCTGAGACGTCCTTGAGCTTGACTACCACCTCGCCGCCCCTTCGCACAGCTTAAGCAAAGAAGGCGTCACTCTCACTAATCAGGCAAATAAATGAGCACTTTATCTACATCGCAATCTGTGCAGCGCCCGCTCTATGTGGGTTGCGCGACCGGTTTCTCAGGTGATCGTACCGATGGCGCAGGTCCCGTCGTCGACACACTGATCGCCTTAGGTGGTGGCGTACTGAATTTTGAAACACTCGCCGAGCGGACCTTGGCGCTCGCGCAAATCGAAAAACGCAAAGATCCGAAAATGGGCTATGAGCCTCTACTCGCCGATCTCATGGGTCCTGTTCTCAAGCGCTGTCTCGACCACAACATCCAGATCGTGAGCAATTTTGGTGCTGCCAATCCGCAGGCCGCCGCACAAAGAATATTTGCGATCGCTCGAGAACAAAAATTACGCACTCCGCGTATTGCAGTGGTGTACGGCGACGATCTGACTGAACCAGAACAACTGAAATTTTTACTCAAAAAACTCGGTACCGATATTGATCCTGCACGTGTTGTCAGTGCCAATGCCTATATCGGCGCCTATGAGATTGCTCAAGCACTCAACGATGGCGCGGATATCGTTGTCACCGGGCGCGTCTCTGACCCCTCACTCACGCTTGGCCCGGCGATCGCACATTTTGGTTGGGCGATGAATGACTGGCACAAAATGGGTTGCGGCACGATGGCCGGACATATGCTTGAGTGCGGAACGCAAGTCTCTGGCGGCTACTACAGCGTCCCAGGTCAAAAATCCGTACCCGGCATGGACCGCATTGGTTTTCCCATCGCAGAGATCCGGGCTGATGGCACGTTCTCTGTTTTCAAAGCAAGCAACACCGGCGGACTCGTCGATGACCGTACAGGTCGCGAGCAGATTCTCTACGAGGTACACGACCCCGCCCGCTATCTGACGCCCGATGTCACAGCGGACATTACCGAGGCAAGCATTACACAAGAGGGTCCAGACCGAATTCGCATCGAAGGCATTCAAGGACATCCTCGCCCAGCCGAGCTCAAAGTCAACGTCTGCTACGACAACGGCTACCTCGCCGAAGCTGAAATTTCCTACGCTGGTTTTCGTGCCAGAGAACGCGCAGCACTTGCCGGCGAAACGGTGCGCAAACGCATCGGTCATCTTTTACCACTGCGCATCGACTTGATTGGTGCAATCAGTATCTTTGGCGATGATGCGGGCGAGCTCATGGGCAAAGGCCTGCCCGAGGCCCGTGATGTTCGTTTGCGCGTCGCAGGCGTGCACATTGATAAATCTATCGCAGAAAAGATTTTGCGCGAAGTCACCTCTTTGTATTGTTGCGGCCCAGCGGGTGGAGGCGGCGTTCGTACCTCACTGCGTCCTCGCCTCGATACCCTATCTTGCACCATTCCACGTGAATCCGTCCCTTGTGGCTATCGCTTTGTCGAGGAGCAACACGCATGACCTCAATCGCTCAGCAAACCGTTCAACTCCCCCTTTATCAGCTCGCCCATGGACGTGCGGGTGATAAAGGCAATACCTCCAACATCAGCGTCATCGCTTGGAATCAAGCCTGCTTTGAGCTCCTTGTTTCACAGGCCACTGAAGACAAAGTCGCAGCATGGTTTAGCTATCGGCATCCCAATAAGGTGACGCGCTACGTTTTGCCCAAGCTACTGGCGATGAATTTCGTTCTCGAAGGAATTTTGGATGGCGGCGTCAACGATGCGCTCAACTTGGACACCCACGGTAAAGGTCTGTCCTTTTGGATGATGGATATGCCGGTCGAGGTCCCACAAGCGCTCGCTCAACAGTTGAGTATCAAAGAGTACTCAAAGTAGGCCTATTGAAAAATCATTCAGTCACCGCTAAAAATCACGTTCACCCAAAAAAGCTTTTGTTAAGCAAATGGACGGCTGTTGAGCCCACGCATAAGGAAAAGCATTTTTTGGTCGTGAAAGTGATCGAGCCTGAGATGATCGGTGCTCCCGTCGTTGAAATCGAGCTAGAAGCCGCAATGACGGGACGGACCCTCAGATTACCTTGGAGAACACTCAGAGATCAACGGCATTGGCGCCAAGGCTGGGTGGATTAAGAGCCTGTTGGACCTGCGCGATACACCCTTGCACCCTTTGTAAATAGCCGGACAGCTAAGCTCGCAAGGTAAAGCATAATGAGCGTACCGGCAACATCACCGACAAACATCGGAACAATACCAGACCACGCATCAGGCGATAGCCCCGTGAAATAAAAATACAAGTTGTGCGGAAAGGTGTTGAAAATCGCCCCCGCTACTGCAAACACGAGTAATTGAGAGTGGTGTAATCCAGCTAAATCTCGCGGTAGTTTTAACCAGCGCGTGCAAAGATTGAACGCGACGAGAGGACCTAGCGCAGAAAGCCCGGCGAGCATCACGATATTGAACGGTTCGTACTTTAGCAAGCTGAGATTGGTCAGAATTGCACCAAGGAACAAACCTAGAGTTCCAGTCCAACCTCCGACCATGACCGCCAACATTCGAATCGCTGCAGGCAAAAAGATCCAGCTAATAAAACCCGTCAGGTGAATCCTAGAAAACAGCCAAGCGTTCAATTCAAATAGAGCAAACCACGCAAGCGCGACGACCAATACAAACAAAATCATCGCCACAGTACTGAGGCGATGATTCGTTAATTCGGTCGTCTGTGCGTCGCCGCGAGGCGTGGAAAGCATTTAATCAACCTGGTTGGTGGGCCTTATCAATCGCCTGTCCAAGTGTCACAAAGTACTGTTCAGCAAGCGCCGTCGGTACCACATACTTGACGCGGCTATCGACCTTGTCAGTATCGAGGTCGATCATTCCTTTTTTACGTAAGGTTTTGAGACGGCGATGTGCTGTCGTCGCTGATATTTCTGTCGACAATCCCATCGCCTCTAGCACGCTTACTTTTTTACCATGATGCCAATTGACACCCAGCATCGCGAGCAAGCGCTCCTCAACAGGGTCCATTGCAGGAAACGTTGGGATCTGCTTGATTGCCTGAACGAGGTTCAGGAAGCGCAGATATGTAAGAGAGTATTTAGATTCTGTAGTCATATCAGGATGATAGCGCCAAATTAAAAATTGTGGCAATCTTTACTCACTAAAGGGCTTATAAAACAAGGCTTAAAGACGTAAAAGCTTTTCAAATGAACAGGGGCTTACAGAATGAATCTGTAAGCCCCTGATTTTTTGGTGCGCCCGGCAGGATTCGAACCCACGACCCCTTGGTTCGTAGCCAAGTACTCTATCCAACTGAGCTACGGGCGCTATAGAGTCAGAAATTATATCAGTTTTTAAAAAAGTGTGGCTCAGGGCCTCTCTATAATCAAATACATCACCTTTGATGCGATGGCTGTCCCATGCAAACCCCTTTATCCTCTCCAAACGGCGACTCAACCGATGTGGTTCGGTCACTTCTAAATAGCGTTTGGCATGCGGCAGGCGGCGAGCCAGGACGAACCTCGCAAGTATCATTGACGGGCCATGGCAGCCTGCCTTCTTTTTTTGCCGTCACCGAGCTCGCAGCAGCGTCGATGGGTGCTGCGGGTTTAGCCCTCGCCAGCATGATCGACGCACTCAACAAAGCCTCCGGTCGCACGTCAGAGACGCTCCCCTCCGTGAGCGTCGACAGACGCCTAGCCTCTTTTTGGTTTGGCTCCACGCTCAGGCCCGACGGCTGGCAGGCGCCCACACATCGAGAAGTCGCCGCCGCAGATTATCTAGCGCAAGACGGTTGGTTGCGCTTGCATACGAATGCCGCCCACCATTTATCCGCTGTGCTCAGAGTGCTTCAGTGCGAGGCGACGCCTGAAGCAATTACTCAAGCTGTGTCAAATTGGCCGTGCGATGCGCTTGAGGCTCGTATTCTCGCTGAGGGAGGCTGCGCAGCCACCATGCTGTCCACCGAACAATGGCTAAAACACCCGCAAGGCAAAGCGATCAGTCAGGAGCCCTTGATCGACTGGACTGCTGGCGCAAAAGGGGTGTCCGGACCTTGGCCATTCGAAGCCACTCAACCTCTCAAAGGATTAAAAGTCCTCGATATGACCCGCGTACTGGCTGGCCCAGCTGCGACGCGCATGCTGGCAGGACTTGGCGCCCAGGTCCTACGCCTAGATGCGCCCATCTGGGAGGAATCTAACGCCCCAGAAATGACACTCGGCAAATACTGCGCCGAACTCGATCTGCGTCAAGCCTCTCATCGTGCGCACTGGTCAAAGCTCTTGAGCGAAGCGGATATCCTGGTGCACGGCTATCGGAGTGACGCATTGACAAAGTTGGGCCTCGATGCTCAGACGCGACAGCGCCTGAGACCCGGCCTGATCGATGTATCGCTTGACGCCTATGGCTTTACTGGCCCCTGGCACAACCGTCGTGGATTCGATAGCCTGGTGCAAATGAGTATGGGGATTGCCCAGACCGGCCAACAACTCGGTCACTGTGACCGCCCTGCGCCTTTACCTGTTCAAGCGCTCGATCACGCAACCGGATATCTATTGGCGACCGCCGTCCTGAAAGGACTCGAGACTCGCATCAAAACGGGTCAAGGGTCAATCGCACGCGCCTCCCTCGCACGCACAGGGGCACTCTTGCTCACCACCCTGGATCCCCTGGGGCTTGAGCGTCCCAGACTGTTACCTGAAACGCCAGACGATTTAAGCGATGAGGTGGAACAAACAGGCTGGGGATCTGCCAAACGGATCAAGTGGCCTGTCACTGTCTCTGGTGTCAACATGCGCTGGTCCTTGGGCGCAGGCCCGCTGAAACGCCATGCGGCACATTGGCTGTAGTGGTTGTTGTGATGTAAAAACCTAGCGCGCTGCGCGCGGCACAGTCCAGTATTTTTCTAAAAGAAAAAAACCAGCTTGCATCAACAGTGCCAATACGGCGGCAGGAATGGCTCCGGCCAACAACAATGACGTGTTGTTGAGCGCCAGTCCCTGCACAATGCGCTCACCGAAGCCACCCGCACCGATAAAGGCCGCAATCGTGGCCGTACCGACACACAGTACCGCTGAAATTTTGATCCCCGAAATCATCATGGCACGCGACAGCGGCAACTCAATGAGCCAGAGACGCTGAGCCGTCCTCATCCCGAGAGAGGTTGCGGCTTGACGCATTGAGGAAGGGATCTCTTTGAACCCAGTATGCGTGCTTTGCACGATCGGCAACAACGCGTATAAAAAGAGCGCCAAGATCGCTGGCACCGAACCAATGGTTCCAAGCACCGTAATCAGAAAGGCTAACAAAGCAAGAGAGGGAATCGTTTGCATCACGCTTGTGACTGCGAGCACGACCTGCCCAAGCCTGGGAGCATAAAAACACAATACCCCCAGCGGAATACCGACTAAGGCAGCCAAGAGCAGAGAGCTCAAGACAAGAAAGAGGTGTTGCCCAGATAAGCGCCAAAAATCTGGACCAAACAGAACAGTCATAAAGCTGTTGCGGGCTCCGCTATCCGGACGCGTCACGGTCGTTGCATCTTGCAAAAACTGCTTAGCCACAAGAGAAAAACTTTGTTGATCGATTTCAGCACGCGTATTGAGTGCAAGCATGGTGCTTTGCGAAATTGACTTTTCAAGCTTTTGTAGCGCCTGCCAGGCTAGCGGAAAACGCTCAGGCACATCCGCTCGAAACAACAAGAGCGCTTGATAGCCAGGGAAAAAATGGCGATCGTCTTCGAGTGCGGTGAGCGCATAGCGCGAGAGCTTGGAGTCCGTTCCGTAGGCATCGACTAAATCAATTTTTTTAGCAGCGATGGCCTCATACGCGAGACCATGGTCGAGTCCCCGAGGCTTGAGCGCCTCCAAACCGTAGGCGTTCACTAAGCCTCGCCAACCATCTGCGCGACCTATAAACTCATGCGATAGACCCAACACGAGCGTTGGATGACGCTTTAAATCTGAAATAGTCTTGATCTCAAGTGAGCGAGCAAGGTCACTGCGCAGCGCCAACACATAAGAGTTGTTAAAGCCGAGCAGCACTCCGGCTCGCAAACCCATGGGCAAGAGCCTCGCGTTGATTTCCTCGAGCGACAGCGCTTGCTCGGTCTTGAGGATTTCGCGTGTAATGGTGCCGGTGTACTCGGGATAAACATCGATCTCGCCACTTTTCAGCGCCGAGAGCAAAATACTAGTATTTCCCATGCCCGATTTAAGCTGCACCTGAGTGTCGCCCGCCTCACGCACCACCTGAGCGATGATTTCACCGAGAATAAAAGACTCGGTGAAACGTTTGGACCCCACCACAAACGGCGCAGCCACCGCGAACTGCGTGCTCAACATGCAAAGCATGGCGAGCATCATCATACGCAAAGAACGTTGCATCGCGTTTAAACCACCACGAGCCGCGCGGCTTGCTTTTCACCAATATGACCGATGACACTGGCGTGCCCAAAGTCATGCTTCTTGAAAATAGCGAGCACGTCCTGCACGGTCTCTGGTGCACAGCACACAAGCAAACCACCACTTGTTTGTGGATCTGTCATTAATGTCTGACACTCAGCGGGCAAGCCTGCCGCCAAACTCACATCCTGACCATAGCCGTCCCAATTACGACCCGAGGCGCCCGTGACCATGCCCGCCTTGATCAAGTCAACGACACCGGGCAATAAAGGCACGTCCCCCCATTTAATCTGCGCAGTCAGATCCGCACCGCGAGCGATCTCTAACGCGTGTCCGGCTAACCCGAAACCCGTGACGTCGGTCAGCGCGTGCACACCTTCTAACTCAGCCAGCTCTGGTCCAGGTGTGTTGAGTTTGGTGGTGTTGTGCAACATTGATGCGTAGCCTGCGGCATCAAGCGCTTCTTTTTTGAGCGCTGCGGACAAAATACCCACGCCAACCGGCTTACCTAAAATCATCACATCGCCTTTACGCGCGCCATCATTACGCTTGACACGATCAGGGTGCACGAGACCGAGCACGACGAGCCCGTAAATGGCTTCGACGGAGTCAATCGTGTGACCTCCGGCAATCGGGATACCGGCCGTACGACACACAGAAGCCCCACCTTCGAGGACCTTGCCAATCGTTTCAGTGGACAGAACATTAATCGGCATGCCCACGAGCGCCAAGGCCAAGATCGGACGCCCGCCCATGGCGTAGACATCGCTGATGGCATTAGTCGCCGCGATACGACCAAACTCATGTGGGTCATCCACGATCGGCATAAAGAAATCCGTCGTCGCGATCAACGCCTGCTCATCATTTAAACGATAGACCGCCGCATCATCGGCTGTCGCGATGCCAACCATCAATTCTTTGGGGATCGGCATCTGCAGCGTGCCTTTCAGAATCTCATGCAAGACGGCTGGCGCAATTTTGCAACCACAACCGCCACCATGTGACAGCGAAGTTAGGCGTGGCTCGATTGTTTTCATGAAATTCCTTAGGGATTAAGTCGAAATAGATTGTTGAACGATTGTAATCAAACGCTCTTGTTCTCGGGCGGGGGCAAATAAAGAGGTCCGCAAGGCACACTGGCTCTCCAGTAACGCATAAAAAGAGGGCTCGCGACGCAACCGCAACAACAAGGCTACCAAAGCATTCGCATTCTCTGTAGGAAAAAAACCTGCGTAATCCTGACCCAGCATACCTTCGTTGCCGGAAATGCGAGAGGCAATCACCGGCACACCGCTACAAATCGCCTCCATGACAACATGCGCCCCACCTTCCATCACACTCGGGTGAACAAGCACATGGGCACGCTGAATCAGTCGACGCGTCGCTTCATGCGAACGCGCGCCTAAAAAAGCATAATGTGGACAGACTGCCGCCGTCTGATGGGCTTCTTGGGCAAGCTCCGTGTCATGCTCGCCACCCACGTGCTGAAGCTCAATCTCTGGATGTGCGACCAACAGTTGAGCCGCTTTAAAAAAAGTACGAGGCGATTTCTCGGCACGCAGATGTCCCACCATGATCGCACGCAGACGACGTTGGGATTTAGGCAGCGTTTGACGCGTCGTCGTGGATTGAAAAGCCACGACCGTTTTGGCTCGAAAGGGTTCAGGCATGGCTAGAACACCCTCAGACTGCAGCACCACCAAGGTATGTGCCCACAGCAAGGATTGTTGAGCCTCGGAATCACTCTGGATATCACGATACAAGTCTGTTCCCGTCAGCACCACAACCAAACCGCGCATCCCGCGACGCGCATGCCAAGCAGCGATCGAAGCATGGCTTCTACGCGCATGCAATGCGATCATGACGTGGTCACGCGCGCTACCATCCCATTGCTGCACAATCTTGACCCGACAAAAATGACGGAGCATGCTTGCGTAGCGCTTGGCTGTTTGCCAATTGCCGTTATTCGCAGCGGCGAGAGCGGGACTGACAATCACAACATTCAAGACGGTGGGCTTGGGTAAAATAGACATAACTAAAGGTTACCAAGAATCATGCGACAGGCTGAGGTAAACATATTGGCTCAAGGGCTTAAGTCCCTGCGGACTCACACTCTGGGGGCCTTTGCGCACTATCAGCGCGCCGAGGCGTTGATGGTCCCCCTACAGGACGAGTTTAATCCGCCGCTATGGGAGTTGGGTCATCTCGCCTGGTTTCAAGAATATTGGGTGGGGCGTAATCAGCAACGCGACCTAGGTGTCTGGCAAGACCTTGCCCACCCTCGACAAGCCTCGATGCTTGCCTTAGCCGATAGCTGGTATGACAGTGCACGGGTTGCGCACGCGCGACGCTGGAGTCTGCCCCTGTTGCAAACCGCAGATTGCCTGGATTATCTGCAAAACACGCTTGCCGCCACCTTGAAACATTTGGGTGACGAGGTGGACGGCTCGCCTGCATTGTATTTTTATTGGCTTGCACTGCAACACGAGGCCATGCATCTCGAAGCGAGTACCTATATGGCCCAGTCTTTGGGGATCCCTTTTGAAGTGAACTGGTCGCCTTCTTTGCATGACGCGCGGACGACCACCCCAAATGCCTTGCCCACGTTCAGATCACTGCCTAGCTCCACTTGGGCGCTAGGCACACAGTGGCAAGAGCTTGAAAATAAAAGGTTTTGTTTCGATAACGAAGTCGGTCATCGCGCGACACCGCTTGATGCCTTTTCCATTGCGCTTGAGCCCGTGACCTGGTCTCAATATCTTGCCTTTGTTGAGGCCACGGGACACCGTCTACCTCTTTATGTACGTCCCGCCTTGTCACCCCAGGCGCTCTGTCCCTTTGAAATCCGAGTTTTTGATGCTTGGCAGTCCATCCCTCCCAATGCATGCGCCACACATATCTCCTGGGATGATGCGCAAGCCTATTGCCGTTGGGCACGATGCAGACTTCCGACCGAGGCTGAGTGGGACTATGCGGCACGCACGCAACAAGATTTCATTTGGGGTGAAGTATGGGAATGGACGGCAGACACCTTTGAGCCTTTTGAGGGGTTTACGCCCCACCCCTACGTCGAATACTCCGCACCGTGGTTTGGCTCACGCAAAGTGTTGCGTGGCGCGGCATCAGCGACACATCCGTATTTACGCAATATCAATTACCGTAATTTTTTTACCTCCGAGCGCCGAGATATCTACTCGGGCTTTAGAGTGTGTGTCTAGCCTATTTGGATATCAACTGGCCCAGAACAATGCAAATTGTGCCTGCGGGTCCGTCCAGCATTGTGTCTGCGAAAATCCAGCGCGTTTGAGGTGCTCCGTAAAACTCGGGATCGTCCACTTGTAAGAGTTTTCCGTATGAATGGCCTCGCCCTCAAGAAAAACACGTGAACGTTCACCCCAACGCACCGTAACAGCCTTGCGGGCGATCAGATGCATTTCGATCCTTGATTCGACCTCATTGAATATCGCCCGATGCTGCCAATCGCGCACGTCAAAATTCGACCCTAACAAGCTGTTGATATGCCTCAACACGTTAAGGTTAAAAGCCGCCGTCACCCCAAGATCATCGTCATAGGCGTGCTCGAGCGTGTCAGTCGCTTTGACCAAATCGATGCCAATCAATAAACCCGAGCCTGGCTGAGCGTTTTGACACAGTGTGGAGATACGCCCTAAAAACTTAAGCGCCTCCGCAGGCGTGAAATTTCCCAAGCTCGAACCTGGATAAAAAGCAAAGACTGGGCGTTGCGTGATTTGACTCGCCAATGCAGCAGGAAAATCAAGCGTCGAGGAAAAATCCATGCCGACACCCACCATCTCAACGCTCGGGTGGACGCGCTGGAGATTGACCAGTGTATCGGTCAAATAATCGAGCGAGATATCGACTGCGACATATACGCCAGGTGTCGTACCCGCAAACAGACTAGCTGCCTTCTGGCAACTGCCTGCACCAAGATCAATCCAAGCCGCTTGTTTTGGAATGCATTGATGAATGGCAGAGGCATGTTCAAGCAAAATACTAGCCTCGGTACGCGTTGGATAGTACTCAGGCAAATGGGTAATCGCCTCGAACAAGGTAGAGCCTAACGCGTTGTAGAAATATTTAGGCGAACAGTGCGCACGCGCCGCAGTCACCCCGAGCTCCAATTCCGTGACCAGCTTGCGCGGGTCCATATCGAAAGTCTTGTAAAAACTCGGGGTCTTCTGGGTCATTCACCTACTCCGGGCAACTCAAAAATGTGTTCGAAACCTTAACACGTTGCCTTGAAGAATATGTCTTTAGCGTCCGAGCTGAGGCATAATCACTCACACCCTTTAGGCGATATGAGCCACGATGACAGCCCCGACGACACACCGCGATCAAAGCCCCTGGACAGTCTTTTGGATTTTCCTGCGTCTAGGGCTGACCTCTTTTGGAGGACCCGTCGCACATTTAGGATATTTTAGAGAAGAGTTCGTGACGCGTCGTCAATGGCTCAGCGACCGCAGCTACGCCGATCTCGTCGCGCTGTGCCAGTTTTTGCCGGGCCCCGCCAGCAGTCAGGTCGGCATCGCATTGGGATTTTCCAGAGCGGGCTACGCGGGTGCGCTGGCCGCCTGGGCGGGTTTTACCCTGCCCTCAGCGATTGCGTTGATATTGTTTGCGATCGGAATCTCCAGTGTCGGCACGAGCTTTTCGGCTGGCGCGCTGCAAGGCCTAAAAATCGTCGCGGTCGCCGTGGTCGCCCAAGCAGTTTGGGGCATGGCACGCAGTCTCTGCACAGATGCAAAGCGCATCACCATCATGATGCTGGCCACATGCGCCGTGCTGCTCATGCCCTCGGTCTGGTCACAAGTCGGCGTGATCCTTGCGGCAGGGATCGCCGGGCTCGCCTTATTTAAGCCCACACAACTCGTGTCTCATGAGCCACTTCCTATACAGGTCTCAAGGCGGACGGGCGCTCTCTGGCTCGCACTTTTTTTTATTATATTGATCGCTTTACCCATTGTCTCCGAGGCTTTGCCCAATCAGACACTGGCGATCGTTGATGCCTTTTATCGTGCGGGTTCTCTCGTATTTGGCGGGGGTCACGTGGTGCTTCCACTCTTGCAGACCGAAGTAGTACCAACGGGCTGGGTCGACAATCAAGTCTTTCTCGCAGGCTACGGTGCGACGCAAGCCATGCCAGGACCTCTTTTTACCTTCGCCGCCTTTTTAGGTGCCTCGATGACCTCTGCGCCAACGGGTTGGATGGGTGGCATGATCGCACTGATCGCAATTTTTATCCCATCCTTTCTGCTGGTCGTTGGTGCGTTACCCTTTTGGGAGCAACTGCGCCAAAACCTCCGTACACAAGCGGCATTAATGGGCATCAACGCCGCTGTCGTGGGTCTCCTTCTCGCCGCACTGTATCAACCCGTATGGACAAGCGCGATTCTGAGCCCACAAGATTTTGGCCTGGCACTGGTCGCCTTTGTCGCACTGATGTTTTGGAAACTCCCGCCATGGCTCGTGGTAATTGCTGGTGGCGCAGCGGGATGGCTACTGCATCTACTTTAAAAACTGGAGAGCCTCAGTAATAAAGGAGTAATTCTAAAAAAAAAAAACTAAATAGGCGATATCAAGGCCTGACCCGCGCGATGGCATTGTAGGTTTTCAAGCACCCGCTCAACAGCTTCTTGCATCGCCTCGGGCGAGAGACCTGCTATGTGAGGGGTAATCACAACATCGTCCAGATCAATCAACGCAGGTGGTAGCGTAGGCTCACCCTCATACACATCCAGTGCGGCACCCGCGATCACTTTATGATTGATCGCTTCGATCAGCGCAACCGTATCAACAAGGCTTCCTCGCGCCACATTGACTAATATGCCATCAGAGCCCAATAAATTTAGTACTGTGCGATTGACGATATGGAAAGTCTCAGGACCGGCAGGTGCGCATATCACTAGAAAGTCACACCATGTTGC
>CAMBLP010000032.1 GCA_945868195.1 Bordetella parapertussis
GGTCAGATATACGAGCCATATGATCGTTATACTTGCGTAGTGAACAGCAAATCGAGTCAGCCAAATTTTCTCCATGAACAGCTTTCTGTTGCAGTCGGCGTTTCTGACTGACGAGCCCCTTCTGCCGCAGCAATGACAACTCTCTCCACCCCTGAGATCAAACTCAGCCCAACCATGCCCAGCGACTGGTCGGTCGCATTGACGGCGTTGATTGAGCCTGGGGAGCAGGTTCTTGCATGGCTCGAACCAGACTTGGACGAGCATTTGTTTTTTGCCTCGGGTGCGTTGGTATTGTCTACGCATCGTATATTTTCAAGAGCGCCCGGGGCAACCGACTGGCTTGTTTGGAATGTCTCAACGACCCAGTCTTTGCTGCATCGTGATCACGCCGGTGTTGGCGCGCTTGAGCTCTTTGACGGAACGACGCGACTGGGGATCTGGCGTCACACGCTGGGGATCGTTCCAGCTGTCGCGCGCATGATCGAACTATTCGGTCACTTGCAAAAAAAATTGCGTGATCCCGATGCTGAAATCGTCGTCGATGAGGCTTCGTGTGCCGCATGTGGGACCCCCTTCGCACCCGATCAGGATGAGTGCGCCGTTTGCGATGCTGCGCCAATGGGGCCGAGCGACACGTGGGCTTTGCTGCGTCTGGCGCGTTTTGCCCGACCCTACCGTTTCCCGCTACTGATCGGTATGTTGCTGACCTTGATGTCGACGGCTGCTTCGTTGGTGCCGCCTTATCTGACGATGCCTTTAATGGACGACATTCTGATTCCTTTTCAGAACGGCAAACCGATTGACTATGACCTGGTGACGCTTTATCTCACAGGTTTGGTGGTGGCTGCTCTACTTGCCTGGTTGCTCGGTTGGGCGCGTACTTATTTGTTGTCTTGGGTCAGTGAGAGAATCGGCGCGGATTTACGTACGACGACGTTCAATCACTTGCAAACTTTGTCTTTGCAATTTTTTGGAGGCAAGCGCACAGGCGATCTGATGGCAAGGCTTGGGAGTGAAACGGATCGCATCAATATCTTCTTGTCTCTGCATTTGCTGGATTTCGTCAATGATGTATTGATGATTGTGATGACGGCCGTCATCTTGTTGTCCATCGATCCTTGGCTAGCCGTGACAACTTTGGTGCCTTTGCCTATCATCATCTGGATGATTCATTTGGTGCGTGACCGTTTACGTTTCGGGTTTGAAAAAGTGGATCGTTCTTGGAGTGAGTTGACCAACGTATTGGCAGACACGATTCCCGGGATCAGGGTAGTCAAGGCTTTTGCCCAAGAAAAGCGCGAGGTCGCACGTTTTCGCGAAGCCAATGATCGCTATCTCGGCGTCAACGATCGGATCAATAAAATTTGGGCGCTTTTCGCACCAACTGTGACGTTTTTGACTGAAATTGGTCTGCTTGTGGTCTGGATTTTTGGCATCATGCAAGTCGCTTCCAGCGCGATCAGCGTGGGCGTACTGGCTGCTTTTCTAGCCTACATCGGTCGGTTTTACACGCGCCTTGACTCTATGAGTCGTATCGTGACCTATACGCAGCAGGCGGCGGCGGGTGCTAAGCGTATTTTTGATATTTTGGACCATGTTTCCAGCGTACCTGATGCGCAACGTCCGGTGCCGCTTGTGCGGATGGAGGGGCGGATAGAGCTGCGCAATGTAGGCTTTCGTTACGGCAGTCGGACCGTGTTACGCGAAGTGAATTTGAATATTGGTGCTGGGGAGATGATTGGCCTAGTCGGCCATAGCGGCTCCGGTAAAAGCTCGCTCGTCAATTTGATTTGTCGTTTTTACGATGTCACCGAAGGGGGCATTCGCGTCGACGGTGTCGATATTCGCTCCTATTCTCTTAACTCCTTTCGAAGCAATATTGGCTTGGTGCTGCAAGAGCCCTTTTTATTTTTTGGCACGATTGCTGAAAATATCGCCTATGGTAAACCTGGCGCCTCACGCGAAGAAGTGATCGAAGCGGCGCGCGCGGCGCGGGCGCACGAGTTCATCTTGAGGCTCCCGCAAGGCTATGACTCCTTGGTGGGGGAGCGTGGTCAGGCGCTCTCGGGTGGTGAACGTCAACGTATTTCGATTGCGCGTGCGTTGCTGATCGACCCACGGATCTTGATTCTTGACGAGGCGACCTCCTCGGTCGACACCACAACAGAAATGGAAATTCAGGAGGCCTTGGACAACTTGATTCAGGGCCGTACGACGATTGCGATTGCACACCGACTCAGTACGCTGCGCAAAGCAGATCGTCTTGTGGTGTTAGATCGCGGTCAGGTCGTGGAGATCGGTAACCACGAGGATTTGTTAGCCCGTGGTGGTGCTTATCATGCTCTGTATGAGGCACAGACTCGGCAGGTTGATGCCGAAGCGCCGCTGCCACCGCCTAGCGAGACTCAAAATGGATGATTTTCAACTGACTCGCAACCTCGCTGGACGCTTAGTATTGCGTCTGTTCGATGGAACGATGCACGAAGGTATCACTCCGGTGCGTGCTTTTCCTGTTCAGTCGCCTCAAGAGTTTGTGGCGTTGATGAGTACCGAGGGTAAAGAGATCCTATGGATTGATCGTCTGGCCGATGTGCCGGAAGATATACGCATGCTGATTAATGAGGAGATTGCATCGCGTGAGGTCATGCCGGTGATTCGGCAACTTTTAAAAGTTTCAACGTACTCTACCCCCAGTGTCTGGGAAGTCATGACGGATCGTGGTGCGACAAAATTTGTACTCAAAGGCGAAGAGGACATTCGCCGTCTCAGTGGCGGGACGCTCATCATCACGGACAGCCACGGTTTGCGTTTTTACGTACTGGATATGCAGCAACTCGACAAGCACAGCCGTCGTATTTTGGATCGCTTCCTGTAGGCTCGGTCACGCATCTCTTTTATCTCAGTTTAATCAGCTGTTTGCCAAAATTTTCACCTTTGAGCAGACCGACGAACGCTTGCGGTGCATTGGCTAAACCTTCTGTCACGGACTCTCGAAATTTGAGTTTCCCCTGCACAACAAGGTTGTAAAGATTTTCTCTGATGCCAGGCCAGGTTTCGAGCTTGTCCGAAACGATGAATCCCTGCACACGAATACGATTGATCAAAATGGAGCGGAGCGTGCGATAGGCGTGCGGTTCACGATTGAACTCGGAGACCATGCCGCACAGTGCGATACGCGAACCGACATTCATATGCGTGAGCAGTCGTTCAAAAATCGCACCGCCCACGTTTTCAAACAAGCAATCGATGCCCGCTGGCAACAATGCAGCAAGTTTTTCGGCAAAATCTGCGGCGCGGTGATCGACACAGACATCAAAACCGAGCTCTTGCGTCACATAACGACATTTTTCTGCTCCGCCCGCAATACCCACCACACGACATCCTTGAAGTTTGGCGAGCTGCCCCACCACGCTCCCAACCGCGCCCGAGGCCGCATCCACGACGACGGTCTCGCCTTCTCGGGGCTGGCAAATATCGATGAGTCCAGTCCATGCTGTGATCCCTGGCATACCTAGGACACCTAGATAGGCTGAAGGACTCACTTTGTCTGTCTTGATGGGGGTGACTGCGCTTGCATCCATGGCGGCGAACAGTTGCCAGCCAGACGCAGCGAGTACGGTATCTCCGATACGGAATGCAGGGGTGTTGGAGGCGATGACTTCGCCGACGGCACCTCCAACCATGACGTCACCAATATTGACGCTTCGAGCATAAGACTTCGCCTCTGAGATCCTGCCTCGCATGTAGGGGTCAAGGGAGAGCCATTGATTATGAATGAGTACTTGTCCCGGCCCTGGGGAGGGTATTGGGTCCTCCTGAAAGCGAAAGTTAGCAGGCGACACCCAACCCTCGGGTCGACTAGCGAGAACGACTTGCTGGTTAATCATCGTAGCGGTATGTTCCGTGAGATATAGGGTATGCACTAAGCATTATTCACACCCGTGGAGTAGTAACTTTATACCTTGAGAATGATGAATTCGTCGCAACTCGTTTCGAGATAATTAAACACCGTACTGGGAGCACCCAAATGGCTATAAAACTCACTGTTAATGGCACACCGCACAGCATCGATGTGGATCCAACAACCCCGTTGTTATGGGCGATCCGCGAGCAGGTGGGTCTCACTGGTACCAAATATGGCTGCGGCGTCGCGCAATGCGGTTCCTGTACGGTGATGCTCGAGGGTCAAGCGATTCGCTCTTGCGTCATTCCTGTGAGTGCTGCTGCAGGTAAAAGCGTCCAGACGATTGAAGGTCTTGCCAAGGATGGCAAGCTGACCAAGTTGCAACAGGCTTGGATTGATCATCAGGTCCCTCAATGCGGTTTCTGTCAGTCAGGCATGTTGATGGCAGCGACAGATTTGCTAGCTAAAAAACCAAAGCCGACCGATGCTGACATCGATGCTGCGATCACGAATATTTGTCGTTGCGGAAGTTTCCAAGAAGTTCGCGCCGCGATTCACTCAGTTGCTAAAGCTTAAGGGGTCCTATCATGAATGCACGCGTCCCGAATCCTTCCCGCAGACACTTTATCGTCGGCACAACTGCCGTCAGTACCGGTCTGGCCCTGGGCTTGCAGTTTCCCTTTAATAGTCTGGCACAGTCGGCAGGCGCCACACCTGAAATCGGTGTTTGGGTGGTGATCAAGCCCGATGAGAAAGTCATCGTGCGCGTGGTCCGTTCCGAGATGGGTCAAGGCACCATCACCGGCCTAGCGCAAATGGTGGCCGAAGAACTCGAGTGCAATTGGAAAAATGTCACCATCGAGTATCCGACACCCGGCGAAAGTCTCAAGCGTAAAAATCCTTGGGGCTCGTTTTCTACGGGTGGTAGCCGTGGTATCCGCACCTCCGAACAGTATGTTCGTCAAGGCGGTGCCGCAGCACGCATCATGCTGGTCCAGGCCGCTGCCGACGCTTGGAAAGTGCCTGTCGCCGAATGTCAGGTCGCCGAAGGCGTTATTACACACAAGCCCACAGGCCGGACAACGACCTATGGCAAGGTTGCCGATGCTGCCTCCAAGATCGCGGTACCAAAAGAGATCCCGCTCAAGGATCCGAAAGACTGGAAACTGATCGGTAAGTCCGTGCCACGTATCGATACCTTCGAGGACAAGGTGACCGGCAAGCAGGTCTACGGTATGGATTTGAAACTGCCCGGTATGTTGGTTGCGACGATCAAGCAATCCCCAGTTTTTGGTGGCAAGATCAAAAGCTTTGATGCCAGCAAAGTCATGGGTATGAAGGGCGTCAAAAAAGTCGTACAAGTCAGTGACAGCTCTGTCGCGGTCGTGGCGGATACGTTCTGGATCGCCAAGACGGCCATGGATGCCTTGCCAATCGTCTGGGACGAGGGTCCAAATGCCAAGGTTTCAAGCGCTTCGATTGCTGCGATGCTCAAAGAAGGCCTCACCGCTGAACAGGCCTTTGTGGGTAATCAACGCGGCGATACCAAGGCCGCCCTTGCAGGTGCAGCCAAAAAGATCGAGTCAACGTATTTTTATCCGTTCTTGAACCATGCACCCATGGAAGTGATGAATGCCACCGCCAAGTGGACACCAGAGCGCTGCGAAGCCTGGGTGCCGACGCAGGACGGTGAAGCTTCCCTAGCGGCTGTGATTGCAGCCTCGGGATTGGCTGCTGATAAATGTGAGGTTTACAAGGTCAATTTGGGTGGTGGCTTTGGACGCCGTGGCGCGTTCCAGGATTACGTGACTCAGTCCGTCAATATCGCCAAGCAAATGCCCGGCGTGCCGATCAAATTGATCTGGACGCGCGAAGAGGATATGACGCAAGGTCGTTACCATCCCGTCATGATGTGCAAACTGACGGGCGCGTTCGATGCCAACAAGAACTTGACTGGCGTTCATATGCGCTTGTCAGGTCAGTCGATTCTTGCGGCTGTGCGTCCAGCGATCGTTGAAAAGGACAAGGGTCGTGACATGCTAGTCTTCCAGGGGGTCATGGATGGCGGTGAGCATGGGATCAGCTACGAGTTCCCGAGTCAGCTGATGGACCATGCCATGCGCAACACCCATGTACCACCGGGTTTCTGGCGCGGTGTAAACGTCAACCAAAACGCGATTTTTATCGAATGTTTCATGGATGAGTTGGCCGAGTATGCAGGCATGGATCCTCTTGCGTTCCGTAGAAAGTACATGGCGAAATATCCACGCAATCTGGTCGCACTCAACGCCGTGGCGGACGGGATTGGTTGGACCAAGCCTGCTCCCAAGGGCGTGCATCGCGGCATTGCCCAGATGATGTCGTTTGGTAGCTATGTGGCGGCAGCGTGTGAGTTGTCAGTCACGGATGGCAACAAGGTCAAGATCCATCGGATCGTGGCCTCAACGGATTGTGGTTATGCCGTGAATCCTGCGCAAATCGAACGTCAGGTATCAGGATCATTCGTGTACGGGTTGTCTGCACTGTTCGAAGAGGAGTGCACGATCAAAGACGGACGCGTCGAGCAAAAGAACTTCGATACGTTTGGTTCGATTCGTCTGGGGCAGATGCCTAAAGTCGAAACCATCATCATCCAAGGAGGCGGTAAGGCTTGGGGTGGGATCGGCGAGCCAACGATCGCGGTTGCTGCACCTGCTGTGCTCAACGCGATCTATCGCGCCACCGGCAAGCGTTTGCGTGATGTACCTTTGAAGAAAAGTGGTTTTGTCTTGGTATGACGCTAGGAGTGATAAATTGGTGGTTGGCAGCATGTTTTGTGTTGACGGCACCAACGATCACTCTGGCTCGACAGGTCGATAAAAAAGTCACTGAAGGCGAGGTCATTGTTGACTCCCTGTCCAGCGCCCCCGGTGATCCTGCGCGGGGGCGTTTGATTGTCTTGAGTCGCCAGAGCGGTTTGTGTATCTTGTGTCATAGCGGACCTTTCCCCGAAGAACGTTTTCAGGGAAATCTGGCGCCTGATCTGGCGATGAGCGCGGCGAGACTTTCAGCCGAGCAGCTGCGGGCACGTATTGTGGACGCGAGTCGTTTTAATCCAAACACGATCATGCCACCGTACTTTCAAAAGAATCACGGCTCTCGGGTTGCGCCTCAGTTCGTGGACAAAACGATGTTGACCGCGCAGGAAATCGAGGACGTCGTGGCATTTTTAGTGAGCTTAAAACCATGAGTACAAGTCGTAGAAGCTTTATCGTGGCACTCGGGTCCGTGAGTATCGTTCCTTGGTTAAATGCCCAGGCGACGACGAGCGAGGCCGTCGAGACAATCAAAAAGATCGTTGGCCAAGCGGACCCTCGTGTGGGTCGAGTCACGCTAGAGATTGCACCACTCGTTGAAAACGGTAATCTGGTCCCAATGACCGTCTCGGTGGAAAGTCCGATGACATCGAAGGACTTCGTGAAAACCATTCACATCATTTCTGAGAAAAATCCGCTGCCCAATATTGTCAGTTTTAATCTTGGAGCGCGCGCGGGTCGTGCGCAAGTCAGTACACGGATTCGATTATTGACATCGCAACGCCTTTGGGCGATCGCTGAAATGAATGATGGATCGTTCTGGCAAGGCCATGCGGACATGGTGGTCACTCTTGCCGCCTGTACGGAGGATGTATTGGTATGAGTAAAACTTCCCGCACAGTAGTTTCGATGCCCAAGACTGCGACAAAGGGCGAGATCGTTGCGATTCGCGTGATTGTGCAGCACGATATGGAATCAGGTTTCAGGCATACCGAGCGCGGCGTGCGCGTGGAGCGTGACATCATTCGCGATTTTGTCTGTACCTATGATGGTGTAGAAGTCTTTCGCGCTGAGTTGCATCCCGCGATGGGCGCGAACCCCACCTTTAGTTTTTTTACGGTGGCGACGCAAACCGGCACGCTCGAATTCAAATGGACGGGTGATAACGGCTATGCCTCCAGAGTGACAAGCACGCTGACGGTGACATGATCTCGTGAGGGCGTTTTCTTTTTGCACGCTTTTCTTTTTGTTTGTCGCGCAAATCGCCTGGGCACAAACACCGACTGTTTCAGAGGCTACTCAAGCCAAGCGACAGTCGAGCTACGAATTGATGTCGCCAGCTACGCGCGCGATGCAGGACGACGAGACGCTCAACCCTGCGACATTCTGGGTGCTCGACGGACAGACATTGTGGAGTGCGCCAGCAGGAAAAAAAAATGTTTCGTGCGCGCAATGCCATGGTGATGCCTCATCCTCGATGAAAGGTGTGGCGACGAGCTTTCCTAAGGTCGTTCATCACCAGCTATTGAGTCTCGAAGGGCAGATCAATATGTGCCGCGAGACCAAGCAGCAAGCTTCGCCGCTCGCGATGGAGAGCAAGCCCTTGTTGTCTTTGGCGACGTTCATTGGTCACGCCTCCAAAGGGATGCCCATCACGGTGGAGCGTTCGCCTCGCAACGCGCAAGACCTCGACGCCGGACAACGACTCTATGAGCAACGAATCGGGCAGCTCAACTTGTCCTGCGCCCAATGTCATTCGGAGCGTGCGGGACTCATGCTTGGAGGCAACCTGATTCCTCAAGCGCATCCTACCGGATACCCGATTTACCGACTTGAATGGCAAACTGTGGGTTCACTGCAGCGCAGATTGCGCAACTGTATGACAGGTGTACGCGCCGAGCCTTACCCCCTGGGTTCTAAAGAGCTGACACAGCTTGAGCTGTTTCTGATGTGGCGTGCACGCGGCATGCCGCTTGAGACGCCTGGCGTAAGACCCTAGATCCGTCTCTAGCCGCCAGAGAGGCTGTGATGGTCTTCTGCAAGTCCAGTGCCCTGCAAATGGACGGTGCAGTTCACCAACTCAGCGCGGTGAGGCGCCTCGGCGCTGATAGACGTGAAGGCGGTATTGCCGATACGCTCAGGGATCGTATGCTCGCCGAGTACGATATTATTTTCGAGCAACGCGCGAATCACTAGACCATGACAGACCACAATAAGCGGACCCTCTAGAGAGGCTCTCAATTGAGCGGCATAAGCGAGAGCTTCTGTGACCCTCTGATGGAAGGCCTCCATCGATTCGCCGTTAGGAGGCGCCTCGATCATTTCCATCGCGTTAAAACTCAAGGAGTCGTGGGGTCGCCCTCTCAAGTCTCCGAAGTTGCGCTCCCAAAGCAGTGAGGTGCTGATCGGGGTGAGACCGGTACTGTTTCCAATGGCTTGTGCGGTTTGCCAGGCGCGTGGCATATCGCTTGCGAGGATGGCTGCAGGCTTGAGCGCGCGAATGCGTTGAGCGACGCGTTCGGCTTGTGCATGCCCTCGGGGTGCGAGCGGTGTATCCGCAGGTTGAATGGTGCGTGCTGCGTTGAGCAGTGTTTCGCCGTGGCGGATCAGGATAATCGACATAGTGCTCCCTTTGAGCCGGTCTTGTAGTGGTTTAAGGCGTGAACATACCGATAAAAATAGCCGGATCGACCCGTACATCATTCAGGCTGACATTCCAGTGTAAATGTGCCCCCGTGACGCGACCTGTCGCACCGACCTGTCCTAGGACTTGACCGCGTGCGATGGACTCCCCGGGTTTGACATCGATGACGGAGAGGTGGCAGAACATACTGATCATCCCTTGACCGTGATCGATAAAAACGGTTTTACCATTAAAAAAATAATCTCCGACCAAAATGACACGACCTGCGGCGGGGGCTTGAATGGGGGTACCTGTCGGGACGGCGAAATCGAGTCCAGAATGGGGCGCACGTGGCTGATCATTAAAAAATCGTTTGAGACCAAAGGGACTCGACAAAGGACCTTTAACAGGACGGTCCAGCAGTAGATTGCTCGGCAATCGTGCGCTGAATTGCTGATAGGCATCGTCTTGAAGTTTTTTCTCACGCTCAAATCTCGCCAGGTCCTCTGGACTGAGGTCGACGTGCTTGTTTGTTTTGAGTTTGATGCGTTGTTCACGATATTTTTTGTCACGAATCGCAAATGTTTGGGTGGTTTTTTTTCCACCGAGCGTGATCTCGAGTACTTGCGGCTCAAGCGCCGCAGTCAGAGGAATCCCCACAAGCGCGACCCATTGGCCTGCATCTGTTTGGGTGACGAGCACGGGTTTGTTTTGATAGCGCGCAGTAGGTGCCTTGTCTTGTCTTTTAGGCGCTCCGGCAATCTCAATGACGGCAACCCCACCGGGGACAGGCTGATGTAGAGTCTTGAGTTGCGCTGCCGTGTAAGGCGCTGCATTCGTTGGAGCAGATGTGATGAGTATAGCGAGTGTCATGAGCGCGAAAAAAAGACTCCGCGCGTAATATTGAGAGAGGTGAGAAAGATTCAAAACCCAAACTTCCAGAGATATTCGGTCGGGTTATCTGGGCAGGAACCAAACTGACAGACCATGAGCGCGCTGATGAGGTTGGCGAGGGTAATGAGAAAAAAGAGCCCCATCAAGATGATGGCAATACGCGCATTTGCTTGAGGACGATTGGAGAGTTGTACGCGAGGCGTCGAGAGTTGATTTCTATCGATGCATAGCATCACGGCGCAAAATACCAGCATCATGACAAAAGAAACAAAGGCCCAGGTATAAAAGTGCAAGCCAAAAAGCGTTGAGCCGTAGCCGGTGTCACCGGGCTCGATGTGCAAGAGGACCTGGCGCACGGAGGCCATCGCCCCTCCAAGCGTGGAGGCGAGGATGATGGCATAGTGCACGGCAGAGGGGCCAAAGCGAACGTTGAGCATCATGCCGATACCGGCCAGGGTGAGGGCGATGCGCTGGAGCTGACAGAGCGGGCAGGGCAATTCGTTAAAAATGATCTGCCAGTAAAACGCCATCAGCAGCGAAGCGCAAACGCCTACCAAGGCGAGGGCGTTGAACCAGAAAGAGATCCCTTGGCCGGTTGCACTTTGCGTGCGACTTGAATAGTCCATGACCGACCTCAGAAAGAAAGATTGAGTTTGTCTGTCATGTGGAACTGCAGCCACACCAGAAAGATGATAAAGGTCACACCCCAGCCAATGATGGCAGGTATTCTCTCGCCTCGCATTGTGAGGACGATTGCGACGAGTGCAGTTAAAAAAGGCAGCATCATGATCATGGGTGTCGCATCCTAGTAGGGCTGTGCGTAAAGCAAGCGAAACAAGCTTAACATTGTGCGGCGGCTTGCAAGATGACGAAGCGCAGCTCAGTCAAACAGCCAGCTGCGCTTCAAAGGGTTGACCGACGCGGATCATTTGTCCTTCACCCGTTAAAACAATGCCATTCATACCGAAACAGATCGCATCGTGCATCTGAGATAAGCGGCGGTAGGCGGCAAGTGTTTCCATGACTTCGGGCGAACTTGTCGCGGTATAGGGGTCGATATTAGGGATGGGGCAGCGTCCACAGGGTTTAACCAGTTTGAGGTCGATCAGTCCACTCGTGGTATGGAGCATCATGTTGGCGAGCTCGTCCTCGGCGTGCGCGTCTAGACCTTCGAGCACGAGATTAGGCCGAAAGCGCAACATATCAACCGGGTCATGCCCGTGTTCCATGAGTCGCTCATTCAGCACCTCTAATGCGTGTTGCGTCACAACGAGAAGCGCAAAGCCATCGCTGAACATATTATGTGCCACGATGTCACCGGTCCATTCTCTCTGGGAGATCCGGCTTGACGTTGGGGAAAACCGAATCAAGCGATATTGTTTGCCTGGTACAGCTAAAAAAGCATCGAGCCATGCCGCGACTTCGTCTCCCATATCGTCGCCGATCAGGGTGTCACGCCAAACAGTGACTTGTCTGGAGGCGCCAGCGGTACTCAGTGCGATCCTGACCTCTGCATGTTCGGGAGCGCTCAGATATAAGGCGTCTGCCGTCAGTCTGGGCGAGATCCAGACCATGTGCGGAATCTGGCGCTGGGTGACAAACGCACCATCCTGGTCGACAATCATCCACTCACGGTCATAGGAAAGCCCCGTGTTGTATAGGATGGCTTCCGAGACTTCGATACCCGCACAAGACTTCACTGGGTATATATACATCTGGCTGATGACGCCAGTACAGTCTGCCATGCTGGTCTTCCTGCGTATCTGTGGTCGTTGTATTCTAAAATGAACTTCTTACTTCTGTCAGGATTTCGTTATGCCTTCTTTTGATGTGGTTTCTGAAGTCGATAAACATGAGTTGACCAACGCCGTGGATCAAGCCAATCGTGAGCTCTCGACCCGTTTTGATTTCAAGGGGACGGACGCTAAATTTGAGCTTGAGGGCTTTGTCGTGACCCAGGTCGCCTCGAGTGCCTTTCAACTCAAGCAGATGCTGGATATTTTGCGCAGTCGCCTGAGCGCGCGCGGGATCGATATTCGCTCGATGGATGTCGCGGACCCCCTAGAAAACTTGGGAGGCGCACGTCAAAAAATTACGATCAAGCAGGGTATAGAACAGCCAATCTCTAAAAAACTGATTGCGGCCATGAAAGAGGCCAAACTCAAGGTTGAGTCGCAAATCACAGGTGAAAAATTACGTGTCACAGGTAAAAAACGCGATGACCTCCAAGAAGCCATCGCATTGCTGAAAAAAGCGGATGTCCCGCTGCCGCTTCAGTTCAATAATTTTCGGGATTAACGTCCACCTGTTTTTGCATCACCAAACAGCGTGGTCAAACCGCGAGGCTGTGAACGCCAGTATTGCTTGGGTGCCTGAATCGAGGCACCCAATTCGGCTGCAGCGTGCCAGGGCCAACGCGGGTCATACAACATACCGCGTGCCAGTGCGACCATATCGGCCTCTCCGTTGGCGATGATGTCCTCGGCCTCTTTGGCCTCGGTGATCAGCCCCACCGTCATCGTGGGTAACCCCGTTCCTTTTTTGATCGTCGTGGCCAAAGGCACCTGATATTTGGGGCCTAAAGGAATTTTTTGCTGGTGAGCAACGCCGCCGCTCGACACATCGATAAAGTCGCAGCCGCGCGCCTTCAAAATATTGCAAAACTCAACGCTTTCTTCTGGGGTCCAGCCACCCTCAGCCCAGTCTGTCGCGGAGATGCGGATCCCTAGGCTTGTTGTTTTTGGGGTGATGGCACGGACTGCATCGAATACCTCGAGCGGAAAGCGCATGCGGTTGGCCAGCGAGCCACCGTACTCGTCCGTTCGCTGGTTGGCGATCGGAGATAAAAACTGGTGCAAGAGATAACCGTGCGCACCGTGTAATTCGATCCCATCGAAACCGATCCGAAGGGCGCGTTGGGCAGAGTCGACAAACGCCTCGCGAATACGGGCCAGACCTGCTTGATCAAGCGCCAGTGGAGGAGTTTCTGTGGGCAGCTGTGGAATGGCGGAGGGGCCGACCGATTGCCAGCCTCCGTCCTTGAGCGAAATCAGTTGGCCACCTTCCCAGGGGCGGGCGCTAGAGCCCTTGCGACCCGCGTGCGCCAGCTGAATCATGATGGGCATGGATGCGTATTGCCGCACTGCGTCAATCGTCTTTTTAAGAGCGGCTTCTGTTTCGTCAGAGTACAAACCCACGCAGCCGTGCGTAATACGGCCGATGTCTTCGACTGCCGTGGCTTCGATAATGAGCAGACCAGCACCTGACAAGGCCATGTGTCCGAGGTGGATCGTGTGCCAGTCGGTGGTTTTGCCCTCTTGCGCAGAGTATTGGCACATCGGGGCGATCACGATGCGATTGGCCAGTTCAAGAGGACCGATATTGGTAGGCGTAAACAGCTGACTCATGTGTCTGTGTCCTAGTTTTTGTGAAATTGTGGCCAAATGCTAACGGGCGGCGTTCGAGTCTGCAAGTTGGCGGGTTTCCCAGGCAAGCATCTGCGCTTTTCGCTCGGCCCCCCAGCGGTATTGGCCGGATTCGCCCGACGCACGAATCACGCGGTGGCAGGGCACGACATAGGCGAGCTGATTCGCGGCTAGGGCGGTACCGACCGCGCGTGCGGCACCGGGATGACCGAGCGCCTCGGCGAGTTCGCCATAGGTGCGGACCTGTCCCAAGGGGATCTCTTGCAGTCCTCGCCAGACCTTGAGCTGGAAAGGGCTGCCGTTTAATACGAGCTTAAGTCTGGCAGCAGGCTTGCCAGACAGCTCTTGCTGAAAAGCCTGTTCAAGCAGCTCGCGCGCGTGCGTATCGGCACGCTGTAACGAACAACCCGGATACTGTTGTGCCAAGATTTCCCCGGCCTCAGGATCGTCGGCTTGCAGCAGATGTAACATCAAGATACCTTGCGCGTTCCAGCCAATCAGTCCCGGACCGAAAGGCGTCGGCGCTTGACCATAGTGAATCGTGGCGACTGTAGGCATGATGACCGAAGCCTCTATAAAAAAAGGGCTAACCCATGAATCGGGTTCCATGGCAGTGTAGTAGGTCTGGCCTCCAAGCGAAACCCTCGTTGCGCAGGCATATAATTTAACGACCAACCAGATGGTTTGGCGATCTTCGGATGGATCAATCATGAAGCAGGTGTTGTTAGGGTGCATTGCCGATGACTTTACCGGCGCTACCGACTTGGCGAACAATTTGGTGCGGGCGGGGATGCGCGTCCTGCAAACAATCGGAGTGCCTGAGACACCTATAGACGTAGAGGCTGACGCCATTGTGGTGTCTCTCAAAAGCCGCACGATTGCGCCCGCTGAAGCGGTCGCGCAGTCTCTAAAAGCATGTGCCTGGCTTCGGGCACAAGGAGCGCGTCAAATTTATTTCAAATACTGCTCAACCTTCGACTCGACAGCGCAGGGCAATATTGGTCCGGTCATTGATGCGCTGATGGACGCGTTAAAGACGGATTTCACAATCGCCACGCCCGCATTTCCCGATGTCGGTCGAACCGTATTCAAAGGCCATTTGTTTGTGGGCGATGTCTTGCTCAATGAGAGCGGCATGCAAAACCACCCGTTAACACCGATGAAGGATCCTAATTTGTCGCGGGTGCTCGCGCCGCAAACTAGGCATACCGTTGGGTTGATTGATTATGCTGTGGTCGCACAGGGCGCCGATGCCATTCGCGCCCGCATCGCTGCGTTGCGCCAACAGGGTATAGGGATTGCAATTGTCGATGCGATCAGCAATGCCGACTTGTATCGCTTGGCCCCGGCTTTAGCCGAGATGCCTCTTGTGACGGCTGGTTCAGGTGTGGCGATCGGTTTGGCCGCCAATTTTTCGATTGAGCCTAACTCTCAAGCGGCTGCGTTACCGCCTGTTTATGGCGCCAAGGCGATTCTGTCCGGAAGTTGTTCGCGTGCCACCCATGCGCAGGTGGCGCATTTTGTCGCACAAGGCGGAGCCAGTTATGCGCTCGATCCCTTTACTTTCGCTAAGGGAGCTGATGAGCTGGACGCCGCGGTACAACAAGTCCTTGCATGGGCGCGATCCAAACTCGGCGAGCAACCGGTCCTGATTTACTCAACCGCGGCACCTGAGGTGCTGAAAGTGGTGCAGGGGCGTCTCGGCGTAGAGCAGGCCGGCCAGATGGTTGAAGCCGTACTTGCCAAAATCGCTCGGGGGCTGATCGAGGCTGGTGTCGGACAGTTGATCGTCGCCGGTGGCGAGACCTCTGGCGCTGTGGTGCAAGCCTTGGGCATGATGCAGCTACAAATCGGTGCACAGATCGACCCGGGAGTGCCTTGGTGTGCGGGGCGCGCGCAGGCCTCGGGTCAACTGATGCATATCGCCTTGAAGTCGGGTAATTTCGGTCGTGAAGATTTTTTCACCCATGCCTTTAAACGGATGACGTCTCAATGAGTATGTCACGACAGAACGACGAGGCTCGTTTACGCGAAGACGTGTGCCGCGCCGGACGTAGTTTGTTTGAACGCGGTTATGTTCATGGCACGACAGGAAATATCAGCGTCAAATTACCGGGTGATGAGGGCGGTTTTCTGATTACGCCGACGGATGCTTGCCTCGGATTTCTCGAGCCAGAAAAACTGGCTCTAGTCGACGCGCAAGGAGAACAGCGCTCCGGTGAGCGTGCCAGCAAAACCTTGACTTTGCATCGCCGAATTTATCAACATGCTCCTGAGGCGAATTGTGTCATTCATACACACTCCTCTTGGTTAGTGGATTTGACGCTTAGAGGAGTCTGGCGCGAGCAAGACATCGTACCGCCGCTGACGCCTTATTACGTCATGAAAGTCGGGCATGTGCCGCTCGTGCCTTACTGCAGGCCGGGAGATGTTCGGGTGGCCGAGCATGTTGCGCAGTTGATCGACACCCATCGTCAGCGTGGATTGATATTGCGGGCGGTGATGTGCGAGCGCCTGGGGCCTCAGGTATGGGGCTCGAGCACCACAGCGACTATGGCAGTGCTCGAAGAGCTCGAGGAGACTGCGCGGCTCTGGTTGCGCAGTTTAACGAGTGGTCATCCAGTCGCGCCTCTGTCAGAGGATGCGATCGAGGAATTACGTCAACACTTTAACGCGTCCTGGTAAAAATGAATATTTTGATCACTGGTGGTGCAGGATTTTTAGGCACATTGCTCGCAAGCGAGCTTTTAAAGCGCGATGGCTTGCGAGGTCAGTCCTTGTCAAGCTTGACCTTGACCGATCTGGTCGCGCCGTCCCGTCAGGCACTGATGAGCCATCCCAAAGTTCGCATCGACACAGGCGATTTGCTGCTGCGCCTCCCTGACTTGCTTCGCAAGAATTACGATGCGGTGTTTCATTTGGCCTCGGCCGTCTCAGGCGAGTGCGAGACGGATTTTGAATTGGGGCTGCGCTCCAATCTTGAGGCGACACGCGTTCTGCTCGAAGGTTTACGTGCGCAGCACGCGCGCGCAGGCCAGGCGCCGTTGTTGTTCTTCGCAAGCTCAGTGGCGGTGTTCGGTTCAGACGCGGCGATTCCGTTGCCTGCCGTGGTGACCGATACGACCTTGCCGACGCCGCAATCTAGTTATGGCATCCACAAGTTCATCTGTGAGCAGTTGATTGCCGACTATACGCGCAAGGGCTATATCGAT
>CAMBLP010000033.1 GCA_945868195.1 Bordetella parapertussis
GCGCTGATTCAGGGCGGGTGTTTTGGAGGCGGTACAGGCATCGCTTCAGTGTGCGATATCGTTGTAGCCGCAGATAATGCTGTTTTTGCCATTACCGAAGCCCGTTGGGGTTTGATCGCCGGAATTATTTTGCCCCAACTCTGCCAGGCCATAGGGGTGCGTAACGTGCGTCGCTATGCTTTGTCCTCCGAACGTTTTGGTCCGGATGTGGCGCTTCGCATTGGATTCGCGCACGAGGTCTGCAAGCTCGAGGAACTCGAGGCGACGGGTGCGCGCATCGTCGATGCATTGCTGATGAACGCACCAGGCGCGGTGTCGGCGACCAAGCTGCGAACGATGGCAGTCGCGGGGTCCTTTCTAGACGATGCGCTGTTTGACGATCTAATCAAACAGCACTCGGACATGCGTCAACAGGCCGAGGCTGCAGAAGGGACGGCATCGTTTATCGAGAAGCGTTTGCCTAGCTGGTATCCCGGCCAGTAAACGCTTTGATCTATGCGGTGTTGAGCGACTGGTAAACCGTTGTCTCGAAATCCGTAAACAGTTTGATCGCGGACGTATCGACAAAAGGCAAGATCTGCATCATCAATACACCTGCGATCTTGCGGGTTGGATCGATCCAGAAATAAGCGTTGGGCAAACCCGCCCACGCCAAACTGCCGGCTGAACGTCCCGTAGGGGCTGTCGCTTCATTAATCATGAAGGTCAGCCCCCATGTTTTTTCCACGCCAGGGAAAAACTCCGCATCCAGTGACATGTTGGGATTGACCGTATGTAGCATCTTGACATGCAGCGGTCCCATCGCATTTTTAGACATCAGGGCGACGGTTTCAGGTTTGAGAATCTGTTGCCCGTTAGCCTGCCCGTCGTTGAGCATCATGCGGGTAAAGCGCAGATAGTCGCTCGCGGTGGAGTACATGCCGCCACCCCCGGGGTCGACCTCGGGCTCTTGCGGGACTTCGAAATCGAGCACGCTCAGAGATTGATCGGTGGCGTTGCGTAAATGCACTTTGGCCACGCGCGCCCGCATATCGGGGGTGATTTTGAAGCCGGTACTGTGCATGCCCAGGGGCGCAGTGATGTGTTTCTGGAGGTATTCGCCCAAACGCATACCTGTGACAGCCGAGATCGCCAGGCCAATCCAGTCGATGTTGATCCCATACTCCCAGCGCTCGCCGGGGTCGAAGGAAAGTGGGATATTGAGCGCATTGCGTTGTCCCGAGCCCGCGCGCGGCAGTTTGTGCAGTTTGAGAAAGCGCGAGGAGTTCTCACTCCAGATATCCGAGGTAAAACCTGCGGTGTGCGTCATCAGGTGTCGCAGCGTGATCGGCGTTTTGGGCGGCCGCAACATGGGCTGCCCCTGCGTATCCCACCCCGTGATCACTTGGATCGCGTCGATCTCGGGCAGGATGCGCCCGATGGGCGCATCGAGCTTGAGTTTGCCTTGTTCGACCAGCTGCATGGCTGCTGTACCCACCAAAGGTTTGGTCATGGAGGCGATCCACATCACCGTGTCTAAGGTCATCGGAGCGGGTTGACCTTGGGCGCGTAATCCAAAGGCGCCTTCGTAAAGCGTTTCAGAGGCATCCGTCACCGCTGCAGCCGCACCTGGGATGCGGCCGTGCGAAACTGCCTCTTTCAGCACGTTGTCAGCTTGACGGCTGAGCAGAAGGCGTTGGCTTTGCGTGGTGGCTGTAAGGCGATGCGGTTGAGTCATGGAAGGCGGCCAATATGAAAGCAAGGAGGATATAGGAAGAGGTTAGGAATTTATACACGAAGGTCTATTCCGACCGTCAAGTTATTTCAGCGATAGAATCGGTGTATGAGACATTCCAACCGCAACTCCCCCGATTTTTCTCACGACCCCAATCGTCCTAACGTTCAACGCCAACGAAGCGACTGGCGCATTATTGGTGACCTGCTCCCCTATTTAATGAAGTACAAGCTGCGCGTCGCGCTGGCCGTGGCCTGTTTGCTCGCCGCTAAATTCGCCAACTTAGGCATCCCGATCATGCTCAAGCACATGGTCGATGCTTTGGATGTTCGAAACAATACCGCAGGCGCGTTGTTGGTGGTACCAATCGCGTTGATCATCGGGTATGGCTTGCTGAGATTTTCGTCCTCTCTTTTTACTGAGCTACGTGAATTATTTTTCGCCCGCGTCACGCAACATGCTGTGCGACAGATTGCGCTCGAGGTTTTTCAGCATCTTCATGCGCTATCGCTGCGGTTTCACCTTGGACGGCAAACGGGTGGCGTGAGTCGAGATATCGAACGCGGCACGCGTGCCATCCAATCCTTGGTCTCGTTTTCTCTTTACAGCATAGTCCCCACGCTGTTTGAGTTTTTGTTGGTGTTGGGCTATTTCGCCTACAACTACGATATTTGGTTTGCAGGCATTACGCTGAGCGCCTTGGTGATCTACATCATCTTTACTATTTACGTGACCGAGTGGCGCACGCACTTGCGTCGAACCATGAACGATATGGATTCACGTGCGAATCAAAAAGCCATTGACTCACTGCTGAATTTTGAAACAGTGAAGTATTTTGGTAACGAAGCTTTCGAAGCCAAACGTTACGACGAAAATTTGCTGCGTTATCAGGCCGCTGCGATCAAATCACAAAAGTCTTTGTCTTTATTAAATGTCGGTCAGCAAGCCATTATTGCAACGGGTTTGGTGTTGATCCTTTGGCGTGCAACGTTAGGCGTCGCGGACGGCTCGATGACGCTAGGCGATTTGGTGTTGGTCAATACCTTGATGATACAGCTCTACATTCCTCTCAATTTTCTTGGTGTGATTTACCGTGAAATCAAACAGTCGCTCACGGATCTTGATCGGATGTTTACCTTGCTTGAGTCGGATCGCGAGATTGCCGACGCGCCGAACGCGCCTGCCTTACGGATCGCCGATCAAAAGAATGGACCTGAAGTACGTTTTGAAAATGTATCGTTTCACTACGAGTCTAATCGTGAAATTCTGCATGATCTGAGCTTTGTGATTCCGGCGGGTACCACGACGGCCGTCGTTGGGCGAAGCGGCGCGGGCAAAAGCACCTTGGCGCGTTTGCTATTCCGTTTTTACGATGTCCAGCATGGTCGGATTTTGTTGGACGGACAAGACTTACGTTCGGTACAACAGAGCAGCTTGCGTCAAGCGCTTGGGATCGTTCCCCAAGATACGGTCCTGTTCAACGACACGATTGGGTACAACATCGCCTACGGAAGACCGGGTGCGTCCGAGCAAGAGGTGCAGGCCGCGGCGCGCGCGGCGCAGATGGATCAATTCATCGAGCATTTACCCGACGGGTATAAAACGCAGGTGGGTGAGCGCGGACTCAAACTCTCAGGCGGTGAAAAGCAGCGAGTCGCGATCGCACGGACTTTGCTGAAAAAACCTGCCATGTTGATTTTTGATGAAGCAACCTCCGCGCTGGATTCCAAGACCGAACGCGCGCTTCAGGACGAACTCGCGAGTCTCGCGCGCAACCACACCACCTTGATCATCGCGCATCGTTTATCGACGATCGTGCATGCTGATCAGATTTTAGTGATGGAGCATGGGCGGGTGATTGAGCGAGGCACGCACCAGGACTTGATCGCCGCCGATGGTGCCTATGCGCAGATGTGGCGGATGCAGAAAAGAGAAGAGGGTGAGAGCTGACGTTTAGCGCATGTCAAAACCAAGCTTTTTCAGCGCATCGACCAGCAGGTCGCGTCCAGCCATCGCCTCTGGTCCGCGGACACGATTCAGTGACTGAATGTGCCAGGGGCCGAGCGGCTTCATGGCTTGTTCGGCATAAAACTTTTCCATCGTGACGTTGTACGCGTCGACGGCTTCTTTGTGCGCGGTCGGATGGTAGGTTTCTCTGTGCAGCACTGCGCTTTGTGGCAAGCGTGGCTTGACGACGTTTTTAGCGGTCGTGGCAGGATCAGGATGGCCTACGCACATACCAAAAGTCGCAAAGCTCATGGGTGGGAGGCCTAACTCTTTGGCGACGTCCAAGGGCTTGTTACGAATACCACCGATATACACAATACCCAAGTCGAGAGACTCAGCAGCGATCGTGGCATTTTGGGCGGCCAGCGAGGCATCGATCGTACCCATTATCAGCATTTCGAGGTAGTTCAGACTTTCATAGGCATGCTGATGTTCATCGCCCAAGGCTTTAAGCCGGGCGAGGTCGGCGACCCAAACTAAAAACAATGGACAGGCACTAATCCACTTTTGATTGCCGGCCATCGCTGCCAGACGGTCTTTGCGACCTTGGTCCTCGACCGCGACCACACTCCAGGTTTGCAGGTTGGAGGAGGTCGAAGCGGACTGGGCTGCAGCCACGAGGAGCTCCGCGGTATTGGGCGCCAAGGGCTGATCGGTAAAGCCGCGTACCGATTTGTGCTGGAACAAGGTTTCGATCGTAGGGTTCAGCGCGTCGAGGACTTTAGTGCCTTGTCCGTAACGTGCTTTGAGGAGCGTCTCGAGGTCTTTTGTTGTTTGTGTGCTCATTTGCTTGCTTTCCGTTGCGTCATGAAGATGCCATAGCATACCTTGGGTTACAGTCATTACCAAAATGCAGAGGAGCACACGTTGACTTTAGAGGAGCAAAAGCGCCGCCGTCGGGCGATGTTGCTATTGGCGCTGCTCGTGCTGGCCTGGGGCCTGAATTGGGTGATCGCCAAGATGACCCTCGAGTATGTGACACCGGTCTGGGTGACCGCGTTGCGCTTGTTGCCGGCTTGTGCGTTGTTTTTTGTGCTGTGTCTGGCGACGGGGCGGCTGCGTATTCCCGTCAAAGCGGATCTGCCCGTGGTGTTTAGTATCGGCTTACTTCACATGGTGGGATTTTCTGTATTGGTCAGCGTGGGCTTACAGTTTCTTCCGGCGGGCAAGTCGATCGTGCTGGCCTATACCTCGCCACTCTGGGTCGTTCCCGCTGCTTGGTTTTTTCTGCGAGAGCCCTTGACGGTCAGACGACTACTGGGTTTACTGATCGGACTCTCAGGGGTGGTGTTGATCATGCAGCCCGGACAGATGGATTGGAGTGATTCCAATATCGTTATCGGTCATGTGTTGATGCTGACAGGAGCCCTTTGTTGGGCGATTTCTATCGTGTACGGTCGTGTGCATAAATGGGTAACGCCGCCCTTTTCGTTACTGCCCTGGCAAATGCTGGTTGGAGGTGTGGTTCAGTTGGTGTTGGCATTGGTGCTTGAAGGCATCCCGCAGATCAACTGGACGCTCGAGCTTTGGTTGCTCATTGGATTTAACTGTCTGATCGGCAACGGAGTGGCGTATTGGTTGATGAACTTGGTCAGCCGAGACCTCCCTGCGGGAATGGTGTCGATGGGTTTGCTGGGTGTACCAGTGATTGGTTTAGTCTGCGCGGGCGTATTTTTAGGTGAGACACTCGGATTGCCCTTGGTATTGGCCGCTGGACTGATTATTGTGGGTATCGTGCTGGGCACGATGTCGGGTCGTAAAAAAAATATTGAGCAATAGATAATTTAAACGATCTTCATTTCAGTGATCTTCATTTAAGCGATCTCAAGGAGTTATTCATCATGAGTCAAACGGAATCAGACCTCGGCTTCGCCTCGGATGAGGACGTACCGATTGCCTACATGACCCGAACGCGCGATTGGTATCTTGCGTTGGGTTATGGCAACCCCTATCGTTGGGCGCATTACGCCGAGGTGCCGCATTCACCCTTGCGCAAGCCGCTTGCGCAAACGACCGTGGCCTTGGTCTCCACCGCTTCACCTTACGATCCTGCCAAAGGCGAGCAAGGCATTGGCGCGCCCTACAACGCAGAAGCCAAGTTTTACAAGGTCTACTCTGGCGATGTCAGGCAAGACCATGATGTGCGTATTTCTCATGTGGCCATCGATCGTAAAAACACCACGATGGAGGACAGCCGAACGTGGTTTCCGTTGCCCGCTCTCAGAGAGGCTGAGACGGCAGGACGTATCGGACGCTTAGCTCCGCATTTCTTTGGTATCCCTACCAATCGCAGCCAACGTCATACGATCGAAGTGGATTGCCCTGAGGTTCTGAGGCGTTGCCAAGCGGACGGTGTGGAAGCGGTGGTGCTTGTTCCCAATTGTCCGGTGTGTCACCAAACGCTGAGTTTGGTCGCGCGCTATCTCGAGGCTGCCGGTATTTCGACGGTATTACTGGCATGCGCCAAAGACATCGTTGAACACTGTGGCGTTCCACGTGCGATGTTTAGTGATTTTCCTCTCGGTAATGCCGCTGGCAAGCCGAACGATCCTGCTTCGCAGAGTGCGACACTCGAGTTGGCGTTTCGTACCTTGGAGTCGGCACCTGCAGCGCGCACGACGGTTCAATCGCCTCAGCGCTGGAGTGCGTCGCACGCCTGGAAACAAGACTATTCCAATGTTGCGCGGGTGAGCCCACAAGAATTGGCCCGGTTGCGTTCCGAGAACGACCGGGCCAAAGAAGCTGCTAAAGCTTTGCGCGTGGATCAGTTATCCTAATTATTTTTTGAGCACCTGAATATGCCAATTTCAATGATCGAATCCTCTATTTTTAAAGATATGTTTGGGACTGCAGCGATGCGTGAGGTGTTTGACGATGCGGCTACGTTGCGACGTTATACCGATACTGAAATCGCGTTGGCGAAAGTGCAGGGTGAGCTAGGCGTTATCCCTAAGTCTGCGGCGGCCGCAATCATCGCGCGTGCCGATTCGACCAAACTTGATATGGCTGAACTCAAGCGTGAAACAGAAATCGTGGGTTATCCGATTTTGCCGCTCGTACATCAGATTTCCAAAATGTGCGGCCCCGAAGGCGAGTATCTGCATTGGGGGGCGACCACGCAAGACATCATGGACACCGCGACGGTCCTGCAAGTGCGCGATGGTCTGGTGATTATTGAAAAAGATTTAGACGAACTCGATGCGATCCTAGATCAGATGTCTCTGCAATACCGTGACGCACCTATGGCTGGACGGACGCACTTGCAACACGCGTTACCGATCACCTTTGGTTATAAAGCAGCGGTGTGGTTATTGATGGTGCGTCGTCATCGCGAGCGTTTGGCACAACTTAAACCGCGCGTGTTGATCGGACAGTTTGGTGGCGCCGCCGGTACGCTTGCATCGCTCGGTGAGCAGGGCCTTGCTGTCCAAGACGCGCTTATGAAAGAACTCGGCTTGGGCTCCGCACCTGTGACGTGGCATGTCGCACGCGATGGTTTGGTTGAAACCATTCAGTTTCTGGCGCTCGTCACAGGCTCTCTTGGCAAAATCGCACTCGACATTATGTTGATGATGGCAAACGAACTGGGTGAAGCTTTTGAGCCTTTTGTCAAAGGTCGGGGCGCTTCGAGCACCATGCCACAAAAGCGCAATCCAATTTCCTGTGAACTCATGCTCAGCGCTTCAAAGGCGGTACGTCAACATGCGGGCCTTGCACTCGATGCGATGGTGCAAGATTTTGAACGTGCGACGGGACCCTGGCATATCGAATGGTCGGCGATTCCCGAATCGTTTATTTTGACAGCGGGGGCTCTCAAGCAAGCGAAGTTTATGCTCAGTGGTCTCGAGGTCGATACCAAACGTATGCTTAAAAATCTTGATTTGACGGGTGGTTTGATTGTGGCCGAAGCCGTGATGATGGGCTTGGCGCCGCACATTGGTCGTCAGACTGCCCATGATGTTGTGTACGACGCGTGCCGGGTCGCCTCCATACAAGGTAAAAAGCTCGCTGAGGTGCTCTATCAAGACAGCGCCGTCAGCAGCAAGCTCGACCGTGCCTCAATCGACCGACTCTGTGACTCCGCGAATTACTTGGGTGCCGCTCCACAAATGGTTGATCGTATGCGTGCTTGGAATAAGGCTTAAGCATCGCGGAGGCGCCTTCGGAACTATTCAGAAAATCCTGATCGGCGCATGCCATCCGCATATTTCTAGCCTAATATTTCAAAAGCATGGTATCGATACTTATAAGGACATCAGCATGAAGTTCGTCAGCTACATTCATCAAGGAAACAACGCCTACGGTATGTTGCGAGAGGATGGTGGTATTGTGAATCTAGATTCACGTATCGGCAAAGACTACCCAACGCTGTTGCAGTTGGTCCAGAAAAATGGTTTTGACGCGGCCAAGCGTGCTGTTGCGGAGGTCGCTGTTGCTGATGTGCACGAATCTTCGATTCGTTATTTGCCCTTGTTTTTAGAGCCTGTGACGATCCATTGCGTTGGGCTCAACTATGCCGCCCACGCCGCCGAAGCGGGACACAAGCTTCCCGAGTTTCCTCGCACCTTTTTTAAAACTCCTGCGGCGCTCGTGGCGCATAACGAAGATTTTGAAAAGCCAAGCTTGTCGCCCGAGTTTGATTTCGAAGGTGAGATGGCAGTCATCATCAGTAAAACTGCACGTAAAGTCCGTGCCGAAGACGCCGCGCAATACATCGCGGGCTATACCTGTTTTATGGATGGTTCGGTCAGAGACTATCAGTTTCAGCGCACGCTTGACCAAGGGAAAAACTTTTATCGCTCGAGCTCGATCGGTCCCGCCTTGGTGACGCCCGACGAGGTTGGCAATCTTGATCCGCTGACGCTGACCACCATCGTGTCAGGTGAAACGATGCAGCACTCCGCCTTCGATAATATGATTTTTACGATTCCCAAGCTCATCGAATACATCTCTGGTTTTACGGAGTTGCATGCTGGCGATGTGATTGCGACGGGCACTCCCGAAGGAGTAGGCTTTAGTCGTACGCCACCTAGATTTTTGCAAAAAGGTGACGTTGTCGAGGTCATCATTGATAAAATAGGTGTTCTGCGTAATAAAGTATCTTAGCAAAATGACAATTAGCGATCCTCAGTATTCGCAGTCCAGCATCCTAGAACCGGTTGCAGTGACTGCGGGTCCGGTGGGACATGGCTCTACACATGTTCTGATGCTCGCCGCGATTGGCGTGGTGTTTGGGGACATTGGAACGAGTCCTCTGTACGCACTAAAAGAGTGCTTTAGTCCCGAACATGGTATCCCCTACTCGCGCGAGGCATTGCTTGGTGTTTTGTCCATGCTTTTTTGGGCGGTTTTATTAGTTGTGACGCTCAAGTATGTTGTGATCGTCATGCGGGCTGACAATAGGGGTGAGGGTGGAGTGCTCTCCTTGATGGCACTCGCATTGCGCTCATTCAAAGGAACAGGAAAGCCGTATCTTGCGGTGATGATGCTGGGTATGTTCGGTGGATGTATGCTGATTGGTGAGACAGTGATCACGCCAGCAATTTCAGTCTTATCAGCGGTTGAAGGACTTGAAATCATTGCTCCTGAACTCAAGCGCTTCGTCATTCCCCTCACCGTCGCCATCCTGATTTGTTTATTTTTTATTCAAAAATATGGCACCGCTGCAGTAGGCAAGCTTTTCGGCCCAGTTACATTGTTATGGTTTATCACCTTAGCAGTCCTCGGCGTATCGAATATCCTGAAGCAACCTGAAATATTTATTGCGATCAATCCCTTTTATGCGATCAGCTTCATTTACGAGCATACTTTTCTCGCATTTATTGTTTTAGGTTCAGTGGTGTTGGTCATCACAGGTGTCGAGTCTCTGTATCTGGACATGGGACATTTTGGTAAAAAACCAGTACGTTACGCTTGGCTTTTTGTGGTGATGCCGAGTTTGTTGCTCTGCTATTTTGGTCAAGGCGCTTTGTTATTGAGCGATCCTAGCGCGATACGCAATCCCTTCTATTTAATGGTTCCAAGTTGGGCATTGATGCCGATGGTGGGCTTTGCCACAGTCGCAACGGTGATTGCATCACAGGCCGTCATTTCTGGTGCTTTTTCTCTGGCAAATCAAGCAACGTTACTTGGTTTTTTGCCACGATTAAATATCAAGCACACTTCAGATGCAGAGCGTGGGCAGATGTATGTGCCTGCTGTAAATCGGGCGCTGTTGGCGATGGTGCTATTCACAGTCATTCAGTTTCGTGAGTCTGGTAACTTGGCTGCTGCCTATGGCATATCACTGACAACGACGATGCTCATCACAACCCTGCTTGTGGCCATCGTCATGTTACGCGAGTGGAAGCTCAATCCGATTTTCATCATATTATTTTTATTAGTATTTTTATCCATTGATTTATCCTTTTGGGCGGCCAATCTTGTCAAAATCAAAGCTGGCGGATGGTACCCACTGCTTTTGGGCCTCGCATGCTTTATCTGCTTGATGACATGGTACACAGGTCGTCGTTTACTGCGTGAAAAAGCGATTGATGGATCGATTCCCCTCTCTGATTTTGTGACGAGTATTTTGGCGCATCCTCCTCATCGCATCGAGGGTACCGCGGTATTTTTGACTGCCCATGTGGATCACACGCCCGCCACGATGTTGCATAATTTAAAACACAACAAGGTTCTTCATAAACGTGTATTTTTCATCAAACTGAGCACGTGGGACGTACCCTTTGTGAACGATGATGAAAGATTGCAACTTAAAGAGCTGGGTAAAGACATTTACGTCGTTCGCGCAGTCCATGGTTTCAAAGAAACGCCGGATATCAACTCTGTACTGGCGTTGATCACCGCCAATCACGGGCTCGAATTCGATGAAATGGACACTTCATTCTTTTTGGCGCGCGACACGATTGTGCCTAGCAAGTTGCCTGGCATGGCACTCTGGCGTGAAAAACTTTTTTCCTGGATGTATCAGAACGCGGCTAAGCCTTCGGACTTTTTCCAGATTCCACCTAATCGCGTGGTTGAACTGGGCGCCAAGATAGAAATTTAAATCCTGAGCTGTCAGGGTGTGCTTAAAACTGGCGAGGCCGTGCATACAGATCTGTATGACCGATCTCGCAAGTTTGTGCCACGCTTCGGCTTTGCTTCCAAGCACTAACTTCTTCAACAGAGACCCGTTTCGTTTCCAGCACAGCGCCCGCACTCCCGATCGCTAATTGCTCGATCAGATTGCGGTCAGACGCGTTTAGTTTCCAAGGACTCTGAGCGCTCGATACAGCAAAACCTCGCGCTTTTAAAAGCTTCTCCATCACGCCTGCAGCAGTTGGACCCGCTGCTGCGCCAAAACCCTTGTCGGTCTGCTGGTGGGCATGAAAGGCCTTAAGCATCGCTGCATCGGTGGCCTGAGGAGGGCTCCAGACTTCCTGGCCGTTGTACGTTAGAACGGTGTAGAGAGGAGCGTTGAGTAAGCCGCAAAACCGCTCCAGCCAACTCTCGGCGACCAGATCAAAAAATGCAGCCGCCGTCAGGAGATCCATAGGTCGAGAAAGCACCGCTTCAAGATTGCTCGACAAGTCTTCGCAGAGAAAATCGATAGAAATATGTTTTCCATTTTTAAGTACTACGAGTGTTTCTTGTTCGGAGACAATCTTGTCGGCCCATTGCATCAGTGCGGCCTTTGCCGCACTCAGCAGAGCGGGATCATAATCAACCAGCGTCCAATGCTGTGTCGCAGGCAGATGTGGTGCCAAGGCGCGTAAGTTAGAGCCTGAACCACAACCAAGATCTACAAGGTTGATGGGACCCGGACGCACGCGAGCCAAATGTGCAAGGTCGTGAACGACTTGATCGCGTAAGGAAACATCGCGAGCGCGATGGTCCGCAGTCTCCCGAAGGGCGAGCCATTGTGCGGAAAAACCAGTCATATCGATTCCATTTAAAGAAGCTATTGCATAGGTTGAGGCGAATGCTCAACGGGTGCATTGAATTGTTGTTGCACAATGTCGGTAAATCGTCCGCCTTGTGCATAGAGCGCGTCAAAGGTGCCCGCTTCGATGACGCGGCCCGCGTCCATCACCAAAATCATATCGGCGTGACGAATCGTACTGAGTCGATGCGCGATCACCAAGGTACTTCGTTGACGCGTGACTTCGTCCATTGCCTTGAGGAGACTGGTCTCGGTCGAACTATCCAACGCACTCGTTGCTTCGTCCAGAATCAATATTGGGGGATCTTTGAGCAGCACACGAGCAATTGATAGTCGTTGACGTTCACCGCCCGAGAGGCTGCGTCCACGCTCACCAATCGTCGTATCAAAGCCATCGGGTTGTTTCAGAATAAAGTCTAGGGCTTGAGCGCGTGCGCAGGCTTGTCTGAGATCGGCCTCGGTCGCCTCGGGGGAACCAACGCGAAGATTTTCTGCGATCGAACGATTAAAGAGCAGAGGCTCCTGAAAGACAACGCCAATGTTGCGTCGTAACGCTGTCAGCTGAAATGATCTTATATCCTGACCATCGATCGTAATCGTGCCAGACTGGGGGTCAAAGGCGCGATAAAGTAGACTGAGCGCGGTGGACTTTCCGGCGCCGGAGGTTCCAACTAAAGCTAAGGTTTGACCGGGCGTGACCTTGAAGCTGAGTTTGTCGACGGCGGGTCGTTTGCCATCATAAGAAAAACTGACGTTGTGAAATTCGATGTTCCCCTCGCAACGACCTGGATCAATCGCGTTGGGCGCGTCAAGAATTTCAGGCGCAGTATCAAGTACACCAAAAAACTCTTTCAATCGCGGTGCGTCCATCGCGAGTTTATTGGTAAATGCCACGATTTGTTCAAGACGGCCAATCACCATGCCGGCAAAAGCAATAAACGTCACGATCTCGCCGATCGTGATGAGTGATTTGGTATAAAGCCATGCGCCTAAGATGACAATACACAAAATACTCAAGGTGGTGGCTGCGCGTGTCAGCACTGTGACAAGCGCCCACCAAGATAGAACCGGAAGTTGAGCGCCAAGTACGCGTTGACTAATCGTGTGCAGGGCTTTGACCTCGGTTTGAATACGCGAAAAACTTTGCACAAGCGCGATATTTCCCAACGTATCCGATGCAAGCTCTGCTAAATCAGAATGATGGCTTTCGACTTGTTGCTGCAACTTTTGTGTTTTTCTCAAGATGAAATGAGTTAGTACACCAAACAACAGACACAAGACAATCAATACGAGAGCGAGACGCCAGTTGATATAGAGCGCGAGCGGAACCAAAACAACCAAGGATACAAAGGCTGCCAGGTGCTCTCTGAAAAAACTCAGCCAAAGCCACCATAGTGTGTCCGTGCCTTGCAGCATGATTTTCATGAGCCTACCGGAATGCGTGCGTGACCGTTGCGCAAGGGGTAGGTGAAGCACGTGTTCAAAATACTCGCCGAATATTGCGTGACGCCTGCGATGGGCAAGACGATCAGAAAAAAGTGCGACCAGCGTTGAGCACAAAATGGTGAATAAACCAAAACCGGTCCAAAGCAATAGCAGAGGCCAGACGCCCTTCCAAATTGCGGCTGGCTGATCGCTGGGGATTGAAGAAAGCGTGTCGATCACTCGCCCGAAAAGAACCGGTTCCGCAAAGAGTGCCATGGCAAGCATGACGTTGGCCAAGGCCAACATCCAGCCGAGTCGACGATCCGAGCCCAGTTTGTCGAGCACCCGCAAGTACAGGCGAATAAATTTCATGAGCGCTCGGAGGGCTTAAGAAGTGCGTTTAAAGCCTCGGGCGGATTGATTTCCTCGGGCAAGGAAAGTAGGCGATGCGAAATCATCCACCGCCCTAGCCAAGGCTGTGAGGTTATGACCGCGAAGGGTATGGCGAGCAACAGACCACTAAAAAATATCAGGGCGAAGGGCAGAACTGCAGGGTGGGTGACTAGCAGAAGTCCTGACAGTATCAGACCCAACAGCGTATGCGGCCAAAATTGTTTGATCGCAACCGACAACGGAATGGTGTGATCGTCTCGGGCTTGGGCTGTCCAGCCCTGTTTTTTACCAAAAATCAGACCTGTCATAAACATCGTCTGATTCAACCAAGAGATGGGGTTCATTAATATTGAGAAAAGCATCTCCAAGCTCAGATTTAACGCAAAGCGCCAGCCACCACCAAAGCGCGCGCGTTCTTCTGGACGCAGTAGGACATCTAAAGCGCCTGCGATTTTTGGTTGATACCACAACAAGAGTGAACAGATCAATAATGTGAGTGACGCTGTGCTTTGAGCAAAGTCTGCAGCGTTCGTATGCAGACTGAGCGCTAGTGTTCCAAGCACCAGCATGGCGATCCAGGCAGCTGAACCCAAGAACATAAAAATCGCCAAGGCCAGTTGGTAGCGATTCATCAGCTTGAGTCCGGGTAAGGTTAGCAAATGAATGTATTGCAAATTGCCCTCGCACCAACGAAGTTCGCGACGAATGAACTCGGTCAGTGTAGGCGGATTTTCTTCCCAGCTCTCATCCTCTTGAGGAAAGACGCGCACCTCAAAACCGGCGCGCCGCATGAGTACGGCTTCGATTAAATCATGACTCAGAATATGACGTGTCGAACCATCACGCGTTGCGAGTGTGGGCATCTCGCAGTGCTCGATAAAAGGGGCGAGGCGAATCACGGCGTTGTGTCCCCAATAAGGGCCGCAGTCATACTGCCACAAAGCCGAACCCATCGTGTAGGAACGCATGCCCAGACGCATGCCGAATTGGAACAGTCTGGTAAACGCACTGGTCGAGGGTAGTCCAACGACCAGACCTTGCAAGATCCCCAGATGAGGACTGGCTTGCATCATACGCACTAAGCGCAACATGGAACCGCTCGTCATAAAGCTGTCCACATCGAGCGTCAGTGCAAAATCGTGCTGGGTGCCCCAACGTTTACAAAAGTCTGCGATGTTTCCTGCTTTGTATCCTGTGTTGTCCGTTCGGCAGCGATAGGTGATCGCCATACGTGAACTCCAGCGTTGCTGCATGGCGTCAAAACAGGATTGCTCTTGTGCGGCAATGATACGGTCATTGGTATCGCTCAAGACGTAGAGATGAAAGTGTTCGCCAATCCCGGGTTGTGCGAGACCTTGGAGCATCGCTTCAAGATTACGTTCGATGCGTTCGGGCGTTTCATTGCGGATACACAACAAAATCGCCGTGGAGCTTGTTAGGGGCTCAGTCCCTGAGATGTCCATTTCCCGCGGCAAGACAGCAGCGGTGGGTCCAGTCGAAAGTTGGTATAACAAGAGGCCAATCAAACCATTCCAGAAGCCCACCACCATCCAAGGTAAAGTCACCCCCTGCATGATCAGGAGTGCGACGTACAGCGCGGTTGGTACTTGAGGTGAGAGGGCTTCGTGCATCAGCCAAAGCATGAATAAAGTTGTACTTACTGCAAGCAAACAGAAAAGGCTGCGGCGTGCGGAGATCGCACGCGCAGAAGGGTTATTCATAAAGGTTTTCAAGGGGATGGCCTCTGGCTCACTTATACTCTGCGAAATGCTCGCTTAGTATAAGTCAGAGCAGATTGTTTACATTTAAAACCTAGGACTCATGCGTGGTGAGAGATCAACCCCCTTTATCCGTGCCGACTAGCGCTCAGGCGCTTTGGTATGTCGCTCCAGAACGTGTGGAGTTACGCGAGGAAACGCTTGCCTCTTTGACAGGTGAGGCGCTCCTGGTGCGATCGGTATTTGGAGCCTTGAGCCGAGGAACAGAGTCTCTTGTGTATCGGGGACAGGTTCCCGAGAGCGAGTTCGATCGGATGCGTGCCCCGTTTATGGGTGGCGCCTTTCCCTTCCCCGTCAAGTATGGCTATTCGAACGTGGGACGTGTCGAAGCAGGACCTGAGTCTCTGCTGGGTAAGCTCGTATTCAGTCTTATGCCGCACCAGACGGTGTTTCAGGCGGAGCCGAGCGCCGTGATGGTTGTTCCAGAGGGTGTGGAAGCATCCCGCGCGGTACTGGCGGCCAATATGGAAACCGCGCTCAATGCCGTGTGGGACGCTGCCCCCGGACCCGGTGACCGTATTGTCGTGGTGGGCGCTGGTGTTGTTGGTTGCTTGGTCGCCTATTTGTGCGGACATTTTCCCGGTGCTGAAGTGACCTTGGTGGATGTCAACCCTGAGCGTGCCCGGATCGCTGAGGCTTTGGGTGTGAGATTTGCGGCGCCTGCAGCCGCACCTCTCGAGTGCGATGTAGTGATCCATTGCAGCGCCAATCCCTCTGGACTCGCGACGGCGCTTGACTGCGCCGGCGAAGAGGCGACCGTTCTGGAACTCAGCTGGTATGGCTCTGGCGTTGTGAACGTCCCTTTAGGGGGCGCTTTTCATAGTCGACAGCTGAGACTGCAATCCAGTCAGGTCGGTCATATTTCAGCTTCGCGTCGGCCGCGCTGGACTTACCGTCGTCGCTTGGGCGCTGCATTGGCTATGCTTCAGGACGCGCGTCTTGATGTGCTTTTGGCTCCTGCGGTAGATTTTGCAAGTTTGCCTGCACGCTTACCCGAAATTTTAGGCCGTCAGAGCACCGTGCTTTGTCAGCTGATCCGTTACCCCTGATTTCATCTTTTCAATCTATTTTTTCCTTCAAGGAGTTACTGTGTTTACAGTCGAAGTCCGTGACCACATCATGATTGCCCATTCGTTTCGCGGAGACGTCTTTGGACCTGCGCAGGCATTGCACGGTGCGACCTTCGTGGTCGATGCAGCATTTATTTCTAAAGAGCTCGATCCCAACGGCATCGTGATCGATATCGGCCGTGCGCTTGATGTCCTTAAGGCCACACTCAAACCCTTGAACTACAGCAATCTTGACGAGCGCCCTGAGTTTAAGGGGATCAACACCACGACTGAGTTTCTGACAAAATATATTTTTGATCAATTGGCTAACGCCGCACGTAGTGGTGGCCTCGGACGTGATGGCAAAGAGTTGCATGCCATCCGTGTGACGA
>CAMBLP010000034.1 GCA_945868195.1 Bordetella parapertussis
CCGCCATCTGCCAGAAGTTATCTGACGCATAGCGGGCGCCTTTATTATCACCAATCCGGATGATGCGCTCAGCCGGAACACCAATTTCTTTTTCCCAGATCCCGTAGGCCTCGTCGTCCTCTTGGTACACCGTGACCCAAAGCTTTTCCTTGGGTAAACCATAAACGCCCGTCAGCATTTCCCAAGCAAAAGCGATGGCATCTCGTTTGAAATAATCACCAAAACTAAAGTTGCCTAGCATCTCAAAAAACGTGTGGTGACGAGCGGTGTAACCGACGTTTTCAAGATCGTTATGCTTTCCGCCGGCTCGCACACTTCGCTGGGAGGAGGTCGCACGTTTGTAAGGGCGGGAATCCTTGCCTGTAAAGACGTCTTTGAACTGAACCATCCCCGAATTGGTAAACAATAGAGTGGGATCGTTTCCCGGCACCAATGACGATGAGGACACAATTGTGTGTCCCTTGGACTGGAAGAACTGCAAAAATTTCTGGCGAATTTCGGTCGTTTTCATCGTGCAGCATCTAAGAAGTAAAAAGACGAGAGAACGCTATGGCAGCAGCCTCTCAAGCATAGTCGTCGATTATACGGGCTTGAACTCATCGTTTCAGGTGTGCGTGACTATGCTGGATTATCTTCGACCTCAGTAAAACAGGGTCGGTAACACACTCTCCTTCAGTTTAAACAAAGATAGGTATAAAAAAACTCTTCTTCAGAATGAAAGGGATAACGCCAAGCTGAAATCAACTGGGGTCTATAGCCCTCAGGACAAGAGCAATCGCCCGTTAAGGGATTTCGTCGGTCGATGTTGTCACCCAGTTTCGCATGACAAGCTGAATGCAGACTATCGATGTAGTGACCTCCACCAGTCTTGGTGCTTGTTTGCCAGATACCTGCCTGACAGACCAATAATCCTTTCGTGCTGGACTGCGCGATCAAGCCCTCGCCTTCACACGCGGCCCCCTGCTGCGCGACCGCAGCCAATTGAAGATGTTCCGAACTAGAAATTCGTCCTGCAGCAGAGAGGGCACTACCTACCGAGATTCTACCCGTCACATTCAAATTGGCGCCTAACTGCACATCACGCAATTCTCCTTGCCTCAAAAAGGACGCCTGAGCACTAGAGTCGAAAAAACTCTGTAAAACAATCGATCCAATCGGCAACTGCGACATGGCAGGCTCAGGCGGGTTCGGCAAATCCACAGCGGGGCCTCGCACGCGCTCCGGAGACAGCTGCGTCACGCTCGCGCCTTGACCTTTAAAGGACGCTAAGATCTTGCCTATACGCGTCATCGTGCTGGCTTGATGGCCCTGAATGTGTTGCGGTGTCGCAACCGTGAGCGCTTCAAGCTTACAACCTTGTGTCAAACACAAACCATGAGGTTTAAGCACCGTGATACTCACGTCATAGTCGAGCGGAGCACGCAAGGAAAACCCCTTAGACAAATGTCCTGCTCCCGCCAACTCGCTGAGTGACGGTCGCCAGATATTTTGGTAATGCGCTGTGGCCGAACTATTGACAGACAGTCCAGCCAAAAAATCTGCCTGACGCACGAGCATCTGATCGACAGACTCCTTGACGGTGATCAGCCAACGCCCCATCGCTTCAGAAGCAGCATCCTCAGACTGCTGAACCCAAGTTGTCGCTGACCAAACACCAATCAGAGAAGTCAATGCCGTCACAACGATCATTTCAAATAACGAAAAACCACACTGCTTCGCACGCATCAGCGAATCACGAATTCAAAAATATTACGATCTCCATTCAAACACTGAGCATCCGCCAACAAAGGGTTATAAGGAGAAATCGGCTCATGCAAATGATCCTTGACTCTGACTGGCCCTCCGCTACCCGATATCGTGACAACCTCTGCAATACGCTGCAAAATGGAAGCTAGACCCGGACATGCAGCATGATTCACATCATTGAGCGTGAGCAAAAAAGCTGAACCAACAGGTGCGCCGGATAACGCATAGGGCGCGACGCGTATGACGCCTCGACCCGAAACACCTTGACCACCTAGTCCGTGAGCGACATTTGCGCCAGCCCCCTCCCCCGACACAGCCACGACACTAGAACCGCGCAAAGAGTTTGCCAGTACTCTAGTATCCACACCCGCATAGGGGCTCGCACCAAAGCCGGTTGTCGTGACCTTGAGTCGCGCAACGAACCGCTGCAGCTCTTCGGCCACTCGGGGAACTTTGCTTTCCACAACGTAGCCCTGAATCGCGGGAATTCCAACGATAGCGAGCAACATCATGATAGTGGTCACGATAGAAATTTCGATCAGTGAAAATCCATACTGACGCCGAAGCTTGGCCTTGTAAGGAAACGCTGTGTTCTTATGGAATGACATGAAATAGTCCTATAAAAATTAACGTGAATAATGCAAACTCAAAGCCTGCCTGAGTTCGTCAAAAACCTGGGCATGCCAAAAAGCAATGCCAAAAACAATCAATAAGGCAAACAGCAGCGCACCCCAACGTAAATAGAGTGCTTGCATACCGATACACTTGAGCGCGTAGACCTCAGTTCTCAACCGCGTTCTTTGCAACGCTTCATCCAAGCCAAGGGTTCGAGTTAAATCCGTGAAATACCACCAAATTGCAGGATCAATTAATCCTGTGTCCAACGCATCCGTCGCAGGTGCACCCAGATCCAAGCGCCTCACCATTGCGCACAAATGCCTTTCAAACCAAGGAGACGCTCCTTGCGTTTGAAGCGAAATAGCATCCCTTAAACGTGCACTGTGGCACCCTCCTGGGCTTAACGTCACCGCGAGCAAGGAGATAAAGCGCAAGGCATGAACTCTTCTATAAAACGCCCAAGGCCCGATACGATCAGCGAGTTCCCTGAACCCGCCTGTCCAATTTGCAAACGACCAGAGTAACGCCACACCACCAACAAATAGCCCCATACATACATAAGGCCATACGAAGCTAAGAGCTTCTTCTGTCGCAAACAAAGCCTTTGTCCAAGTAGAAAAATACTCTGGAGGAACCGCTGCAAACACTTGTCTAAATTGCTTTGCTGTAAAAAATGGAATCGACAACATTGAACCAAATGCCAGCAATAATCCTGCGATGCCTGAAAAGGCTGTCGTCAGCAACATGGAACGAGCGCGATCAACTAACCTCACAACATTGGCGAGCTGCCGCAGGGTTCTAGTCAGCGCATCTGCACCCGCATACTGGGCAGATTGGATCGCTAGTAGATCTTCGAGCGGCAATGTAGCGCTCCATGTTGAAAATAAATCACCCCCCACCTGAGGAAAGCGCTCAAGCCATACGCGCGACAAAACACCGCGCACGCCCGTCGAATAACGCAAAGCATCGTCTTGGAAAATATTAAGCAATGTTTTAGAACCACCTGTCGCATCAATGAGGTCAGCCAAATACTCGTAATAATCAGCTCGCTGAGAACGAAATGACCACCCAGCCATATGCACCCAAACGTCTTTCCAAAAGTAAGACCATCGAACTAAGCGAAACGAGCGCATCCACTCATAAAGGGGCACGTTAAGACGCTCTCATTAAAGACATCGTGCCGAAGGTTTGTTCAACGGTTCGTGGATCGAGTAAACCAGTCCACACTTTAAAAAGTGCGCACTGTCTGGCGCTTTTACCCTGCATATTTGAATCCTTGATCGGACTTCTCTTTCTTTGCTCAAACCATCGGTGCAAGGCAAGACCATCTTTCGCTCTGAGACCCAACAAAAACTCCGGCTCTTGAGAAGGCTCAATAATTTCTGCCGCGACCGTACGACCGGATATACCCACAAGCTCAGGCAAACCCGTGGTGCAATGCGCGCACCCATGCGGTGATCGAAATCTCAAACGATCACGGGAAAGCTCCGCCTCCTCTTCGAGCATTTGAATCCAACATTCCCTCCACCGCGGCGATCGGAGCTGATTATTGGCACAACGCCATGTATCTGATTCAATCACTTGCTCATAGCTTTGCGCACACCCTTGACATAAAAGAGGCAAAAGACACTGAAACACGAGTAATTTCAAAATTCCTGGAGTGGCTAGAAAATCCCTGGGTACACCAATAAAACTCGAAGTCAACCGCTCCGGCACCCAGAGCGCCGACCCAGCATGTACTGTCGTATAAAGACTGATCCCAGATCCTGCAAGGTCAGAAAATGCTCTTCCGCCAGCAGCGTCTCTGATTTCTCCAATCAATAAATCATTCATGGCAGAACGCTTAAAAGCTTTGAGCTTGTTATCAAAAACACTCAAAGCATCTTCATCGACTGATCTGGATACGGTATTTTGGAGAGCATGAGGAATCAAGTATTCCGCGGGGTCTTCCAACGTAATCACTTTTCGATGCGTAGGAATCTCACGCAAGAGCGTCGCCAACGTTGTTGATTTTCCTGATCCTACCGTCCCCGCCAAGACCGTCGCTCCGCCCTGCGTCAGGCTCGCTCTACGTAACGCTGCAATTTGTGATTCCTGATAGCCGAGCTCAGAAAGCTCTGGTGTCAATTCAGTTGAGTCAAGAATTAATAGTCGTAGACAAACAGAAGGCCCTTGATCCGTGGCCAACGATGCCCAACGCAAACACACTTTCTGTCCTCCTAGCTCACGCGTCACTCGTCCTTGCTGCTCAATCGTAGGGTCGAAGACAGCACCATTTCCACCCTCAACGTCCATCCAAGTTACGGCGAGCATCGCAAGCATGGTTGCAGTTGGGAGGCGGGCATAACGATCAGGGCAAACATAACGACCGTCGATCGTAAACAACACTGCGGACTCAGTCTGATTTCGTTTGACATTAAAATGAATATCACTGGCGCGATGCTCAAGTGCCCAAAGTAGAATTGCACTCATTGCTTGTGACAGAGCACTCCCGTTATTGGACAATTCCTGAATCTGAGTCGACATGGCGCCAGTGGCGCGAAGAGACTTAGTCACCGCAATCAGCAGAGCGGGAGACAATACAAACAAAGGACTCGAATTCAATCGAAATCCGCGTTTACTGAGCAATTGCAACAGCGCACTTGTCTGATCATCGTGATAATGCTGACTCAACACAAAGATACCCGCTGAAGCATCACTAAAAAGAACAGGGCACATACGTGAAACCAAACCGAACACATCCAGCTCTTTAATCAGTGTTCTCATAAAAGCAGGTACTAGGCTATCGAGCTCGCCTTGTGTTCGAATTTCTCTCAATAGGCGCTCTGGCTGCATTGATTTCAGACCCTTCATTGAATACGCTGACCAAGACAAAGAGTTTCACGACTCTCTAATTTTTTTAAATGCACACAAGGTGGCGCAATACGCTCCAATATGTACTGAACCGATCGTCCCGATAACGGTTGTTGTCTGCGACTTTTGAAAATATGGGGTTCTGACTCAAGCAACATTTCTGCAGTCAACGATTGGCCGACTCCATAAATCGCGAGCAAGACATTACCTGTGCTGTGTGTCGTCACCGGACCCGGTTGAGTGAGTGGCCCAACAACTTTCTGACGCGCTGAAATCAGCGCAGCCTGTGTATCTAGCTTCAATAACTCTTCGACGACTGCAGGCGCCTCGGCGCTTACGCGTCCAACATATCCGGCAAGCACGGGGATTGCACTCAGGCAAGCGAAACTGATATTTCGCAAAGCACGAAGATACATGCGCATACCTCGCTCGTATAAAAAATTACTTGATATGTTCAAAGACATCTCCTGTCAGACTGATCGTCAATGCACTGTGGTTGATCCCTTTACCCGTTGCAGACCCAATCTCAAGTTGTAGACTTCGCCAACGTACAGGCACGGACAATCCTCGCAGCGCAGATATCGAACGCAGAGGGCCTTTGATCGATATCATTCTCCGTTTTATGGGTTTTATGTGTGAAGGCCTTTGCAAAGCAATACCCTGTCGATTAATCGGTGCCGGGATTGTGATTTGTGTACCAGTCCCTATTTGAATAGATTCAAATACGGGGGTCACACTTTGCAAGTAACTCAGCCAATCCTTAAGAGATGCTGAAGGAGATGTCAGTTCAAATAAGCTAGCTGCATCCTGGACTTTCCAACGCATCAACCCATGATCGAGGTCTGGAAACTCGATCGCCCAGCCCTCTGGCTTTGCGACATCGAGATGTTGACTCAATGCCAATCTATGAGAACGTTGATAGCGTGCAACGCAATGCCAATCCATGCTCGATGGCTCACACGCAATCTGCTTCAACATCCAACCGCCAGGACTCACTGGGGCCTGATGCCAAGCCTGGACGACCTTAAAAAGCTGTTCGGGATGATGTATGGGATGCTCGTGCGCAAAACGCTCCAGCACGCGCTGCCATAAGTCACTGGCACTTTCTTGAGGTAGCGTCCCTGGATCGGAGACGTTATCGTGAGTCCACACTCTAATAAAAAAGACTGCCGCGAGGATCCCGAGAATTGCAAGCATAAACGAGAGACGTCCGCGTCCCGGCATCCTCTGAAGACGTGTCTGGATATTGATATTTACTCGCATCCAATCCGGCAGATTAGATGTATCTAACAAGGCATACTTTAGTACCTGAAGATTAGGAAAGCGTTCTTTGAGAACAAGCAGCGCAGCATCGGCTTCGTCCATACTCTCAAACCAACGATCTGTTTGCGCGAGAACCAGACCACTATTTGCCGCGACGAACCAATACCCGATTGCAGGGACAAAACTGACAGCAGCAATCACGCCCTCCTGATGCGCCGAGGCAAAAATCGCCGCTGCCGCGTGTAAGGGTCGATTTCGTGCGACGTGCGCATACGAGACGCCCGACTTGTCTTTAGGAACGATACCGCAGCCAACAACTGCGGCGAGCCCACCCGCAATGAGATAGTGTGTCGCCCTCAGGGATCGGGCCCTTTTACGTCCAAGCTTTGTCGGTTCGCCACCCACAAGTGGCATCCAATTGAGTCCAAAAACAAGTCCAACACTATCCGAAAGAGGCATCACGTGTGTGCCACGCTGTCCGCTTGAGGTGATTTGTTGAGGCATCATCAAATACCCTCCTCGACTTGTGCGGTCACAATCATCAAAGTCGTTGTTCGTCCTTGTTTTGCCCGATTCATACCACCAAGCATAAGCGGTGCCTCAGGCGTCAATCGACTGCGATCCGACTCATCATGTTTAGAGTCAAAGCCCGAAATCAACATCGGCTGTCCTGCTTTGAGTGCGACCTGCTGGACCGTGCCGTGGCCATCTATCGTGATTTGCTGAATTTGTAAACGACTGTTCGGCTCTCCTACTACCAACGACTTCAACGGTTGAGCGACCGTATTGTCATAGGCCACTGAAAGCAATATCTGTCCATTTTCTTGTGCATCCGGAACAAGAGTTAAAAAAGCGCCTACTGTTTCCTCTTTTTGGCTGATTGACACTGAACCAAAACCGGCACGCTGGACGGAGGGTCCGTTATCTGCAGGCTGTGTTGATTTAACTTGATCGATATAAGAAAAGGTTGTTCTGACGGCATGTGTGACAGGGCGTCGATTTAATGTCAGGACTGGGATCGTGACATGACGAAGAACTGTTCCATATTTAGATAGTGCTTTTAGAACAGCTTGACTTCGAACGACCGAAGAAGGACGCGCACTCACCATAGCGGCTGCTCCTGCCACGGAAGCGCCAGCAAGCGTGCTGGACAAGGATGCAGCGACTTTTCCTTGTTCCCAAAGAGAATCCCAATCCAAACCAAACTCTGCATCTTGATTCGTGACGAGCGTAATCTCCTCGAATATCAGTCGTACTCGACGGGTTAGGACTCTGTTTTCTCTTTCTAGATATCTGGCGATTTCACCTAATACTTCTGGAGTATCAGTGATCACGATGGATGTTGAGGCGCCGGGTTGAGCAGCGATGATGGCCGAGCGCGTCAAAAATGGTTCGAGACGTTGCTGAATGGCGAGCAGCACATGCTGCTCGGATGCAACAAGCGAGGTGCGAGAGGAGTTATCAAAACCGCCACTCTTGCTATTCGCAGCGCGCCCGAGTCGCGCGTCTGCATGAGCGGACAGTGTAAGTGACCGTACATCAAAAACACGCGTCTCGGTGCGGTAAAACTCCAAACCTCGATCGTGATAACGCCATAAAACACCTAAACGTCTCGAAAAAATATCCAGTACTTCGGGCAGCGGTCTAGCTCCCATCGGAATCTGAACTTGAGTCGTCCCCGTGCTAACCGTTTGAGTCGAAGATGAACTCAATCGAGGCAAGAAGTGATCAACCGGCAGCAAGGCCTCTGGCTTGATCCGAACTGGAATATTCGTCGCTTGAGTGATGCGCTCAGCCAACGTTGGTAAATCCACTCTGCCATCCCGGTACATAAGCGTCGTGTCGATCTTTGTCCTCAAAGCACTCGGCAAGCTCACCTCTCTAGCCAGTGGTACTGCACGCCCCATCAGCCATGGCTTGTCAATGCTTTGCGCGCGCGCCTTGTCCTGAGGCGTTCGCGTCGCGATTTCAAATGTTCGATTTTTTTGATCAATCAGATCAGTCGTCTGTTTGACGCGTCCTTCTTGTTGCTCGAGACGATGCGTCAATGTGCATCCCGAAAAAATACTAAGCGATACAAGCGCTAGAATAAACTCGACCCTGTGTCGATTTTTTTCAAACAAATCACTCATACGCGAGCACCTTCGGCAAGCGTACGATCGCAAGCCTCGGCCAACGGCACAACGCGTAGAACCTGATTGGCGTAAAAACACGGCTGCAATGGCCTGTCCGAAAGTTCTGTCGCCTCAATCAGGGCGCGCACGGAACCGATAAAATCGTCGGAAAAATTTGCAGTGGCGGTTAGAGGAATATCGACATCCACAGCCCAGTGCTCTGCTTGAAATCTCCACCCGCTTAATCCAGACCAACGCGCCAATGTTTGTCTGAGATTGACGTCTGTACCTGTCACGGCATAGAAGGGTTGAGCAGTTGATTTGATGGGCTCAGCTGCGATGGCTAAGGATTGTGGCTTAGTTGGAGGTTGACTTAGGCTCGGGCTAGACGCCACTGTACCAAGCTGATTTGCTGTAGAAGATGAAATTCGACGCGCTTGCGCTTGTTGATGCGCACCTCGAAAGACAAGCCTTGACCAAGCACCCTCGAGCTTGGCGTAGGGCCCATGGCGTTCGTAGGTCACGAGCTGTTCTCCGACCTCTGTCAACCCAAAGATCGCGGGCAATACCTGTCCTGTTTGCCACTGGAGCCACGTATGTGTTGAATCTGAAAATACCTGCAGTGGAGCGACGGCTCTATCGCCTGACAAACGCCATGAAAAATCCAGAGCGCCTTTTGGTGTCGCACCAGGATTGTCGTGCGGACCCATTCTCCAGCCTGAGGCAGATCCGGCACACGCTTGCAGTAATAAAACAAGCATTAAAAAGGTACTTCCAGTCCATGTCCTTAACATTTTTACATCGCATTTGTTCGAGGATGGCTATGTTGAGCCCGAACCTGTCGTCCGACAATTGCATGTAGTACGCATGGAGTAAATCAACACCAAAGAAAAACGGAGCCTGTAGGCTCCGTTTTCTCGTAATAACAGGACTTTATTTGCGTTTGGGCTTAGAGGCCGGAGCATCTTGTGACAAAATTTTTGCCTGATCAACCGCTTTGGTCAACGCCTCGACAGGCGGCGTTTTGCCAGAAAGTGCAGCATCAAACTCGCGGCTCAAAATCGGTTCGATTTGCGGGTAGTTACGCAACCGGAATCCACGACTATTGGGATCTTTGACATTACGCATGCTGTCCACGAGTTGACGTGCACCTGGAATGCGATCGTAAAACGCGGCATCGCCTGTACGGAAGGCAGCATCTGTCAGCGGCAAAAATCCAGTGCGCTGGTGCCATGCCGAGGCAATGACCGGCTGGGCAAGGAAAGACAGAAATGACATTGTGGCTTTATCTTGGTCCTTGGTGTGTCCGGAAGTCGCCCAGAGAGCGCCCCCACTCACGTAAGGCGCACCTCGGTTAGGAACAACCTGGTCATAAAAAGGGAGCGGTGCGATGCCATAACTCAGACCTTTGGTTTCTTGCATTCTGGCTAAAGCTCCCGAGGTCGTTGTAATCACCGCGCAACGGTTTTCCGCGAACATCGCATCAGCTTCGGCACCATTGCTGTTGAATGGAAATAAGTCTGAACGCTTCCAACTCACCATGATGGACAAGTGACGCATAAATACGGCATCAAGCAGATTCAGTTGTGCACCGCGCACCTTAGCATCTAAACCATTACCGGGGGCGACGTACAAAGCGCCATTAATCGGTGCCATGTTTTCGAGATGGGTCGTGACCTGATGGCTCGTGGCGAAAGGACACTGATAGTGCGCCTTATCTCTCAAGAGAAGTAAATGATTTTGCAGTTCGGGCCATGTTCTGGCGGGCTTATTGGAATCTAAACCTGCTTTTTTGTAACCGGCAACGTTATAAAACATCACGGGAATTTCAGCCATGTAAGGAAAAGCCATCAGCCGACCTTGTCCGTCACGCATGAAACCCGTTGTTTGTGCCAGAAACCAGTTGGCATCCTTCATTGGATATTGCTTGAGCAACTGGTGTAAAGGAATGATGTCTTTGTGCTGAGCAATGATTTCTGGCGAACGATTATCAGCGAGTTGGACGAGATTGGGCTTGCGCTTTTCAGCGACCGCCTTTTCACCTGCTATTCGCAGTGCGTCCTGATTAGGAAAAGCCCTCAAGACAACATTGACATCTTTTTGTTCATTGTTGAAACGTCGGGCAATTTTCTCGAACTCTGACTTATGGACCGAGGTCATTGTGTGCCAAACTTCGATATTGACGGGGTTGGCCTGTAAGGGCATCAGAATTGCACAATATAGACCGAGCACTGCAGCAACACGTTTAAGGAGGATCACGCTGAAAATCCTATGGATAGAATTGAATGACACAAGGCCTTTGTGCAAGGTACTCATTATTTTACTGCGGCAATATCTGCTTCGGAGGTAAAAGCATCGGCAAAGAACGCTTCGTCAGGTAAAGAGCACTGCGTGACAAACTCGCGTCGGGCGGACTCTACAACGATCGGGGCTCCGCATGCGTAAACCTGATGGTCCATCAGACTTGGAAAGTCTTCCATGACGGCCCGGTGAACAAACCCTGTCCGTCCGGTCCATCCGTCTTCGGGCAGCGCATCGGAAACGACCGGAATGAACTTGAAGTTTGGCAACGTTTTTGTCCAGTGCTGCGCAAGCTCGCTCATATAGAGATCAGCCGGACGTCTTCCACCCCAATACAGAGTGACCGGACGCTGGATGTTTTGGTGCGCCATATGTTCGACGATCGCTTTAATGGGTGCAAAGCCTGTTCCACTGGCCAACATCACGATGGGTAAGTCGCTGTCTTCACGTAAGAAAAAAGAACCAAAAGGCCCCTCTACACGCAAAATTTCACGCTCTTTCATTTGGGTTGCGCCGGCACCAAACACATGATCCGTGAATAAACCGCCCGGCAGATGACGGATATGCAACTCAAGCGCAGTCGCATCATGAGGAGGATTTGCCATTGAGTAGCTACGTCGCTTGCCATCTTTTAGGATGATTTCAACGTATTGACCCGCATAAAAGCGAAAGCTCTCGGTCGCCGGCAATTGTAATTTCAACAATGCGACATCCACCGCCGGGCGCTCTATCGAGGTCACGCGCGAGGGTAATTTACGAATCTGAATATCCGAGGCCAGACGAATTTCTCGGGATTCGATCACGAGATCAGAGCTGGCACGCGCCTGACACAGCAAGGTAAAGCCCTCGTGAATTTCTTCGGGCGTCAAAATCTGAGCGGCGCTATTGCCGCCCTCGACGGTCCCCGATACCACGCGCGCCTTGCAAGTCGAGCAGGCTCCACTGCGGCAGCTATAGGGCAACAAAATGCCCGCAGCGAGTGCGGCATCCAAGACGCTTTTATCGGGATCCGCAGGGAACTGATGCAGACTGGGTTGAACGGTGACTTGGAACGACATGGCAGTACCTAAAAAAGGGCGTGAATCGTGATGTGCAGCATTTTATCTTTAAAGTACTGGCGACAGGATCGGTTCTTTGGAACGAATATCGAGCAGCCTGCCTTTACGCGCGCGCTTGGAAACATAGATTTCAAGCAAGGCACCACTGAGGATATCTTGGACCTGCTTTGTCCTGTAGGTGCCGGTGACTCGCAAGCCGGCTTTGGATACAGGCACGGTCTGCGACAACACATCAGGCGCATCGATTCCCATCAAAATAGTGCCGCGCCCGCCGGAAGCAAGGCTCTTAACCTCGTCTAAGGCAATCACCAGCAGCTTTCCGCGCGATGTCAAAAATGCGACGTGTGTCGCGTGAGCAAAAAGCGGGACAGGACGTAACAAACGGTCTTTTTCCTCGAGCGTGATAAATTGCTTGCCCGCGCGTTGACGGCTGGTCATGTCGGAGAGTTTGGTCGAAAAACCAAAGCCTTGGCGTGTACTGAGCAGCCATTTGCTGTCCGCTGCGGCAGCGATCATATGCTCAATATGCGAACCGGGCTCGAGATCAATCATCGAGGTCACAGGCGCGCCATCACCACGCGCCGAGGGCAGTCCAGAGACGGCTACGCTGTAAACACGACCGTTATCGCCGAAAGCAATCAATGCGTCAGTGCTACGACACTCAAACACGCCATAAGGACCGTCACCCGCTTTGAAGTTGAATTGCGCAACGTCATGACCGTGCCCCTGACGAGAGCGCAACCAACCTTTCTGGGACACAATCACTGTGACAGGCTCATCAAGAACACGCACTTCTTTGACTGCGCGCTCGGCGACCTCGATGAGGGTCCGACGTTCATCGCCGTAGAGTTTCGAGTCGGCTTCGATTTCTTTGATAACGAGCTTTTTGAGGGCCGTAGGCTGTTCAATCAGCTCTTGCAGCTTTTGCTGCTCGGCTTGCTTTTCTGCCAACTCTTGTTCAATTTTGAAACCTTCGAGTCGCGCGAGCTGACGAAGACGCATGTCAAGAATGTCGTCGGCCTGACGCTCACTTAATTTAAAACGCACCATCAAAGCGGGACGAGGTTCGTCGGATTCACGAATGGTTTGGATGACTTCATCCACATTCAGATACACCAACATTCGCCCTTCGAGCACATGAATGCGATCGGTGATCTTGTCAAAACGGTAGCGCGTACGACGAAGGACCGTGTTGGTGCGAAAGCCAATCCACTCCATTAACACATCGCGCAGCCCCTTCTGTCGGGGTCTGTGATCCGTCCCAATACAAACCAGATTCATGGCAACACTTGTTTCCATGCTGGTCACCGCCAACAAAGTCGTGACAAACTCTTCACGATCAATTTTTGAGGTTTTAGGCTCAAACACAAGGCGCACAGCTGCGTCTTTGCCGGACTCATCGCGCACAGCATCCAGCAAAGCGAGCATTTGAGCTTTGGTCTGCTGCTGCTCGGGTGTCAGTGCTTTTTTACCAGCCTTGACCTTAGGATTGGTCAACTCCTCAATTTCTTCAAGTACTTTTTGGCAAGAGGCGCCAGGTGGCAACTCGTGCACAACCAGTTGCCACTGACCACGTGCCATTTCCTCGAACTGCCAGCGGGCGCGCGCTTTGAGCGAGCCGCGTCCAGTTTGATAAATCTGCGCGATTTCTGCGGGCGCTGTGATGATCTGGCCACCACCGGCAAAATCGGGCCCTGGAACCATTTGATAAAGATCCGCATCGGCAAGCGTAGGGTTTTTAATTAGCGCGACGCATGCCCCAGCGATTTCGCGCAAATTGTGTGCGGGGATTTCAGTTGCCATGCCGACCGCAATACCCGAAGCACCATTGAGCAACATAACGGGTAAGCGTGCCGGAAGCATGGAAGGCTCTTGGTGGCTACCATCGTAATTAGGGATGAAATCAACAGTACCTTCGTCGAGCTCGTCGAGCAACAAACGTGCAAAAGGCGTTAGCCGTGCCTCCGTATAGCGCATGGCTGCCGCATTGTCGCCATCTCTGGAACCAAAGTTACCTTGCCCGTCAATGAGGGGATAGCGCAAGGAAAACTGCTGCGCCATTCTGACCAAGGCGTCATACGCTGCCTGGTCACCGTGCGGGTGGTATTTACCCAATACATCGCCCACGACGCGGGCGGATTTCACGGGTTTTGCACCCGATTGCAAACCCATGGCCTGCATTGCGTACAGAATCCTGCGCTGAACAGGCTTTTGCCCATCGCCGACGTCAGGCAGCGCGCGCCCACGCACGACAGACACTGCGTAATCGAGGTAGGCCTGTTCAGCGTACAAGCCAAGGGTCAAGGATGCATCGGCATCGCTTAGGTCAAACAAACCAGGTTGGGAACCGTCAGTCATTTAGATATCAACCTCTGCGAGATTGCCTTTTTCTTCAAGCCAAGTGCGACGGGCGCCGGACTCGCCTTTACCCATCAACATGTCAAACATTTGTGTCGTTGCGGTCTGATCGAGCACACCGTAACCGACCGGCAACATTCGCCGAGTGTCGGGATTCATTGTGGTTTCCCACAATTGAGTTGGACTCATTTCACCGAGGCCTTTAAAGCGACTGATATCCCAGGAACCTTCGCGCACCCCTTCTTTACGGAGCTTGTCCTGCACGGCGTCGAGCTCCCCCGTATCCAGACAATAGACCTTGCGAGCGGGTCGCTTGCCCAAAGCCGGCACATCCACGCGAAAGAGCGGGGGTCGCGCGACAAACACATGACCGAGCTCGACTAAGCGCGGGAAATGTTTATAAAAGAGTGTCAGCAACAGCACCTGGATATGAGAGCCATCAACGTCCGCATCAGAGAGGATGCAGACGCGCCCGTAGCGCAAGCCAGAAAGATCTGGCGTGTCATTGGGGCCATGAGGATCAACACCAATCGCCACAGCGATATCGTGAATTTCGTTATTGGCGAACAAGCGATCCCGATCGACCTCCCAGGAATTTAAGACTTTACCGCGCAAAGGCAGAATGGCTTGAAACTCTTTGTCACGTCCCATTTTGGCGGAGCCCCCTGCGGAGTCGCCCTCAACGAGAAAGACTTCGGTACGGGCTGTATCAGAGGACTCACAATCGGTCAGCTTGCCTGGCAGTACCGCCACGCCTGAACTCTTGCGCTTTTCGACCTTTTGGGCCGAACGCGCGCGGGCCTGCGCCTGACGGATCGCCAACTCAGCAAGTTTTTTTCCATACTCAACGTGGCTATTGAGCCACAAGTCCAGAGAAGTACGCACAAAGCCGCCGACTAAACGCACCGCATCCCGACTGTTGAGCCGTTCTTTGATCTGTCCCTGAAACTGAGGATCAAGAACTTTGGCGGACAACACGAAACTGGTGCGGGCAAACACATCCTCGGGCAGTAGTTTGACGCCTTTGGGTAACAAGCTATGCAACTCGGCGAACCCTTTGACGGCCGCGAACAGGCCTTCGCGTAGGCCCGACTCATGCGTACCACCCGCTGGCGTGGGAATGAGGTTGACGTAGGACTCGCGCACCACATTGCCCTCGTCGGCCCAGGCGACCACCCATTGAGCCCCCTCACCCTCGGCGAAACTTTCATGGTCGGCTAAGGCAAACTGCTCTCCCCCGAACAGCGGAACACGCAACTCTAAACCCTGGAGCGCCTCGGTCAGATAACCCGCGAGACCGTCTTGGTATTGCCAGGTCCGCGTCTCTCCCGTTTTTTCGTTCAGATAGGTGACTTTGACTCCCGCCATCAACACTGCTTTGCTGCGAAGCAAATGCATGAGCTCATGCGTCGGGATGGCTGCAGAGTCAAAAAATGTAGCATCCGGCCAGACTCTGACTCGGGTACCTGACTTTTTACGGGCAAGCTCTGGAACGACTTTGAGTGGCTCTGCGACATCGCCATTGGCAAACGCCATGCGGTAGGCGGTACCTTCACGCCACACCACAAGCTCTAGACGCTTGGACAACGCATTGGTGACCGAGACGCCCACGCCATGCAATCCGCCCGAGAAAGCATAAGCTCCGCCACCCTTCTTATCGAATTTTCCTCCCGCATGCAGTCTCGTAAAGACAAGCTCGACGACGGGTGCTTTTTCCTCAGGATGCAGCCCAACAGGAATACCGCGTCCATCGTCTTCGACCGTGATGCTGCCATCTGTTTGCATTGTGACTTGAATATGCTTACCAAATCCTGCAAGTGCTTCGTCGGCTGCGTTATCAATCACCTCCTGAATGATATGAAGGGGATTTTCCGTTCGGGTATACATGCCAGGACGTTGGCGTACCGGCTCAAGCCCTTTTAGGACGCGGATGGATGATTCGTTGTAGGACTTTGTACTCAAGTTATCCCCAAGATCTGTGGAAAAGATCGCCCATTTTACGGAAATTGGCAATCGGGGTGCGGCAAGCCCTTATCTGATCAATAAATGAGCAGATAAGAGCTTGCCGCACCCGGTTTAAAAATGCCCACTTCGTTGAAAAGTGACGCTAGAGTTCATCAGAAGGGTTCAAATTGTGCTTTAATGAATAAACGCAGTTGTAAAGCCTTGTTGCAGGTTATTTAAATCAACGAACGGGCTCGTCTGAGATTCTTACAGACCTATCACTGAAATACCCTAGAGAAAATCATGAGTGAAAACATCAAAAACGTAAGCGATGTCAGCTTCGATGCGGACGTATTGAAATCCTCTCAGCCCGTACTGGTGGACTATTGGGCGGCTTGGTG
>CAMBLP010000035.1 GCA_945868195.1 Bordetella parapertussis
GGTTATTCATGTGCCGACCCCAGGACACTGACCATCTGGGAAGCCCAGTTCGGTGATTTCGTCAACGGTGCACAGGTTGTGATTGACCAGTTCATCGTCTCCGGCGAGGCCAAATGGGGTCGTCAGTCTGGTTTGACCATGATGTTGCCGCATGGCTACGAAGGTCAGGGCCCAGAGCACTCCTCCGCACGTATCGAGCGCTTCTTGCAGCTTTGCGCGGACAATAACATCCAGGTGGTTCAGCCTACGACCGCTGCTCAGATTTTCCATCTGCTGCGTCGTCAGATGATTCGCCAGTTCCGCAAGCCTTTGGTGATTTTGACGCCTAAGTCCTTGCTCCGTAACAAGGACGCTGGTTCACCTTTATCGGATCTGGCGAATGGCCGCTTCCGTCCGATCATTGCTGAGGTCGATGAGGCCATTAATCCCGCTTCGGTCAAGCGTGTATTGGTGTGCTCAGGCAAGGTTTACTACGATTTGGTGAATGGTCGTCGCGAGCGCAAGGACAACTCTGTTGCGATTATTCGCGTCGAACAGCTCTATCCGTTTGCACACAAAACGTTTGAAACTGAATTGCGTAAATATCCCAAAGCAACGGAAGTGGTCTGGGTCCAGGATGAGCCACAGAATCAAGGTCCTTGGTTCTATGTTCAGCATCACTTGTATCAGAACATGTCTAGCGGTCAAAAGCTTGGCTATGCAGGCCGTGTGGCCTCCGCCTCGCCAGCCGTTGGCTATCTGGCTAAACACCTTGAGCAGCAGAAAGCGCTGGTCGAGCAAGCGTTTGGCAAGTTCAAGACTTTCATGCTGACGAAATAATCACAGAGAAACGTATTCATCCCATTACGGAAAAAAATATAATGGCAATTACAGACGTTGTTGTTCCACAATTATCCGAGTCAGTGTCCGAAGCCACGCTTCTGACGTGGAAAAAGAAACCCGGCGAAGCCGTTCAGGCCGACGAAATCCTGATCGAAGTCGAAACAGACAAGGTCGTCCTCGAAGTTCCTGCCCCCGCCTCCGGTGTCCTGTCTGAAATCGTCAAGGGCGATGGCAGTATGGTGACTTCGGGCGAGGTCCTCGCGCGCATCGATACGGATGGCAAGGCCGCCGCCGCACCTGCTGCCGCTGCCTCTGCGCCAGCTACAGCGCCCGCTGCAGCTGCACCGGTCGCCGCTGTCGCGTCCGCCTCAGCGGCTGGCATTGCTTCGCCAGCTGCATCCAAGATTCTTGCTGACAAGGGCGTTTCTGCCGCTTCAGTTGCCGGCACGGGCCGCGACGGACGCATCACTAAGGGTGACGCGCTTGGAGCGTCTACCGCCCCCGTCGCGCCTGCAGCAGCACCGAAGGTCGCATTAGCGAACCCCACTGTTCCAATGACGCAGTCACTTGACGGTCGTCCAGAGCAACGCGTGCCGATGAGCCGTTTGCGTGCGCGTGTGGCTGAGCGTTTGCTGCAGTCGCAACAAGACAATGCCATCTTGACGACGTTTAACGAAGTCAATATGCAAGGTGTGATTGATCTGCGCAACCTCTACAAAGACAAGTTCGAAAAAGAGCATGGTGTCAAGCTCGGCTTCATGTCCTTCTTCGTCAAGGCAGCGGTCGCTGCACTCAAGCGTTATCCGATTTTGAACGCCTCGGTCGATGGTAAGGACATCATCTATCACGGTTACTTTGATATCGGTATCGCTGTGGGTAGCCCACGCGGTTTGGTGGTGCCAATCTTACGTAATGCAGACCAGCTGACGATCGCTGAAATTGAAAAAACGATCGCTGATTTTGGTAAGCGTGCTTCCGAAGGCAAACTCGGCATCGAAGAAATGACAGGCGGTACCTTCTCGATCTCCAATGGTGGTGTGTTTGGTTCGATGTTGTCAACACCGATCATCAACCCACCTCAGGCCGCGATCTTGGGCGTGCATGCGACCAAAGAACGTGCTGTGGTTGAAAAGGGCCAGATCGTGATTCGTCCAATCAACTATCTTGCGATGTCTTACGATCACCGCATTATCGATGGTCGCGAAGCGGTTCTGGGCTTGGTCGCCATGAAAGAGGCGCTCGAAGATCCGCAGCGCATGCTGCTCGAAATCTAAGCTGGAAAATTTATGTCTTCGATTCAATTTGATGTCGTGGTGATTGGTGCGGGTCCAGGCGGTTATATCGCTGCGATTCGCGCGGCTCAGTTAGGCAAGACCGTTGCGTGTATTGATGCCTGGCAAAACGGTCAGGGCGGTCCTGCACCTGGAGGTACTTGTACCAACGTAGGTTGTATCCCTTCCAAAGCGCTGTTGCAGTCTTCCGAGCATTTCGACCAGGTCAATCATCATTTGGTTGATCACGGCATCGAGGTCAAGGGTGTTTCACTCAAGCTCGACAAAATGCTCGGTCGTAAAAACAGCGTCGTCAAGCAAAACAACGACGGCATCCTGTATCTGTTCAAAAAGAACAAGATCACCTTCTTTCATGGCAAAGGCTCTTTCGCCGGTCAAGTCGATGGTGGTTGGGCGATCAAGGTCACGGGCACTACAGAGGCTGACATTGTCGGCAAACATGTTGTGATCGCAACGGGTTCTTCTGCGCGTGAGTTGCCAGGCTTGCCTTTTGACGAACAGCAGATTTTGTCCAACGACGGTGCGCTCAATATCGGTGCCGTACCCAAGAAATTAGGTGTGATTGGTGCTGGCGTGATCGGCCTTGAAATGGGCAGCGTCTGGCGTCGTCTGGGTGCGGAAGTCACTGTGCTCGAAGCCATGCCTGAGTTTTTGGCCGCAGTCGACACGCAAGTCGCCAAAGAAGCGCACAAGATTTTTACCAAGCAGGGCTTGAACATTCAGATGGGTGTCAAACTCGGTGAGATCAAATCTACGGCTAAGCAAGTGACGGTTCCTTATACGGATGCCTCAGGTGCTGAGCAGAAACTGGTCGTGGACAAGCTGATTGTTTCAATCGGTCGTGTGCCATACACCGGTGGACTGAATGCGGATGCGGTGGGACTCAAGCTCGACGAGCGTGGCTTTGTCGTGGTAGATGCAGACTGCAAAACGAACTTGCCTAACGTTTGGGCGGTGGGCGATGTGGTGCGCGGCCCCATGCTGGCACACAAAGCCGAAGAGGAGGGCGTTGCAGTTGCTGAGCGTATCGGCGGACAACATGGTCACGTTAACTTTGACACGATTCCTTGGGTCATCTATACCTCGCCCGAGATTTCATGGGTCGGTCAGAACGAGCAGCAGCTCAAAGCGTCCGGCCGTGCTTACAAAGCTGGTAGCTTTCCCTTCTTGGCCAATGGTCGCGCACGCGCGTTGGGCGACACCACGGGTTTCGTCAAAATTTTGGCGGATGCGGCGACGGATGAGGTTTTGGGTGTGCACATTATCGGTCCGATGGCCTCCGAGCTCATCGCCGAAGCTGTCACCATCATGGAATTCCGTGGCGCAGCCGAAGACATTGCCCGTATCTGTCATGCACATCCGACTTTGTCGGAGTCCATGAAAGAAGCAGCGTTGGCGGTTGATAAGCGCACACTCAATTTCTGAGGCACTTGTTGTGCAACTTTCTTGAACGTACTTCAACACTATGAGAGCAGTCTGGCTGAACGCGGTTATCAGCCAGACCCCGCTCAACGCATCGCCATTGAGCGTTTGCAAAAGTACTTTGACGACTGGATCACATTTAAAGGTGATCGCTCCAGTGCCGTCAAACGCTTGTTCAAACGTCCTGAGGTACCCAGAGGGGTGTACCTTTGGGGAGGCGTCGGTCGTGGGAAAAGTTTTTTGATGGATGCGTTTTACGCGACGGTTCCCGTCACCCGTAAAACCCGTTTACATTTTCATGAATTCATGCGCAGCGTGCATCGCCAGCTTGACGAAGTCAAAGGCATGCAGGATCCGCTTGACGAGGTGGCCAAGCGCATCTCCAAGCGCTATCGCCTCATTTGCTTCGACGAGTTTCATGTTTCAGATGTAGCCGATGCCATGATTTTGTATCGGCTGTTACTCAAGTTTTTCGAGCATGGTACGTCTTTTGTCATGACGTCCAACTACGAGCCTTCATTACTTTATCCCGACGGGCTGCATCGTGATCGCATTTTGCCTGCGATTGCTTTGCTCAAAGACCGCATGGATATTTTGAACGTGGATGCAGGGATAGACTACCGCCGCCGGACTCTCGAGCAGGTCAAGTGCTATCACACACCTCTTGGTGTACAAGCTGATCAGGCTTTACAAGAGGCCTTTGTTCAGCTTTCTGATACGTCCCCCCAGGATCCGGTGCTACTCATCGAGCATCGCGAGATTACGGCTAAAAAACGTGCGGGCAGTGTGGTCTGGTTTGATTTCGCGACCTTGTGCGGTGGGCCGCGGTCGCAAAATGATTATCTTGAGATCGCCAGCCGATTTCACGCAGTGATTCTCTCAGACGTTCCTAAAATGGGTGCGAAACATGCCTCTGAGGCCAGGAGATTCACTTGGCTGATCGATGTTTTTTATGACCACAAGGTCAAGTTGATCATGTCTTCTGAGTGTGAGCCAGAGGAAATCTATACTTCTGGTCCCATGTCTAACGAGTTTCACCGTACTGTTTCCCGCATCCTTGAGATGCAGTCCAAAGAGTATCTGGATTCCGAACAGCGCGACACCGTCAGTCTCTAAGGTCAATATTATGAATACGCGTGTTCTCACCGGCATTACGACGTCGGGTTCCCCGCATCTGGGCAATTATGTTGGTGCGATTCGTCCCGCGATTCAAGCGAGTCTTGAAAAAAATGTCGATGCTTTTTTCTTCTTGGCGGATTATCACGCATTGATTAAGTGCGAGGATGCGGACCGTATTGCGCGTTCGCGCCTGGAGATTGCTGCAACGTGGTTAGCCTGCGGACTTGATCCAGAACGCGTGACTTTTTATCGACAGTCTGATGTGCCTGAAATCCCTGAGTTGTGCTGGATGCTGACGTGTGTCACGGCAAAGGGCTTGATGAATCGGGCGCATGCCTACAAGGCTTCGGTCGACCAGAATATTGCCAAGAGCGTGGATCCTGACGATGGAATCAATATGGGGTTGTTCTCTTATCCCATTCTGATGGCGGCCGATATTTTGATGTTTAATGCACACAAAGTACCCGTGGGTCGTGATCAGACTCAGCATCTTGAGATGGCACGTGACATTGCCCAGAGATTCAATCATTTGTATGGGCAAGGTAAAGACTTTTTCGTGCTTCCTGAGGCCGTGATTGCCGAAGATGTGGCGACCTTGCCAGGTTTGGATGGCCGCAAAATGTCCAAGAGTTACAACAATACAGTCCCGTTGTTTGAAGGCGGCGCACGAGCGCTCAAGTCAGCCGTTGCCAAGATCGTCACAGACTCACGCGGACCCGGTGATCCCAAGGATGCAGACGCTTCGCATCTTTATCTGATCTACAAGGCCTTTGCTCAGCAGTCCGAGACTGTTGCATTTCGTCAGGCACTCGCGACTGGGATGGGTTGGGGTGATGCTAAACAGACCTTGTGTGAGCGCATCGAGCGAGAGCTTGAACCGATGCGTGATCAATACGAGTCTTTGATGTCCAACCCCCATCGCATCGAAGAAATCCTGCAAGAGGGTGCTCGTAAAGCGCGTGCGATTGCGACCCCCTTTATTCAAGAGTTAAGACAGGCGGTCGGCTTGCGTACTCTCGCGACACAGTCAGGACCTCGGTCGACCAAAGAATCTAAAGCGGGCGGTAAAGGTGCCCGCTTTGTGAGTTTCCGTGATGAGGCGGGGCAATTTCGCTTTCGCTTCCTCGGTTTGGAAGGCGCGGAGCTTTTTTCCTCGGTGGCTTTTGCAGATCCTAAAATGGCGGGAGCTGCCATGCGTGCGCTGCAAAGCGGCGATCTCGATACCATGCTGACACTCCAAGGCGAATTGGACTTTAGCTTGGCACTAGAGGGAGTTGTTGTAGCCGCTGGTTTGAAGAGCATTTCAAGTGCTCAGCGGGCTGAACGCATTGAGGCGCTACGTGCGAGTTTGCGTCCCGCTGAGTGAACGCAGGTTTTGCGCTTGAGTGTATGAGCGCTTGAGGGGCTTGAGCGCTTGTATTGCCCCTTAGCGTTTAAGTTTTGCGAATGCGGCTGCCATGGCACCCCCAGTGGGTTCAGGCGCATTGCCACGGTTTGGCTTGGCGCCTCCTAGGCTCCCAGAACTACCTGAGCGATTTTTTCCAGAGGCATGACCACTAACGCTTGCAGCCGCCCCCAGTGAGCGAGCAGGCGGTGCCTCGTCATTTAAACGCATGGTCAGCGCGATACGTTTGCGTGGGACGTCAACCTCTTGAACACGCACTTTGACTGTTTGTCCGACGCGCACAACATCGCGCGGATCAGAGACGAATTTTTCAGCGAGTGCAGAGATATGCACCAGACCATCTTGATGCACGCCGATATCGACAAAGGCGCCAAAGTTGGCAACGTTGGTGACAACACCTTCCAGAATCATGCCGGGCAAGAGATCGTTGAGTGTTTCGACACCTTCTTTAAAGGTCGCAGTCTTGAACTCAGGGCGTGGATCGCGTCCAGGCTTTTCGAGTTCGAGCAAAATATCACGCACGGTTGGCAAGCCAAAGCGATCGTCTGTAAATTCAGAAGGGGAGAGGCCTTTGAGTTTTTCGCGATTGCCGATCACCTCTTTCATATCAGCCGCGATTTTTTTCAAAATACGCTCCACCACAGGATAAGCCTCTGGGTGAACCGAAGAGGCATCGAGAGGGTTGTTGCCGTTGGGAATACGCAGAAAGCCTGCGGCTTGTTCAAAGGCTTTTTCCCCAAAACGCGAAACTTCTTTAAGTGCGGCTCGGTTGGGGAATACGCCTTTGTCGTCGCGATAGGCCACGATATTTTTTGCCAGGGTGCTGTTCAGACCTGAAACGCGGGCCAACAAAGCGGCAGAGGCCGTATTGACATCCACACCGACAGCGTTGACGCAATCCTCGACGACGGCGTCCAGCGAGCGTGCAAGCTCGCGCTGATTGAGATCGTGTTGATATTGACCCACACCGATCGCTTTTGGTTCGATTTTGACCAGTTCCGCCAAGGGGTCTTGTAAGCGTCGTGCAATCGAGGCGGCGCCGCGCAAGCTCACATCCAGGTCAGGAAACTCAAGCGCAGCCAGCTCAGAAGCGGAATAGACCGAAGCGCCTGCTTCCGAGACGACCACGCGTGTGAGTGTGAGATCAGGGTGTTCGGACATGAGGTCCACCACCAGTTTTTCTGTTTCACGCGAGGCCGTGCCGTTGCCGATGGCCACCAGCTCAATCTGATGGCGGCGTGCAAGCGCAGCCAGTGTTGCTAGAGATCCTACGCGGTCACGCCGTGGTTCAAAGGGGTAGACCGTTGCCGTTTCAATCAATTTTCCGGTGTGATCGATCGCGGCAACCTTCACGCCGGTTCGAATGCCTGGGTCAAGGCCTAGCACCGCTTTAGGCCCCGCGGGTGCCGCAAGCAAGAGATCTTTGAGGTTGGCTGCAAACACACGAATAGCTTCGGTCTCGGCGCTTTCGCGCAGTCGGGTAATCATTTCTGTCTCGAACATCGTCAACAACTTGACGCGCCAGGTCCAACGCGCGACATCTGCCAACCATTTCGCACGAGGCGAGGGCGTCGCATCAAACAGATCGCGACCCAGCTTCAGGAATTGAGCAACGCGCTCGACACAAGGGTGCGGGACCAAGATGTCTTGGGTCGCCTCAAGTCCGATCCGTAGCTCAAGGATCCCTTGTTGGCGCCCACGGAGCATGGCGAGCACGCGATGCGAGGGTAGTGTGCGTAAGGGCTCGCAAAATTCGAACCAGTCGCGGAAATTCGCGCCCTCGGCTTCTTTGCCTTCTGAGACCTTGGAATAGAGGTAGCCTTGAGACCACAGGTGAGTCCGCATGTCTGCAAGCAGATCCGCATTTTCAGCGTAACGCTCTGCGAGAATATCTCGTGCCCCATCCAATGCTGTCTTGGCTTCCGTAATATTTACATCCGGATTTAAATATTTTACGGCAAGGTTGGTCGGATCGCAGCTTAGGTCGGCAAGAATGGCATCGGCGAGGGGCTCTAAGCCAGCCTCGCGGGCAATCTGCGCGCGCGTTCGACGCTTGACCTTGAAAGGGGTGTACAAATCTTCGAGCCGCTGTTTAGTGTCGGCTTGTTGGATGGATTTCTCAAGTTCGGGGGTGAGTTTTTGCTGTTCGGCGATCGACGCCAAAATCGCCGCCCGACGCTCCTCTAGGTCACGTAGGTACAGCAAGCGAGTGTCTAGGTTGCGCAGCACGGTATCGTCGAGCCCCCCCGTAGCTTCCTTGCGGTAACGTGCGATGAAAGGAACGGTTGCACCATCTTTGAGTAACTCGATGACGGCCGTCACCTGCTGGGGCTTGATGCCTAGTTCATGGGCGAGTTGGGCGGTGATGCGCAGCTCGGCTTGCGCGGCCGTCACAGGCGCGGCAAACGTAGGGGATGGTGTTGTACTTGAATCGCTCATTGTTTCCAAAACTTTATAGTTGGCGGCAAACGGACGATTTTGCCACAAGACTGGAATGAGCCCTGTTTCAACGGGGTATGATCCGGCTTGCCCTTTGGTGTCCTTTATGCACGAACCTACGATTTCAGAGCTTTTCTCCCTTGATGGTCCACTAGCCGCGATGTCCCCTGGCTTTCGTGTTCGGCCGTCTCAGATCGAGCTGGCTCAGGCTGTCGAGCGCACGATTGCCGAACGCTCAACCTTGGTTGCTGAGGCCGGTACCGGTACAGGTAAGACATGGGCGTATTTAGTCCCCGCTTTGCTTGGGGGCGGAAAGGTATTGGTTTCGACGGGTACCCGCACGCTCCAAGATCAGCTGTTCTCACGCGACTTGCCCAGAGTACGTGAGGCCTTAAGCTTGCCGGCATCGATCGCCTTGTTAAAAGGACGCGGCAATTATGTTTGTCACTACCACCTTGAGCGCTTGCAAGGCGAGGATCGTGCGCTGCATTCGCGGGCGGAGGTCCAACAGTTACGACATATTCAAACATTTTCTCAGCAAAGCAATACCGGTGATCGCTCGGATCTGCCGTCTGTTCCCGAAGACGCTGAGATCTGGCAGCGCGTCACCTCCACGCGCGAAAATTGTCTCGGTCAGGACTGCCCCAACGTACGGGACTGTTTTGTATTAAAGGCCCGTCGTCAAGCTCAAGAAGCCGATGTCGTTGTCATTAATCACGCGCTTTTTATGGCGGACTTAATGTTGCGTGACGAGGGTATTACGGATTTGTTACCCGCTGCAGATACGGTCATTTTTGATGAGGCGCATCAGCTGCCCGATACGGCAACGCGGTTTCTTGGGACAAGTGTCTCCACGCATCAGTTACTAGATCTAGCTAAATTGGTCGAAATCGCAGGTTTGGCACATGCGCGTGAACTCACCAATTGGTCTGAGCAGGCGCGTCGTATCGAGCACGCGACCAAGGAGCTCCGGCTGAGTTGCGCCGCTCTCGAAAAGCTACCATCGCGCCGTGTGACGTTCGAGGCTTTTCCGAAGCCCGAGGGTTTTGATGCGGCACGCGAGGTGTTGCAAACCGCGCTTGATGAAATCGCAAGCTTGTTATCCAGTGTTGAGGAAAAACATCCGGATTTGGCCGCTGCCGCCCGAAGTGCTCATGAGATCGCAGAACGTCTATCACAATGGGGTAAACCGACACGCTCAAGCCACGTGCCAGTCGAAGACAACCAGCAGGTTGTGCGTTGGGTCGAGCTCGGCCTGCATCATGTTCGCTTGCATGCCGCACCCTTGTCGGTAGCTGAGGCCTTTTCGCGTTACAGGCAGGGAGGTCAAGCTTGGGTATTCACCTCTGCGACGCTGTCCGTGCATGGAGATTTTTCTCACTTTACGTCACGTTTAGGACTTGAAAAGGCGGAGACCTTGCGCATGGAGTCGCCGTTCGACTATGCCAATCAGGCTCTTTTATTCGTGCCCAGAACACTGCCTGCGCCGCAGTCCCCTGAGTTTTTGCCTGCTTTTGTCGAGACGCTCATGCCGCTTATTCAGGCGAGTCAAGGTGGTGCGCTGGTTTTATGTACCACCTTGCGTGCTGTGGAGAGGGTGGCCGGACTGTTAGCCGATGCTTATGATCAGTTGGGCTTGACTTGGCCGATCATGCGTCAGGGCAATGGGACGCGCCGAGATTTACTGGAGCGTTTCCGAATCCTCGATCACGCAGTCCTAGTGGGCAGTGCCAGTTTTTGGGAAGGGATTGATGTCGCGGGTGATCGCTTAACCTTGGTTGCGATTGACAAGCTCCCCTTTGCGCCGCCCGATGACCCTGTGCTCGAGGCGCGCTTAAAGGCCTGTCGCAGCCGCGGCGGCAATCCTTTTATGGAATATCAGCTTCCTGAGGCAGCCATTGCGCTCAAGCAGGGTGCGGGTCGGCTCATACGCACGGAGACGGATTGGGGCGTATTAATGGTGGGCGACACCCGGCTTGTGGACAAACCTTATGGTAAGCAACTTTGGCGAGGTTTACCGCCATTTGCGAGAACACGCGACGTTCAAGAGGCCGTCGCTTTTTATCAACGTCACAACGCATCTTCGGTTTGAAGGTGCGTCTTTAGAACTTTAGAACAGTCGTAGCGGATTCCAGGCACTGTACTTGTTGGGGAAACCTTTACTAATGAGCGTGGTGTTGGGGAAGTTTTGCAGCAACACGCGTTCGGAGTCGTTGCGCAAATCTGTCATACCAAGTTTTTCATACGACATCATCATGATGTAGAGGGCTGCCTCCGAGGCGGGCACACCTTGGTAGTCGGTAATGACGCTTTGAGCGCGATTGATGGCCGCCACGTAGGCGTAACGATCATAATAAAAACGTGCAATGGCTAACTCGTTATCAGCCATGGTGTTCACCAGCCAGCTTAAACGCTTGCGGGCATCAGGCGTGTAACGACTGTCCGGAAACTGCTGGATGAGTTCGCTAAACGCCGCAAAGGACTGACGCAGGGCTCGGACGTCTCGCTCGCCGGGGTTTTGACGCGTCAAGCTCGAAAAAATAGCGCTGGGTGGCGTGAAGTTCACCAACCCTTTGAGATAGAGAACATAGTCCATCAAGGGGTTGCCAGGATATTGCTGCTGAAACCGGTTGAGAGTCGCAAGGGCAAGCTCGGGCTCTTTGTCTTTCCATTGACAATAGGCCAGGTTGATCTGAGCCTGCTGGGCGTAAACGCCAAACGGAAAGCGAGCCACGACCGCGGCGAATCTCTCTTTTGCGATGCTCCAGCTGGCGGAATTCATTTCAGTTTTGCCGTCTTGAAAGAGTCTTTCTGCATTCCAGTTGGCCGTTGGGTCGTATTCTGGCGCTTTGGTGCCACAGCCAGCGATCAGCGCAAGCACGGCAAGCATCAATAAAATCCGGCTGGCGAGCTGACCCAGCGGTGGAACAGAGAGAAAAGAAATGGTGGTGCTACTCATCACGAGATGATCCTTGGTGTTAGCATTCTTTACTGATTATAAGACGAGTCCAAATGCCTGATAACCCTATTTCTGAAGAAGTCTTGTCGGACGATGAGCCGCAGACCTTTCTGGTGACCGACGAGATGCCGCTAGAGCGTCTGGACAAAGCCCTCGCCCAACTTATACCTCAACACTCGCGCAGTCGCATACAGACCTGGATCGAGCTTGGGCACGTGCTGGTCAACGGGCAGATTGCCCGCGTGCGACAGACACTCCGGGAGGACGATGTCATCACGGTGTATGAGCAGCCATCCCCTGAGGACGGGGCGTTTAAACCTGAGCCCATTGAGTTTGAGGTGTTGGGCGAAAGTCCCAATTGGATCGTCGTGAACAAGCCGGTCGGGCTGGTGACCCATCCAGGGGCGGGTAATTGGAGCGGGACGCTTTTGAACGGCTTGTTGTACCGCTATCCTGAGTTGGCGCACGTGGCTAGAGCAGGGATTGTGCATCGCCTCGACAAGGATACCTCTGGTTTGCTGGTGGTGGCTCGAAACGAAGTTGCTCAAACGCATCTCGTGCGACAGTTACAGGCAAGGTCCATGGGACGGGAGTATTTGGCCTTGGCGCACGGGCGCATGCTGGGCACAGGGACGGTGGACCGTCCGATTGGACGGGACCCCAGGGTGCCGGTCAGAATGGCGGTAGAGCGCCCGAGCGCCCCCAAAGCGGCAGTGACCCATTACGAGTTGATGCGTGTGGGTGAGTATCACGGCTCCAATATTTCTCAAGTACGTTGTCGTTTGGAAACGGGACGGACGCATCAAATTCGTGTCCATTTGGCCAGTCTGGGTCACCCCTTGCTGGGGGATACACAGTATGGCGGCCGGATATTGGGCGATGCGAGTCGTCAAATGCTCCACGCCTACCAGATTCGGTTCGAAGACCCAGGCCAAGAAGGCGAAGAGGTGAGCTTTACCGCTCCGCCAGCGCAAGATCTTTTACGCGTTCAAGAACATATTCTATGGAAATAAACGGCGAAATCCCTTTCCCTGTTGTGCGACCCCAATTCGCGTGGTCAGGCGTGCAAGCGTTTTGCACCACCCGAGTCGGCGGAGTGGGGAAAGCACCTTATGACACGTTTAATCTCGGCCTGGGCGCTGGTGATGAGCCGCAGACTGTATTGGCAAATAGGCGCTTACTTGGTCGTTTCGTGCCTTCCCAGCCCGCCTGGCTCAAGCAAGTGCATGGTGTTCGGGTCGTTGACGCGGATGATGTGAAAACATTTCTCGATGCGTCTGAGCCACCAGAAGCGGATGCATCGGTCACAATCTGCTTTGATCGTGTGCTGGCCGTGCTGACCGCGGATTGTTTATCTGTGGTGTTATCTGACCGGAATGGGACTGTCTTGGGCGCGGCACATGCGGGCTGGAAAGGGCTGGCCGCAGGTGTTTTGGAGCAAACTTTGATACTGATGCGTCACAAACAGCCCTTGGCGAATGGGTGGCGTGCGTGGATTGGGCCCGGCATCGGTGCGGCGTCCTTTCAAGTTGGGGCAGACGTATGCGAGGCGTTTGCGGCAGAGCTTGCGGCTCAACCGCAGCTCTGTTTCCCTGATCCTGCTGAGCCAGAGCGCTGGCGGCTTGATTTGGCGGGACTCGCACAATATCGTCTCGAAAAAATAGGGGTGACGGAGGTCGAACTCAGTCAGCAGTGCACCGTTACAAATCCTAAGCAATTCTTTTCATATCGCAGGGATCGTCAAACGGGAAGAATGGCGACCTTGGCCTGGCTGTCTTGCGCCCGTTTCCCCTGATTGACAATATTTGCATTGCAGCGCACGATTGAGCCGCTGCGTGCTTATAAAGGTCTCGATTTGAATTTCCCTTTCCCCGATGGTTGGGCTCCACCAGCCGGTATTTCGCCCGAAGATCTCGTCAAGATTCAGCATGATTTTCTCGAAGGGTGGCAACGCATTGCCACCGATGCCGCCGATGGCCATTTGACGGCTCTCAAGGACCGACGTTTTGCGGCACCTGCTTGGGAAGGGAGTCCACCGCATTTGCTGATGGCGCATTTGTATTTACTTTCAGCCGAAGCGATGAGCCGTATGGTGTCGGTTTCTACCGCAGCCCCGGAGGTTAAAAACCGGTTAGAGTTTTCAATCAGTCAATGGCTCGATGCGTTGTCTCCCGCTAATTTCTTGGTGACGAATCCCGAGGCACAAGCCGCGCTTGTAGAATCGGGGGGCGAGACTCTGATGGCGGGGATGCAAAACCTTTTGTCTGATTTGCAAAAAGGTCGCATCACTCAATCTGATGAATCTAAATTCCAGATTGGCGTGAATGTTGCGACCACCGCGGGCGCCGTGGTGTTTGAAAACCCTTTCTTTCAACTGATTCAATACGCGCCTGCAACGGCTTCGGTCTTTCAAAAGCCCATTTTGTTGGTGCCGCCGTGCATCAATAAATTTTATATTCTCGATCTACAGCCAGAAAATTCCTTCGTTCGTTATCTTGTACAGGAAGGATTCTCGGTATTTTTGATGTCGTGGCGTAATCCTTTGGTCGAAGAAGCCGATGGTATGGAAAAGGCCACGTGGGATGACTATCTTGAGCACGGGGTGCTCAAGGCGATCGAGGTCACTCAGGCCGTCTCTAAACAGAAACAAATCAATGCGCTTGGGTTTTGTGTGGGCGGCACAATGTTGGCCACCGCGCTTGCTGTTGCGGCGGCGCGTGGCGACGAACCTGTGTCTGCGGTCACGATGTTGACGGCGATGATTGATTTCCACGATACCGGCACGATGGGTGTATTTGTTGACGAGCAACATGCGCGTCTACGCGAGCAGCAGATCGGTCAAGGCGGCTTCATGTCCGCGCGAGAGCTGGGTTCCACATTCTCTTTCCTGCGCCCCAATGAGCTGGTGTGGAATTATGTCGTCTCAAATTATTTAAAAGGCCAAACACCCGTCGCCTTTGATTTGCTTTTCTGGAATAGCGATGGGACGAATTTACCCGGCCCGTTTTTCACCTGGTATTTTCGCAATACCTATCTGGAAAATAAGCTCTCTCAACCCAATGCACTGACTTGCTGTGGTGTGCCGATCGATATACGCAAAGTCAAGATTCCCGCATTTATTTATGCTTCGCGCGACGATCACATCGTGCCTTGGCGTTCTGCGTTTTCGACGCTTTCCTTGTTCGGTGGTGACAACACGTTTGTGCTTGGTGCTTCGGGGCATATTGCCGGCGTGATTAATCCGCCCGCAAAAAATAAGCGTAGTTTTTGGATAAGTGGAGCCAAGACGAATCACAACAATCCTGAGAAATGGGATCAACAGGCACTCGAACAGCCCGGTAGTTGGTGGCCAACCTGGACCCAGTGGCTCGGTCAATACAGTGGTAAGCGCATCCGCGCGCCTAAGTCTTTAGGCGGAAAGGATTTCAAGGTGCTTGAGGATGCGCCAGGTGCGTATGTGAAAGTCAGGGCGGTTTAAATGTTAGTTCAACGTCGATGCAGGACAACCAGGAGATAAAACATGAGTGCAAAAATTGCGTACGTCACGGGTGGTATGGGCGGCATTGGCACCGCGATTTGTCAGCGTCTGTCCAAAGATGGAATGAAAGTGATCGCTGGATGTGGTCCGAGTCGCGACTATCAGCAATGGATCGATGAGCAGACCGCGTTGGGCTACACTTTCTATGCCTCGGTGGGTAATGTGTCTGACTGGGGCTCTTGCGAGGCTGCATTTAAAAAAGTCGTGGCAGAGCATGGCCCAATCGATGTACTCGTCAACAATGCGGGTATTACCCGCGATGGCGTATTTCGTAAAATGACCTCTGATGATTGGCGCGCTGTCATGGATACCAACTTGAACAGCCTGTTTAACGTCACCAAACAAGTGATTGACGGCATGGCTGATCGTGGATTTGGGCGTATTATTAACATCAGTTCCGTGAACGGGCAGAAAGGCCAGTTTGGTCAATGCAATTATGCGACAGCCAAGGCTGCGATTCATGGTTTTACGATGTCGCTGGCGCTTGAGGTTGCAAGCAAGGGCGTAACGGTTAATACCGTGTCTCCGGGTTACATCGGCACAGATATGGTTCGTGCGATTCGTCCCGATGTGCTTGAGAAAATTATTGCGACCATTCCTGTCAAACGTCTTGGACGACCAGAGGAAATCGCTTCCATCATTGCGTGGATTGCGTCCGGGGAATCCGGGTTTTCGACTGGAGCAGACTTTTCGTTGAATGGCGGCCTACACATGGGTTGAGTTAGTGGGCAGCCTAAAAGATGAGTATTTAAGTTCAGTGGTTAAATAGATAATAGATTTGGGGACTGTAATGACTGAAGCAGCAACGGGCGCAACCGTACGCCTGATTAAAAAATATCCGAACCGTCGTTTGTATGACACGCAGACCAGCACCTACATCACGCTCGCGGATGTCAAGCAACTGGTGTTGGAAAACGAGCTATTCAAGGTGGTCGATGCTAAGTCTTCGGAGGATTTGACCCGCAGCATTCTTTTGCAAATTATTCTCGAAGAAGAAAGCGGCGGTATGCCAATGTTCTCCTCGACGATGTTGGCCCAAGTGATTCGTTTTTATGGTCACGCCATGCAGGGCATGATGGGTTCGTATCTGGAAAAAAATATCCAGGGATTTATGGAGATTCAGGAGCAGATGGCGGATCAGTCAAAGGGGCTTTACGGGTCTAATCAGTTTGCGCCAGAGGCCTGGTCACAATTCATGTCGGCTCAGACACCGATGGTGCAAAACATGATGAACAGTTACGTCGAGCAAAGCAA
>CAMBLP010000036.1 GCA_945868195.1 Bordetella parapertussis
TCAATGATTATCTGGCGCGACGCGATGCAGCCTGGATGGGACGCCTGTATAACTTTTTAGGCTTGTCCGTGGGCGTTGTTGTACCCCAGCAGAGTAACGAAGAAAAAATCGCCGCCTATCGCGCAGACATCACATACGGTACGAATAACGAGTTTGGTTTTGATTATCTGCGTGACAACATGGAACATCGCGCGGAGGATCGTCGCCAGCGTACGCTCGTGTTCGCGATCGTTGACGAGGTCGATTCGATTTTGATTGATGAGGCACGCACGCCTTTAATCATTTCAGGACAAGCTGAAGATCATACTGAAATGTATATGCGGGTGAACGTCGTGCCGGCCATGTTGCAACGAATGGCGGCGGAACCCAAGCCACAGGAACCAGAACCCGAAGGACACTTTTGGGTTGATGAAAAAAATCACCAGATCTTCCTTTCTGAGTCTGGGCATGTGCGGGCCGAAGAAATTCTAACTGAGCTTGGCCTGCTCCCTGCTGGCCAATCTTTATATGAGGCGCGCAATATCACGCTGATGCATCATTTGATGGCCGCATTGCGTGCGCATAATCTCTTTCATCTTGATCAGCACTATGTTGTGCAAGAAGGCGAGGTGGTGATTGTTGATGAGTTCACGGGTCGTCTGATGGCGGGTCGTCGTTGGTCCGATGGTCTGCATCAAGCTGTCGAAGCCAAAGAAGGCGCGCAAATTCAAAACGAAAATCAGACCATGGCGTCGATTACGTTCCAGAATTATTTCCGCATGTACGAAAAGCTTGGCGGCATGACGGGTACAGCTGATACTGAAGCGTTCGAGTTTCAAGAAATTTACGGGCTTGAAACAGTCATTGTGCCCACCAATCGCCCGATGGTCCGTGCCGATCAGAACGATCAGATTTTTAAAACAGTAGGTGAAAAATTTAATGCGATTCTCGAGGATATTCGGGACTGTCAGCAGCGCGGGCAACCTGTGCTTGTGGGAACAACGAGTATAGAAAACTCCGAACTGCTTTCTGGCTTATTGAATCAAGCAGGTTTGCGTCACGAAGTCCTAAACGCTAAGCAACATGCCCGAGAGGCGGAGATCGTGGCCCAGGCGGGTAAGCCAGGCAATATTACGATTGCGACCAATATGGCGGGTCGTGGAACGGATATCGTATTAGGCGGTAGCATTGAAAAAATCATCGAGACTGTACGTGAAAACCAAGCACTAAGCGAGGCGGATAAGTCCACCCAGATCGAGTCGGTCCGTACGCAATGGCTGCCATTGAATGAACAAGTCAAGGCCGCGGGTGGCTTGCGCATTATCGGTACAGAACGTCACGAGTCGCGACGCATCGACAATCAGTTGCGCGGTCGTGCCGGACGTCAGGGCGATCCTGGTTCTTCGCGTTTCTATTTATCCCTCGAAGACCCGCTCATGCGTATTTTTGCGGGTGATCGCGTGCGAGCCATTATGGATCGACTCAAACTCCCCGAGGGCGAGCCGATCGAGGCGGGTATGGTGTCGCGCTCCATCGAGACCGCACAGCGCAAGGTCGAGGGTCGCAACTTTGACGTACGCAAACAATTGCTTGAGTACGATGATGTCTCCAATGATCAGCGCAAGGTGCTTTACGCACAGCGCAACGAGGTGCTCGAAGCACAATCCGTTGCCGAGACGATTGATAATTTGCGGCAGGGTGCATTGACTGACTTGGTGGCTAAATATGTACCTGAGGGCTCTGTCGAAGAGCAGTGGGATATCGATGCGCTGCAAAAGGCGCTGGAATCTGACTGGCAACTCAATGTTCCCTTGACTGATTACTTGCGGGATGCCAAAAGCGTTTCCGAAGAAGATATCCTCGAGCAGGTAATGCATGCGGCTCAGGCTGCCTATCAGCAAAAGGTCGAGGCCGTAGGGGCGGAGTCTTGGACCGGCTTTGAGCGTTCTATTATGTTGCAGGTCATTGATACTGCATGGCGTGAGCATCTTTCCGCGTTGGATCATTTGCGCCAAGGTATTCATTTGCGCGGTTATGCACAAAAGAACCCAAAGCAAGAGTACAAGCGTGAGGCGTTCGAGTTGTTTTCAGGCATGCTCGATCGCGTGCGTGATGACGTCGTGCGTGTCCTCATGACAGTACGCATCCAAACACAAGAAGAGATTGAGCAAGCAGAGGCTGAAGCCGCCCGCGCCGTTCAAATGCAAAACGTTCAGTACCAGCATACCGATTACGAAGAGGCCAAGCCGGAGGAAACGCAGACTCAGCGTCGAGCCGTTGCCCAAGAGCATCCAGGTACGTTGCGCAACGCCGCTCCCAAGGTTGGTCGTAACGACCCTTGCCCTTGCGGTAGCGGTAAAAAATACAAGCAGTGCCACGGTCAATTGACCTGATTTCTAACTTGACCCTCCTAGCCCAGAGTGAGCACTCGTGAAACATGATCTAACGCGCAACACTCTGGCGGCTATTTTGATTGTTGGTTTGATCGCTCTGTGCATTTGGGTGCTCAAGCCCTTTTTGGCTGCAGCGGTTTGGGCCACAATGATTGTGGTGGCGACCTGGCCTTGGCTCAAAACCTTGGAGCGTACTTTCGGTAATCGTCGGGCTCCGGCAGTCTTGGTGATGACACTCGGCATGCTCTTGCTGCTCGTGATGCCGTTGTGGTGGGCGATTCGAACGATCGCTGAGCGCTCCCATGATTTGATAACCTTTGGTCAGGGCTTGGCAAGCGCAGGAATTCCAGCGCCACCAGAGTGGGTCTCTGACATTCCTTTGGTTGGTGAAACAGTCGCAGATTTCTGGTTGAGTTTGAGCTCTGGTGGTACGAACGGTTTCATTGAGCATGTGTCTCCCTACGCAAGCCAAACAGGTAAGTGGCTGTTAGCCCAGTTCGGTGGCTTGGGAGGGATGCTCATACAGTTTTTTCTGGTCGTCTTGATCGCCGCGATTTTTTATAGTTCGGGTGAATATGCCGCACAAGCGGTCCGTCGTGTCGGGCGACGTTTGGCAGGTGAGCGGGGCGAGGGCTCGGTAGTGCTGGCGGGACAGGCGATTCGCGCCGTTGCGCTCGGTGTGGGCGTCACAGCGGTGTTGCAGACAGGCTTAGGCGGACTTGGTCTGGTCATTGCTGGTGTACCGTTTGCAGCTGTATTGTCCGCACTCATGTTGATGTTGTGCATCGCTCAGGCTGGGCCGGGATTTGTGTTATTTCCAGCGGTTGCGTGGATGTATTGGCAAGGCGATAACAATGCTTGGGCGACCTTTTTGCTTGTTTGGAGCGTTATTGTTGCCACAATGGATAATTTTGTACGACCAATGTTAATTCGTCGCGGCGCAGACTTACCACTGTTGTTGATCTTTGTGGGTGTGATCGGTGGCTTGCTCAGTTTTGGATTGATCGGTATTTTTGTAGGGCCTGTTGCCTTGGCGGTGACCTATACGCTCGCGAAAGCGTGGGTCGAAGAAGTCCCAGACGATCAGCCTGGCGCATAATCCAACGGGAGTGCCGTTGTGCACTTAATGGTTTCCATGGCGAAGGCGGAGCTGACATCGAGGAGCTCCACTGAGCGAATCAAGCGCTTGTAGACGCTGTCATAGCGATCGATGTCTGGCACTACGATTTTGAGCAAATAGTCCGCATCCCCGCTCAAGCGATAGATCTCAACAATCTCAGGAATGCTCGTGGCGCCATCGACGAAGCGTTTCATCCATTTTTCATTATGTTGACTGGTCCGGATCGTGACAAAGGTTGTCAGTCCGAGATTGAGTTTGCGTGCATCGCATAACGCGACTTGCTTTTTGATAATGCCTTCTTCTTGAAGCTTTTGCAGACGTCGCCAGCAGGGTGTCGGTGTGAGGTTGACCGCGCTTGCGAGGTCAGCTAAAGAGATGCTGGCGTCTTCTTGCATCAGCCTGAGAATTTCTCGATCTTTTTTGTCTATTTGCATTATTTTTCTGTTTATATATAAATTATTAGAAATAATATCTAATTTTTAACGCTCATTTAGATAAATTGCAATTTATTTCTCAAGGTCGGGTTCTATGATGAGAGATCGTTATGTATGGATCTTTTATGATGAAGACCTCGCCAACAGCCCAGTCATTGCCCGCAGCCAACGTGGCCACCTCAGTCAGGATGCATGCGCAATCCGAGTCCTTGCTCGAGTTTGAAGTCCCAGGTTTGGCGGAGTCGATTCGGCAAGCCTGTTTAGGCGAGGCAGACCTCGTGCCATACCGTGTCCGTCAGGCCTTGAATCAAGCGCTGGATCGTGCATCGACGAACCGATTGGTCAACACCATTATGTCGATGCCTTATTCGACTCAAACCTACACGCGACACCTGCTCTATGCTGATCCCGCGGGGATGTTCACTGCGGTCGCGTTACGCTGGGATCCGACGCAGGGCAGTCCGGTGCATGCGCATTACACGTGGTGCGCCTATCGGGTCTTGAGCGGGGTTTTGTCTGAAAGTCATTTTGAGTACGATCGATCTGCTGAACAGGCTTATCTATTCAATCGCGTGACACGTGCGGCAGGTCAGAGTGTCTGTGGTCATGGCGGCATGGACTTTATCCATCGCCTTCATAATGAGGGCGATAAAACTGTAGTGTCGATTCATGTGTATGGGATTGATGCGGCGCGAATGAGTACGCATGTCAACCGAATGATGGCGGTTGCGCTTAGAGCAGAAACACCGTCGCAAGCCCCAGGAAAATAAAGAAACCAAGCGAATCCGTCGCAAAGGTTAGCAGTACAGAAGACCCCATCGCTGGGTCTTTTCCAAAACGGTTGCGTACGATCGGGACGAGAACACCGATCATGGCGCCTACCAACATATTGCAAATCATGGCAGCCATCATGACGAGGGCGATTGCGATCGAACTTGAAATCGTCCAGGCAAACACCGCGGCGATTGCGCTGCCGACAAAACCCACCATGAAGGTCACAAGCAATTCACGCTTAAAGAGTTGCCATACATTTTTGTCTGTGATTCGACCCACTGCCAACGCGCGAATGATCAAGGTCATGGTTTGGTTGCCGGAGTTACCGCCAATCCCCGCGACGATCGACATCAGGAACGCGAGCACGACAATGGTGCTGACGGTGTCTTCGAAGCGCGAAGCGATAAAAGATGCTGTGGCGGCCGTGCAGAGATTCAACAGCAACCACGGCGCACGATTACGAAGCGCACGGCTCACAGGCGCGAAAATATCCTCGTCTTGCATACCCGCGCGTGAAAGTGCCTGTTCATCCGAGTCCTCGCGGATCACGTCCACGACCTCGGCGATCGTGACACGACCAATGAGGCGACCAAGATCATCCACCACGGGCGCAGACACTAAGTCATAGCGTTCGAATGCGCCGGCGGCCTCCGCATCGGCATCCAGAGGGCTGAGCGACAAATAGTCCGTGCTCATTACGTCGCTGACCTGCGCCTCCGGCTCGTTGACGAGCAATGATGAAAGAGTGAGCGTGCCAAGAAGCTTATCCTGACGATTGACGACAAAAATCTGATCTGTATGATCAGGGAGCTCGGGCAAGCGTCTGAGGTAGCGCAGAACCACCTCGAGCGAGACGTCTTCGCGAACACGGACCATTTCAAAGTCCATGATGCTACCGACGCTGTCGTCGGGATAGCCCATGGCCTCGATGAGAAGGGCTCGCTCTACGTCTGTGAGTCCTTTCTGAACCTCTGCGACAACGTCGGCGGGCAAGTCAGGCGCAAGGTCTGCCAGCTCATCCGCATCCATGTTCTCGGTGGCGGCGACCAGATCTTGACGATCCATAGTCTCGATGAGCGACTCGCGGACCCAGTCGTCAACCTCAAGCAGCACATCGGCGTCATGTTCGGCGCGGACTAGGCGCCAAATCATTTGGCGTTCGATGTTTGGGACTGAGCCTAGGATAAAGGCGATATCTGCAGGGTGAAGATCATTGACCAGCGCAGATAACTCGGCTTCGTGCTGACGATGAAGGAGATTTTCAACGAGTTCGGCTCGTTGGTCGCCATCCTCTTGGCGATGCACCAGGTTTTCGACTAACTCGTGACGATGTAATAGTTCCTGAACTTTGGCGAGCGCAAGCTGAGCGTCCTCGGGATCAAGGCGCCTGACTAATGCTGCAGGATCGACAGGTGTTTGCGTCATGCGGATACACCATAGTTGTTCAGGTGACGAGCTTCACTAACGCGTAGCCGCCGAATGCAAGCAGTATAAACAGGATCACGCCGAGTACCACGACACGCGGGCCCGCATCACGGATTTGTGTAAAGCGTGTTTGGATACCGAGCGCGGTCATGGCCATCGTCAAAATGAAAATATCGAGAGCGCGCAAGGCTTGCAAGACAGCGGGAGGGATGATGTTTGCCGAGTTGATGAGGGCGAGGACTAAAAAGCCGATAGCGAACCAAGGGATAGGCAGTTTTGGACGTGGCGCACCTGCCTTAGCGTTGGCAATGGCGACGCGCTGAAGCCAGAGGCCCAAAATGATCAGCACAGGAACGAGTAAGGCGACACGTGTCATTTTCACAATCGTGGCCACCTCGGTCGTTGCGGCATCGATGTTACTGGCCGAGGCGACGACTTGAGCGACCTCATGGACTGAGCCACCAAGAAAAATACCGAAGGCGCGAGGATCCATATCAAACCAACCTGCTTGATACAAAATCGGGTAGAGGAACATTGAGATCGTGCCAAAGAGTACGACGGTCGCAACTGCGACCGAAGCTTTGTGCGGTGCAGATTTAAGGGTGGATTCGAAAGCAAGCACCGCGGCGGCACCACACACAGCGCTGCCGGCCGAAGTCAGCATCGCCGTATCACGATCGAGCTTGAGTAGTTTGGTGCCGATGAGCGTGCCCAGAATCAACACACCCACAACGATACCCACTGAGACAACAAGTCCCGGAAGTCCGACCTCGATAATTTGTTGGAGGCTGATGTTCAAGCCATAAAAGGCGACGGCGACGCGGAGCATGCGTTTCGCCGTAAATTGAACGCCGACACTCCATTCCGCTGGCATGGAGCCGCGCAGGAAGTTGCCATATAGCATGCCGCATACGATACCGACAACCAGAGGGCTAAAGCCAAGAGACTTGACGAAAGCAATGCCAGCGAGTTGCGTGACCGCCGCAGCCATCAAGCCAACGAATAGGACGCCATTGATTCTGTCGCGCCAAGGTGACACGGTTGCATGGGTGGGGTGAGACATACCTATCCGGCAGACTAGTTGTAAGTGACCGTGATACTAACCCGATACCTCGACCCAAACCAAGAGATCCTTTTATCGTGCTTGAGAAAACCAGTTTTCAGCGATTTTGACCCAATAGGTCGCACCCAAAGGTAATAGCGCATCATTGAAGTCGTAGGAGCCATTGTGCAGCATGCAAGGCCCGAGGCCATGTCCAGCATCCCGATGCTCTCCTAAACCATTGCCAATCCATACGTAGCACCCGGGAACCTCTTGCAACATAAAGGCAAAATCCTCGGCGCCCATGGTGGGTGTGACGTGATCGTCAACCTGTTCGTCACCGACAATTGCGCGGATGACATCCGCGCAAAAGGCGGATTCGGCTGGATGATTAATGGTAGGTGGGTATTTTCGCTCGAAGGAGAAATCCGCTTGTGCGCCCATCGCCGCCGCGGAGTGCTCAATGATCTCGCGCATGCGTTGCTCGATCATGTCCAGCGTTTCGACGGTAAAGGTTCTGACCGTGCCGCGCATTTCGGCCTCGGTCGGGATCACATTATCAGCACTGCCTGTATGAATCTGGGTGATGCTGAGCACCGCGGCTTCGAGTGGGTGACGGTTGCGTGTCACAATGCTTTGCAAGGCTTGCGCAATGTGGACCGCCGTCATGACGGGATCCACACCAAGGTGCGGCATGCCGCCGTGCGCGCCTTTGCCTCGAATGGTGATACCAAACTTGTTACTCGAGGCCATGATGGGGCCTGCGGTCAAGCCAAAGTGACCGACGGGTAAACCTGGCCAGTTATGCATACCAAAGACGGCTTGCATGGGAAACTTTTCAAAGAGGCCATCCTCGATCATCTTCTTGGCGCCCGCGCCACCTTCTTCGGCGGGTTGAAAAATGACGTAAACCGTACCATCGAAATTTTTATGCTCAGCCAAATAGCGGGCCGCACTCAGTAGCATGGCCGTGTGACCGTCATGGCCACAACCATGCATTTTGCCGGGATGTTGGCTGGCATGCGCAAAGGTGTTGAGCTCTTGCATAGGAAGGGCATCGAGGTCAGCGCGCAAACCGATCGCGCGGGTTCCAGGCGTACGACCTTGGATGATGCCGACGACGCCTGTGCCACCCAGGCCACGATGAATCGGGATGCCCCATTTTTGGAGTGTGTCAGCCACGATGTCGGCGGTGCGCTTTTCCTCGTAGCAAAGCTCTGGATGGGCGTGGAGATCGCGGCGAATTGCCTGAATTTCGGACTGCCAGTTGAGAAAGGGCTCTAGAAGTTTCATGCAAATCACTTTAAATGAGTATGTCTAACAGTATTATCAATCTAAACCGATGTCACGACTGAATAACCCTCACCCTAAATCTAACTATGCCATTTCCTTGGATAAACAACTACCCGGCGGGTGTGCCTGCTGAAATCCCGGCCCATGACTATGCCTCCTTGGTCGACTTACTCGATCGCGCGTGTAAAAAGCATGCTCAGCGGACCGTGGCGAGTTCTTTTGGTGTGGCTTTGAGCTATCAAGATCTTGACCGGTATGCCCAGGCATTTGCGGGCTGGTTGCATGCGCAGGCCTTGCCTCCGGGCTCGCGTATCGCTCTCATGATGCCCAATGTCATGCCCTATCTCGTGGCTTTGTTAGGAACCCTGCGCGCGGGGCATGTGATCGTCAATATCAATCCACTCTGTACGCCTCGAGAGCTATCCATCCAGCTTAGGGATAGCGGCGCATGCACCATTGTGGTGCTTGAGAGTGTTGCCCGCACGGTGGAACTCGTCACGGACTGTCCTGTGCTCAAACACCGGGTGGTGGTGGCACCAGGCGCCATGCTCGGGTTTTTAAAGGGAAATTTAGTCACGCTGGGTGCGCGCTATGTGCGCAAGTTGGGTCCAGAAAAGCCACTGCCGGGTGCCTGGTCCTGGGAAGCCGTGCTCAAGCGCGGTCAACAGCAACAGTGGGTAAGGCCGGCCTTGAGTCTAAATGACTTAGCCGTGCTGCAATATACCGGTGGGACGACGGGGCAGCCCAAAGGGGCGATGTTGACGCACGGTAATTTGGTCGCCAACGTCTTGCAGGTCGAAGCCGTGGCCAGGCCAGCCCTGCATGATCTGTTGAAAGGTCCCCTGACCATGCTGACGGCGCTGCCCCTCTATCACGTGTTTGCCATGACAGTGTGTGGTTTTTATGCGATGCATGCGGGAATGAAAAGCGTGCTGGTCATCAATCCTCGAGATCGTACCTCTTTGATTGCTGCGTGTCGCAAAGATCCGCCCCATGTGCTGCCAGGCATCAATACTTTGTTCAATGCACTGGCCCACGATGAGCGGTTTGCCAAATTGGATTTTTCGACCTTGCGTCTGGCTTTTGGTGGCGGCATGGCCATACAGCGCGCTGTGGCCGAGCGCTGGCGCAGCGTCACAGGGCGTCCATTGATTGAGGGCTATGGCTTGTCGGAAACATCTCCTGTTGTCGCCGCGAATCCCACCAACGCGACAGCCTATTCGGGGAGCGTTGGCTTGCCTGTGCCCTCCACTGAGATTTGTATTGTGGATGAGCAAGGACAGCGTCTTGCCTTGGGTGATGAGGGAGAAATCGCGGTACGAGGTCCTCAAGTAATGCGCGGTTATTGGCAGGCGCCTGTGGAAACCGCCGCTGTCATGACGTCCGAGGGCTTTTTGCGTACAGGCGATATCGGAAGAATGGACGCGCAAGGCTATGTCTATATTTTGGATCGCAAAAAAGACATGATTTTGGTCTCAGGATTTAACGTGTACCCCAATGAAATCGAGGCGGTGGTGAGCGACATGCCAGAAGTGCTTGAATGCGCCGCGGTGGGTGTCTCAGATGCGCATTCAGGAGAGATGGTGAAATTGTTCGTGGTGCGACGCGACCCCCTACTGGATGAGGAAAAAATTCAGACTTGGTGTCAACAGAATTTGAGTCGTTACAAGTGTCCGAAAGTGATTGAGTTTAGGGATGAATTACCCAAGAGTCCGGTGGGCAAAATTTTGCGTCGCGCGCTCCGGGACGCGTAACGATGTTGTTCGCCCGTTTGGGGTTGCCAGAGAACTGGGGCGCGCGCGCCCAATACACTTTGTTAGAAAGTGATTTTGGCGAAGGGGTGTCGTTTATTAGATTGTGGGAGCGTTGGCGGCAAGAACCGACCCGCCCCGCGCGATTGCACGTTGTGGCCCTGAGTTCATCTCTCGTCGAGGCGCCTGTGTTGCGCGCTCGGTTACGCGCGCAAACGCCCCCCGAGGCGCATGACTTGGTTGAACAGTTGGTGCGACAGTGGCCGTTAAACATGCCCGGGACGCACCGTCTGGACTTTGAGGGACTCGCCGTGACGCTCACACTTGCCGTCGGTCCCCTCGAGCGCACATTGCCTGGATTGGCGGCGGTGGTGGATGCGGTGTTGTTCAGTGACCGCGCAGAAAGCTCACACGAACCGCTCGCTTCGTGTTGGCAAACCTCGTTGCAGCGTTTGGCGCGCGACCCCGCACGCTTATGGCTCGCGCTTGCGGATGGACAGGTCGTGCAAGGTGTTCAGACGGGATCGATAGGTTCTACAGACAATATCCACGTAGCCACAGACCGCATGGTGCGTCAGCCTGAGTTTAAAAAAGAGGATCGACACGCCGTTGTTGTGGGAGGCGGCATTGCTGGCGCAGGTGTGGCCCATGCGCTTGCTTTAAGAGGTTGGCAAGTACAGGTGCTGGATGTCGGTCATCGTCGCACACAGGCGCATGGTGGGCATCTTGCTGCCGCTTTAACGCCCATGGTCTCGCGGGATGACGATGTACGCGCGAGGTTGTCGCGTGCGGGAAGCCTGCGTGCGCAGGCGCGCTGGTCGCACGTGAGCCAAGAAGTGCTGTGGCGTTGCGGCGCGTTGCAGCTCGAGCGTGTAAGCGGTCGTATGGTTGATCTGGCAGGTGTACTTGAAGAGCTCGCATTGCCTGAGCAGTGGGTGCGCTATGTATCTTGTGCGCAAGCCAGTGACATCGCGGGTGTGTCACTGACGCGCGGAGGGCTTTATTTTCCAAGTGCGGCGCGCATTAGACCCGAGCGACTGATTGAGGCGTTGCTGCAGACACCGGGCATTGAATGTATGGATGCGCAGGTGGATCAGGTCAAGAGGGTCAACGGTCAATGGCACGTCTTGGATGTATTGGGTGAGGTCAGGGCCCAAGCATCGCAGGTAATCCTGGCAAGTGCGTTTGGGACGCAAGCGCTGTTGCACAAGAGCGAGCTACTCAACCATCATGCGCGAATCGCCGCCATGCATCAGCTTGGCGGCGAGATTACCCTGATGCCCGAGCAGCTGTTGGCCGGTGGGCCTCGCTGTATTGTCTCCGGGGATGGCTATGTGTTGCCCTCTCTGGACGGTTTGTGCGCCGTGGGGAGCAGCTATGTGCATGGCGCCGAGCAAATCGAACCAAGCCTCGAGGGTGCGCAGGGCAACATTGCCCGTGCGGTAGGACTCCTCGGGCTCGCTGGATTGACCGAGTTGACCGGGATGACCGGGTTGACAGACCTGGCGGCTATGCCAGGCTGGGCGGGTTGGCGGGCTGTCTTGCCGGGGCGCCTACCTGCGATCGGCCCCGTGGCGCAGACGCAGGGCCTTTGGGTGGCGACGGGATTCGCTTCGCGAGGCTTGACTTGGTCTAGTTTGGCGGGGGATCTGATTGCCGGAGCCTTGAGTGGTGAGCCCTTGGCCTTGGAACGGGATATAATGGACAAAATTAGTCAAACTTAGACAAAATCCAAAATAGCGCCCTTAGTCGCTTTTTCTTACGCGCTGAACATGCACCTTGAAACGCTAAAACTAGTCGATTCGTTACCTTCGAGGGTCGTATTCGACGCGGGTGCGGGGATGAAGCTTGTCGTTGAGCCTCATGCTCCCGGTGTATTTCGAATCCGCTGTGGACTTCCCGAGGCCGTCGCTGCAGATATTTTGCCTGGCGTTCGAGCGCGTGCGCATGCGGATGTCTTGTTGGCGCGTCCGGAGGCGATTGGTGAGGGGATTCTGGAGCCTCTGACTGGCGGCGTAAAAGGTTGGCGTTTAGTTCAAGGCGATACCGTACTCGACATTTCAGTCAACCCCTTCAAAATCGATGTGCAGCGTTTGGGTAAAAAAGCCCTGTCGTTGGCCGAGAGTGGTATCGCCCTCCAAGATGCGTTGTGGACGGTCGGTTTTGAGCTTGCGCCCAAAGAAAAGAATTTCGGTTTAGGCGAGACCTCTGGTGACCTCGATCGTCGCTCCGAAACAATTATTTCTGACGCACCCGAGCATCGCGCGCTCCCTCTGGCCTGGGGGCCTTCGGGTTGGGGTGTGTATGTCAATACGCTTTCCCGCGTCGAACATGATTTGGGTGCTGAGTCGCCCTCTCATTACATGATCGCGATCGAAGACAAAACGCTTGATCTATTTTTGTTTGCTGCCGAGCCTGCTGAAATTTTGAATCAGTACACGCAGTTAACCGGTCGTGCTGGACAGCCTTCGTTGTGGTCGATGGGTGTTTGGATCGAACAGCACGACACACAGAGCGCTGCCCAAACGGCCGAGTTGATCGCCGAATTTCGCAAGCAACAGTTCGCGGTGGATGGTGTGCTGTTGTTGCCGCCTTCTGCCTGGACCTACCAGGACTCCAAGCTTTTGCCGGAGTGGGATGCCGAGCGTTTTCCAAGTCCCAAGCAATCGATCGATGCGTTCGTCAAAAACGCGACGCATCTAGGCTTGCATACGCTGCCAGCCGTGGTGATTGATACGACAACCTTTGCTGAGCTCGAGGACCGTGGTTGGCTGCTTTGTAATGAAAGTGGCGACGCCCACGTTTTTCCTGGTGTGGCCGCTACAGCGGGCAAACCTTTCGCATTGCTGGATCTGACGCATCGCGATGTATTAAATACTTGGTCAGAGCGCCATCGCCACCTTGCCGAAGAGGGTGTGGGGGCGACGGCGTGTGATGTACAGTTTGATATCCCCGACAATGTCGTCGCGCGCGGCGGTGAGAGCGGCGCAGTGCTTCGTTCGCTTTATCCGGCTTTGGCTCGGCGCGCGTTATTTGACGCGGCTGCGGGTCACAAAGTGCCACCCGAAGGGATTGTTTTTAGCTCGGATTTATTTCCTGGCGCACAGAGATTGTTATGGCAAAGCGCACCGCGTGTGCCCAATACCTGGGCGGGTCTTCAGCAGACCTTGCGCTCGGCGCTCGCGATTGGTGCGAGTGGCTTACCCGTTCAAATGCACGCACTCGGCAACGCCTTGGCGCCCGTCAATACCATGACGCCAGAGCTGTATTTGCGCTGGTTGGGCATGGCTGTTTTTTCTAGTAATTTCTCCTTCCAAGCGCATCCACAGCTTGTGCCGACGGCGTTCGATGAGACGACCCGCGGCCATATCCAAACTTGGTTGCAGTGGCGTTATCGTTTGATTCCTTATGTGCTGGGCGCCATCGAAGATGCCGCCCGAACGGGCTTACCCGTGCAGCGGTCGATGGCACTGTCTTTTCCTGCCGATAAAGAAGCGCAGCGCTGGGATACGCAATACCTGCTCGGGCCTGCCGTGCTGGTGGCACCCGCCATGCGGCCAGGTCAAGACATTCAGGTGTACCTGCCAGCAGGCGAAGCTTGGTGGGATCTCAATACAGGCTGGCGTTACGAAGGCGGCTCTGTGCTGACTGTCACCTGTGGCCTGGGCGCATTGCCCGTGTTTGGTCGTGAAGGCCACATGCTTTGCCTGGGACCGACGGCCAATCATACCGGCGAATTTAATTCAGCCCGCATTCTGGACGAGGTCTGGATGTTTGGTATGCCTGTTCACAATCCCGTCGTGATGCGCAATAAAATTCGCGTCATGCAAATGCAAGGTTCAAGCTATATCAAAGGGCTTGAGGGCTTGAAAATCTCTCCTTCCGAAGGGCTCGAGGTCAAGCGTCGCGGCGCCGAAGTTCGTATCTCCCGCGCACGGTAGTTTTTGACGGTTAACCTCTTGCCATAAGCGCTTTCTTGGTGTCTGATGGGCTTCAATGTTTTTATTTGGAGCCTTTAGACATGTCGACCATCCCTAGCGCAGATCCTCACGCACCTTATGCTCAAACCGTCACTGAAACTTCGGCACGTATCGCGCGCGGAGAGTTGACGCATGCGCAGGTTTTGGAGTCGCAACTCAGTCGTATCGCTGCGCGTGAGCCTTCGGTGCATGCTTTTAAATGGCACGATGCCGACAAAGTTCGGGCACAGTTGGCTGCAGTTTCAACGCGTTCGGAAAAGCTACCACTTGCGGGTATTGCGATTGGTATTAAAGACATCATCGATACGGGCGACATGCCAACCGAGTACGGCTCGGCGGCTTTTGTGGGAAACCGGCCCGCCAAGGATGCCGCGATCGTCACGCAATTGAAGGCCGCCGGCGCCTTGATGATGGGGAAAACCGTCACCACTGAGTTTGCGAGCCAATTTGCGGGCGCAACCGTCAACCCACACAATTTTGCGCATACACCCGGCGGCTCATCGAGCGGTTCGGCTGCCGCTGTTGCCGATGGTATGGTGGGTTTGGCTTTAGGGACACAGACTGCGGGCTCGACGATTCGTCCGGCTGCCTATTGTGGCATCGTGGGCTTTAAAGCGACGCGTGGAAAGATTTCGCTCGAAGGCGTCAATCCCTTGGCGTCCACGTTGGATACGATGGGCTGGTTAGGGCGTTCGGTCGATGACGTAAAACTGTTGGCCTCGGTGTTGTTGGGTGCATCCAATGCGGCAGAAAAATCAGGCACGCTGCGTGTGGGTTGGTTTCCGGGTCCAGAGGCCGCGCAGGCCGATGTCGATGCAGTGCAAGCGCTTGAGCGCGCGCGCGCGTTGTTGCGCGCGAACGGCATCGAGCTTGTCGATGTTGAACTGCCTGCCAAAGATTTTATTGCTCTGGGCGAATCCAACCGCATCATCATGAGCTACGAGATGAGTCATTTCTACGAAAAGCTCTACCGCAACAAAGCGCCTCTGGGAGATTTGACGGTTGCCATGATCGAGTTTGGTTTACAGATCAGTGCGGCGCAGTTTAATGCTGAGCGTGAACATGCAGAACGTTGCCGTCAGATGTTTACGCAGGCGGCACAGGGTCTTGATGCGGTATTGACACTCGCCTCTCCCGGTGAGGCGCCGCTCAAGAAAAATGGTACGGGTTCGCCGATGTTTAATCGAACCTGGACAACAATTGGTGTACCTTGTTTGGGCTTGCCTTTTGGCAAGGGTGGCCAGGGGCTTCCACTTGCTGTTCAGCTTGTCGCTGTCGAAGGACAGGACCATCAATTACTGGCCCTTGGTGGAAAAATCGAGGCTTTATTAGCTGAGGCTTAGCTCGTTTGACAGCCGTATCTGAAAAAGTCATAATGTCTGGCTTGGGGCTGGTAGCTCAGTTGGTTAGAGCAGCGGACTTTTAATCCGTTGGTCGCGAGTTCGAGTCTCGCCCAGCCCACCAAGATCACCTTATAAATGAATGACTTACAGCAACGTAGGTCATTTTTTTGCCTAAAATTCCACTACGCAAATTCTACGCACTTTCTACGTACCTTCTTTGCACGGTCAAATCCAAAGGACTACGGGTTTGGCTTGCTTGTACTGGGCGCAGTCCTCTATGCGGTGTTTTGATCAATAGAGCCGCTAGGTGGAGTTTGATGATCAGTTTAAACTGCCAAAAAACTGGAGACACGCATGAGAAGTTTTAAAGTTCTATGGTGTTGTTTGGTTCTTGCCCTAGTGGGTTGTGCCGATGTCGCAAATTATCAGGCTAACTTACAGACTTGGGTCGGTCGTAGTGAACAATCTTTGGAGGCCTCTTGGGGGGCGCCAACCTCATTGACTCAAAATGGTCAAGTGAGATTGCTAACGTACATAAGAAATGATGGGACTGTAGTCACCGGTGGCTACTGGGGACCCAGAGTACAGTC
>CAMBLP010000037.1 GCA_945868195.1 Bordetella parapertussis
GATAAAGGTTGTGCCGGAACCATCCGCGCGGTGAACAACAGTAATTGACTGATTTGGCAGTTTCTTACCAGGATTGAGTGCAGCAATCTTAGGGTCATTCCATTTCGTAATGGTACCCATAAAAATATCAGCCAATACTGGACCTGAAATTTTGAGTTCGGCTTGCTTAAAGCCGTCGATGTTGACGATTGGTACAACACCACCCAGAATCACTGGAAACTGAACCATGCCATCTTTTTCGAGCTGAGGACCTGCCACGGGCGCATCCGATGCACCGAAGGTCACAGTTTTAGCGCGAATCTGGCGCAAGCCACCCGAAGAACCGATCGACTGGTAATTCAAGCCAACGTTCTCGATTTTTTTGTAGACTTCGGCCCATTTAGCGAAAATTGGGTAGGGGAATGTGGCGCCTGCGCCGGTGATATCGGCAGCCTGTACAGACAAGGCTGCAACGCTCAAAGCGATGCCTGCTGTTACGGAAGTCAGTACGCGTTTAATCATTTTTTAGTCCTTAATATGTCTATGGAAATAAAGCTCCTTCACTACAAGACGCATCTTAGAGATCAAAAATGACGGATTCGTGACAGTTGAAAGTTTTTTTCTTTTAAATAGATAATCTTATATAAATCAATGATTTATAAATTCAACCGAGCTTGTTCATCAAATGCTGGTGTAAAGAAAACGGTGCTCGACGATTACGAATCAACTGGTAGGTTCCATCCGGTTGCTGTAGCCAAGCGCGCTGATTATCTCTGAGTGCATCGGTAAATGCCTCTTCGATCACGCGCTTTTTCAGGGTAGGCTGATGAACAGGGAAGGCAATTTCGACGCGGCGGAAAAAGTTTCGATCCATCCAGTCGGCCGAGGATAGATAAACGAACTCTTTACCATTGTCATAAAAGTAAAAAACACGGGAGTGTTCAAGAAAACGCCCCACGATCGATCTGACGGTAATATTTTCGGATAGACCTGCTACGCCAGAGCGCAGCGCACAGACGCCTCGTATGATGAGGTCGATCTTGACCCCCGCTTGACTGGCCTTGTAGAGCTCCTGAATCACGAGGGGCTCGAGCAGTGAGTTCATTTTGGCCATTATTTGCGACTTTTTACCCGCGCGGGCTGCCCGGGTTTCAGCGCGGATCATGCTAATGACCGTACTGTGCATAGTAAAAGGCGACTGCAACAGCATTTTTAATTTGCGACGTTCGCCAAGTCCGGTCAACTGCGAAAACACTAGGTCCATATCCTCGCAAAGCTTGGGATCGGCAGTCAGCAGCCCAAAATCGGTATAGAGGCTGGCCGTACGCAAGTGGTAGTTGCCGGTGCCCATATGTCCGTAACGACGGATGCGACCTTTTTCTCGACGCAGCACCAACGCCATTTTCGCGTGCGTTTTATGACCCACTACACCGTAGACGACATGCGCACCGACTTCTTCGAGACGTGCGGCCCAATTGATATTGGTTTGCTCGTCAAAGCGCGCCATCAATTCCACCACCACCGTGACCTCTTTACCCGCTTTGGCCGCAGCAAGCAACAAGTGCATCAACTCGGAGTCTTCGCCCGTGCGATATATCGTCTGCTTGATCGCCACCACGTCGGGATCAAAGGCCGCGGCAGTCAAAAAATCCAAAACAGGCTTGAAAGACTGATAAGGATGGTGCAGCAAATGGTCCTGTTTGGCGATCGCCTCGAAAATCGCCGGAGACTTTGCTGACAGCTTATCAAAGGGTGCAGGCACACATCCGTTAAAGTTGGGAAACAGCAAATCAGGCGCTTTGACCACATTACAGATCTGCATCAGTCGCGCAACGTTTGCGGGACCATTCACTCGATACGTATCCGCAGCAGTCAGCGAAAACTCTTTTTGTAAAAAGCTCTCTATATGCTCAGGTGTGTTGTGATCAATTTCCAAACGTACGGCAGAACCAAAGTTACGCTGTGAAAGTTCACCTTGTAGCGCCTGACGTAAATTGGTGACCTCCTCTTCGTCAACAAACAAGTCACTATTGCGCGTCACTCGCCACTGATAGCAGCCTTCCATGTGCATCCCAGGAAATAAGTCCCCCACAAAGGCACGCAAAAATCCAGTCAGCAAAATGAAACCGTGCGGCGCGCCAGAGACGGCGGGAGGAACCTTGATCAACCGAGGCAAAGCGCGCGGGGCCTGCACAATGGCAATCGTCGACTTGCGCCCAAACGCATCAGCGCCGGATAAAGGCAAGATGAAATTCAGACTTTTGTTGTAGACCCGAGGAAAAGGATGCGCAGGATCCAGACCGATCGGCGTCAGTAACGGCATCACATCGCGGTGAAAGACCTCGCGGGCCCACTTTTTTTGAGCCGCATTCCATTCCGCAGCCTGATGAAGCACGACGCCTTCGGCTCTCAGTGCCGGTAAAACCTGCTCATTGAGCAAAGCGTATTGACGGTCGACCAGCACGTGCACCGCCTGATGGACACGCTCAAACGCATCCTCGGCCGTCAGTCCGTCAGATCCGACCAAATGCGGATACTGGGCGATCTGAGCCTTGAGGCTAGAGACCCTGATTTCAAAAAACTCATCAAGATTGGAGCCTACGATACAGACATAGCGTAATCGCTCCAGGGCAGGCGTATCGGTGCGTTCAGCCATCGCCAATACACGCTCGTTGAATTGCAACAGCGACAACTCGCGATTGAAGTACAAGGGCTCGGCTTTTTTTCTGGCGGGCATCTGGGCAAAAACCTATATGTAGGTAAGGAGTGGCACGATTCCATGCTTTTAAAGACATGATAGCGGCATTTTCGTGCCTTAAGCATATCTTGCCTATATGACAAACTTTTTACAAGATACCCTTTTATAATGCTTGAATTGCAATTAGGTTAAATGTCATGAAACACCTGTTGGCAGCAGTTGATCTGGGATCCAACAGCTTTAGGCTGTCTATTGGACGGGTTGCCGAACAAAATGGCGCCAAACACATCTATCAGATCGACCGACTCAAAGAAACCGTGCGTCTAGCTGCTGGTTTAGACACCTCTAAAAATCTCAATCAAGAAGCCATCAACCGGGCCGTCGAGGTCTTGCAGCGCTTTGGTGAGCGGTTGCGCAGCTTTCACCCTGATCGTGTGCGCGCCGTCGCCACCAATACTTTTCGTGTCGCACGCAACGTCGGGGACTTTTTACCGCTCGCCGAGGCCGCTCTGGGTTTTCCCATTGAGGTGATTGCCGGTCGCGAAGAAGCCCGCTTGATTTATACCGGTGTGAGTCACACCCTGCCCATTTCATCTGAAAAAAGACTGGTGATCGATATTGGTGGCGGCTCAACCGAAGTGATTATTGGCAGAGGTGACGAACCCCTTCTCACCTCCTCGCTCTACATGGGCTGTGTGAGTTTCAGTCAAAAGTTTTTCCCCGATGGACGTATCGATGCGCACGGGATGAAACTCGCCGAGCTTGCGGCCCGTCGGGAGATCGAGGTCATCACTAAACCCTATCGAAAAATGGGCTGGGATACCGCCTATGGTTCTTCGGGGACGGCCAAAGCACTTCTTGCGATTTTGACGGATGGAAAACTGACGACGGGTGGCATCACGCGCGAAGGCCTAGAACGTCTCAAAACCAAACTGATTCGCACTGGCCGCGTGATTGCCAGCGATCTGCCTGGTATCAAGGTGGATCGCACCGACGTGTTGACCGGCGGCTTGGCGATCATGACCGCCTTTTTTGATGAAATGCGTGTCGAGACCATGACCACGGGCGACGGCGCGTTACGTCTTGGTGTCTTGGTCGACTTAGCCGGGCGCGAAGAAGCACACGATCGTCGCGATGAGTCAGTCACGGCGTTTATGAAACGCTATCACGTCGATCTTCGTCAGGCAGCGCGCGTCAAGCGTACCGCCTTGAGTATTTTTGAAAGCTTGTTCCCGAATCGTGGCGAACAAGACGAGCTCAGACACACCCTCAGCTGGGCAGCCGATCTACACGAAGTGGGTATATCCATCGCTCAGGCGGGATATCACAAGCATAGTGCCTACATTTTGAACAATGCGGATATGCCGGGTTTTTCGCGGATCGATCAATTGCAACTGGGCCTCTTAGCACTTGTGCACACTGGCAAGCTTGCCAAAGGTCAGTCGCTCGTCAAAAACCGCAATCAATGGTTCGCGATTTTATGTTTGCGCCTGGCAGTGCTGCTGTGTCGTCGCCGTGAGGATGTGGCGCATCTGCCGCTTTCTATTGGCATCCAGGGCAACACCATCGTCTGCAAGGTCGATAAAAAGTGGCTCGCCACCCACCCTCTCACCGATTTTTCGTTGCACGGCGAGGAGTCCGAGTGGAGCAAAGTCGGCTTTGATTTTGAGCTGATTCTGGTTTGAACGTTTTGAGCGTGGCTCTGAACGACAACGCCGCAAGTCGGCTTAGCTCAGGTCAACGCTTGTGAGCATGGCGATACCTTGCTCGACTAAGCTGTCGTCTTCGGCCTCGACCATCAAGCGCAACTTTGGCTCCGTGCCCGACGCACGAATGAGTACCCGCCCCCGCTCTCCGAGCATGCTCTCGACCTTGGTCTTGGCTGCGACAAGTCCAGCGTGCTCAGTCCAGCTCTTTCCAGGAATCCAAGGCACATTGACCATCGTCTGAGGATACATTCTGAGCGCTGCCAACCACTGCGGCAAGGACTCACCACTGCGTTGAAGTGCCGCCAGCACTTGCAAAGCAGCCACAATGCCATCACCCGTCGTATGCGAATCCAGACACAAGAGATGTCCCGAACTTTCGCCACCATAGAGCCAACCACGATTGCGCAATTGTTCTAATACATAGCGATCACCAACTTGGGCGCGCTCAAAAGGAATGCCCAAGGACTTGAGCTGTTTCTCAAAGCCAAAGTTCGTCATGAGCGTCCCAACTACACCCGCGACAGGTCCGCGCGCAAGACGCTCTCGCACGACGGCGTATAAGAGTTCATCACCGTTATAAATACGACCGCTCGCATCGACCATTTGTAGTCGATCCGCATCACCATCGAGCGCGATGCCTAGGTCCGCGCCGCGGGCACGTACCTCTGTCGCCAAGCTTTCTGGATGCAATGCTCCGACGTCCTTATTGATATTGAAGCCATCGGGTGAAATACCAATCGCGTGAACCTCAGCACCTAGCTCACGAAATACGTGTGGCGCGATGTGATAAGCCGCGCCGTTTGCCGCATCTATGACGAGCTTGAGGCCTCTTAAGTCCAAATCAGAAGGAAAGGTACTTTTGCAAAACTCGATATAGCGTCCTGGTGCGTCGTCAATCCTGCGCGCACGACCAAGCTTTTCAGAGGATACGCACACCATGGGCTCATCGATCGCCGCTTCGATTGCGGCCTCAGTCTCGTCGGGGAGCTTCATACCATTGGAGGCAAAAAACTTGATGCCGTTGTCGTGATAAGCGTTATGAGAGGCGCTGATGACGATGCCAGCGACCAAGCGCCACGTGCGCGTGAGATAGGCGACCGCTGGCGTTGGCAGAGGCCCCGCCAATAACACCTCGACACCGGCCGAAGCAAAACCTGCCTCGAGGGCGGACTCCAACATATAGCCACTAATCCGTGTGTCCTTGCCGATCAGCACGGTCGGACGACCGCTGCGACCGCTGCGACCACTCGCGCTCGTTCGGTCTTGTGCTTGAGTCAGCACCTTGCCTGCGGCATAGCCGAGTCGCAAAGCGAATTCAGCATTAATCACCGGTCCGCCTGCCAGTCCGCGCACACCATCTGTACCGAAATATTTTCTTTTAGACATTTTTATTTTCTGCATCCTGTACTGCATGCCAAACGGCCAAAGCGTCACGTGTTTCGCGCACATCGTGCACACGCAAGATGCGGGCACCGCGAAGGACGCCAGCGAGCGCAGCGGTGATGCTGCCCGTCAAACGCTGATCAACGGACTGTCCAGTCACAGCACCAATCATGGATTTACGCGACACACCCAAAACGAGAGGATAACCCGTCTCGGCGATAAACCTCAAATTGGCGAGCAATTGATAGTTTTGCTCGACCGTCTTACCAAAACCAAAGCCAGGATCAAGACTGAGTCGCCCAGCTTGTACACCCAGTGCCTCGAGCACGTGGGCCTGCTCAAGCAATACGGTCTTGATGTCGCTTACGACATCGTTGTAATGAGGCGCTACCTGCATTGTGCGAGGCTCGCCTTGCATATGCATGACACATACACCGCAATGACCGTGACGCGCGACAAGCCGCTGCGCAGCAGGATCTCGCATCCCTGTGACGTCATTGATGATATCTGCACCTACATCGAGAGCCGCTTGCATCACCTCGGGCTTGCAGGTATCGACCGAAATCGCGGCACCGCTGTGCAGGAGCGACTTGATCACCGGTATGACGCGTGCGAGCTCGTCTTGTACGGAAACGGCCAAAGCGCCTGGGCGCGTGGACTCGCCGCCAACATCGACGATTTCTGCACCCTCTTGAATCAGGTTGTGAGCGTGACGGATCGCTGCTTCTGTTCGAGCATGCTGCCCACCATCCGAAAAAGAATCGGGGGTGACATTGACGATCCCCATAAGAATCGGGCGCTTGAGTTGAAACTCAAAGCGCCCGCATATCCATCTATCAGCGATTTTGCCGAGCACGAGTGACTAAACCACAGCGGCAGGATCAGTCGTCGTGCCGGGTGCCGTGCCACTGGGTGGCGAACCGGTCGAATCCATCGGTGCCTCGGGCACTTTGGGAGGACGCGGTGGACGACCCTCGACGATATCGTTAATCTGATCCGCATCGATGGTTTCCCACTCGAGCAACGCTTTGGTCATGATTTCGACTTTTTCACGGTTACCCTCAAGAATCGCGCGCGCGACAGCATATTGCTCGTCGATAATTTTGCGGATCTGATGGTCAACCTTTTGCATCGTGTCTTCGGACATGTTCGTCGTCTTAGTCACACTGCGACCAAGAAACACCTCGCCTTCATTTTCCGCATACACCATGGGTCCTAACTCGGTCGACATGCCATAACGCGTCACCATGTCACGGGCAATCGCTGTCGCACGTTCGAAGTCGTTGGACGCTCCGGTTGTCATTTGATTCATGAACAGCTCCTCCGCGATACGACCACCGAATAACACGGCAATCGTGCAAAGCAAGCGCTCTTTATCCATGCTGTAGCGATCGCCTTCGGGCAACTGCATCGTCACACCCAATGCTCGACCGCGAGGAATAATCGTGACCTTGTGCACAGGATCGGTTTTAGGCAACATGCGCGCGACGATCGCGTGACCGGACTCGTGATAGGCCGTGTTGCGACGCTCTTCTTCGGGCATCACGAGCGAACGGCGCTCGGCACCCATGATGATTTTGTCCTTGGCTTTTTCAAAGTCGGACATATCTACGGTACGACCATTACGGCGCGCAGCAAACAAAGCAGCCTCGTTGACCAGATTGGCCAAATCCGCGCCTGAAAAGCCAGGGCAACCGCGGGCCAGGACATGCGCATTGACGTTTTGCGCCAAAGGAACCTTGCGCATATGAACGTGCAAGATCTGCTCGCGACCACGAATATCTGGCAGAGGCACGACCACCTGACGGTCGAAACGGCCAGGACGCAGCAAGGCGGGATCCAACACATCGGGACGGTTGGTTGCTGCAATCACGATGACACCTACGCCTGTCTCGAAACCATCCATCTCCACCAGCAACTGGTTCAGTGTCTGTTCGCGCTCGTCGTTACCACCACCGAGACCTGCGCCACGCTGACGACCCACTGCATCGATCTCATCAATAAAGATGATGCACGGTGAGTGCTTTTTAGCGTTTTCGAACATATCACGCACACGGGATGCGCCGACACCGACGAACATCTCAACGAAGTCAGAACCTGAGATGCTGAAAAAAGGAACCTTGGCTTCGCCGGCAATCGCCTTGGCCAGCAAGGTTTTACCTGTACCCGGCGAACCGACCATCAACACACCGCGAGGGATGTGTCCACCCAGCTTTTGAAACTTGGTCGGGTCACGCAAGAAATCAACCAGTTCTTGTAGGTCTTCTTTGGCCTCGTCGCAACCCGCCACATCCGCAAACGTGATGGAGTTGGTCGACTCATCGAGCATGCGCGCGCGTGACTTGCCGAAGCTAAACGCGCCACCCTTGCCACCACCCTGCATTTGGCGCATGAAAAATACCCAAACACCGATCAGCAACAGCATCGGGAACCAGGAAACGAAGATGCTCATCAGGAACGAGGGTTCTTCGCGGGCCTTGCCAGAAACTTGAACACCGGCTTTCATCAAGTCCGACACCATCCAGAGGTCGCCGGGCGAAGTCAGCGTATAGGGACGGCCCGCATCAGGCGTGACGTAGAGCACATCGCTCTGAACGTCGACCTTGCGGACTTTGCCAGACTTGGCGTCATCCATAAACTGGGTGTAACTGACCGAGTCTTGGGCGGGGGCACGACTGTCAAACTGTTTAAAAACAGTAAACAGTACCAGCGCGATCACCATCCAAACGGCTACTTTAGAAAACGAGTTATTCAAGGACGATCTCCTGCTTGTCATTCACACAAGCGTTAACCCTTTTCAGGGAAATTTCGCTATTCAGCTATTTGTAATTCTACTCTGTTCTGAGACTACCCTCCCTACATTCCCTACATACAAAAGGGATCAAAAGCTGAGCAAAATCAAATAAAAGCCATTTAATTTCCTCTTCGGAATCCGCTCATGCCTATCTGTTACGACATCAGGTTTTCTTCAGACCCTTGGCGATTAAGAAAGTTTCAGAGGATCGATCACGCGAAGCCTTGGGTTTACGCTCTACCACGCGCTTGAAATGGCGTTTGAAACTCTCAACCACCTGAGAAAAGCCGCTACCATGGAACGCTTTGACGATGAGCGCTCCCTCAGGTTTGAGGTGCATCAGCGCAAATTCAAGGGCTAATTCGATCACGATTTGAATCCGTGCCGAGTCAGCCATCCCTACGCCAGACAAATTTGGCGACATATCTGACATCACCAAATCAACCTTAGTATCCCCTAGCATCGTGTTTAGCGTGTTCAGCACCTCTTCATCGCTAAAGTCACCCTGAAGGAACTCAACGCCTGCGATGGGCTCCATCGGCAAGATATCCATGGCCACAATCCTGCCGTCGATCACGCCCCCTTTGCCCACCAAACGCTCGCGAGCGACCTGCGACCAGCTACCAGGCGCTGAACCCAGGTCCACAATCACGTCCCCGCGACGCATGAGCTTTTCGGCGTCTAGAATTTCGGTTAATTTGAAGGCCGCGCGGGCTCGATACCCCTTTTGAGTGGCTAATTTGACGAATGGGTCGTTGATATGTTGCATCACCCATTCTTTTGAAAATTTGTTTTTGGCCATTCCCGTACAATCTACCTTATGACTATTATGGAACTCACCCCACGCGAACGCAGCGCTCTTCGCGCTGCTGCCCACCCATTGCGCCCTGTTGTCCTGATTGGCGACAACGGCCTGACCGAGGCAGTACTCAAAGAAATCGACATGAACCTGTCGGCCCATGAACTCATTAAAGTTCGTGCCGGGACTGCTGATCGAGATGCCCGCGATGAAATGCTCAATGCGATCTGCGAAAAGCTCTCCTGCGCTGCCGTGCATCATTTGGGCAAGATGCTGATTTTGTACAGGTACGGCGCTAAAGGCACTTACCTCAAAGCAACACCAGCACCGGTCTCACCTGCAAAACGCAAACCCTCCGAGCCCCACACGCCGAAAAAGCTCGCCGCCGAGGGCAAAAAGCTGGAAAAACCAACTCGTCGCACGCGCGCCGAACGCGATAGCGATGAGGATCTGGATCGTCCGCGCGTCTTTTCGGGTGACCGTCCGGCACGCCCTAGTACACGTCCTTCTGGTACCAAGGATACAGCACATGGGATTCCACGTCGCAGCTCGCTGTCTTTGCGAGCCGGTGCGCGACGTGGCGCCCCAGGGCTTTCAGCCCGTAAACGACCTGCCGCCAAAGGTTAAGCACATCACGTTTGAATCAAATACCTTTGATGCGAAAATATCAAAGGTATTTGATACTGACAATCTCAAACTCGCGAATGCCGGATGGTGCCTGCACCTGGACGACATCGCCTTCGTATTTACCAATCAACGCGCGTGCGACCGGACTCGAAACCGAAATCAGGTTTGCACGGATATCAGCCTCGACATCCCCCACGATCTGATAAGTGACCTTGCCACCGGTCTCCAGGTCCTCGATCTCGACGGTCGAACCGAACACAGCGCGACCATCCGCATCAATGGAGCTCGGATCGATGAGCTGGGCATTGGAGAGCGTGCCATCGAGCTCGCTGATGCGACCTTCGATAAAGCCCTGTTTCTCGCGTGCCGCATCGTACTCGGCGTTTTCCGACAGGTCACCCTGAGCGCGCGCCTCGGCGATCGCGGTAATCACGGCAGGTCGTTCGACGTGTTTAAGGCGATGCAGCTCAGCTTGCAAGCGCTCGGCCCCGCGCACAGTAAGAGGAATAGTGGCCATCGTATTTTTCCCAAAAAACAAAACCCCGGATCGATGCGAAGCCGGGGTGGTGATCAAGGCTCTATTGTGGTCAAAGTTGGCGGCAAATGCAAGCCACAAAAAGAAAGTCGCCTGAGATTTATAGCGTGAGGGCGTCTTGTTTGAGCTGGGACTGCTGATCTAGCTCGCCAAAGGTGCCTGAAAATCGGACATGCCCTTTTTCAAGAACATACACTCTGTCGCATACTAACCGCGCAAAGTGCACATTTTGCTCAGACAAAAGAATGCTTACGCCTTGCTTTTTGAGCGCGAGAATCATGTGCACCATTTGCTCGACAATAATGGGCGCCACCCCCTCAGAGGGCTCGTCAAGCAAAACAAGATAAGGGTTACCCATCAAGGTTCGGGCGACAGTGAGCATTTGTTGCTCGCCACCGCTCATTTTTCCGCCCAGTCGTTGCGGCATCTGCGCCAAATTCGGAAACAGGTCAAACAGTTTTTCGACGCTCCACGAAGGGGCGGGCGTGCCATCGGGCCAATGTCGGGGAGCCTGGCGACCGACGGCAAGATTTTCCAGTACGGTTAGATCCGTAAAGATGCGCCGATCTTCGGGTACAAATCCAAGACCGAGTGACGCAATTTCATACGGTGCAAGACGGGAAATATCGCGCTCCATAAAACGTATCTGGCCGGCTTTTTTATCTAATAACCCCATCAGGGTTTTGATTGTCGTCGACTTGCCCGCACCATTGCGGCCCATCAAGGCGACCACTTCACCCTGCCTGACCTCTAGAGCAACATCGAACAAAATTTGCGCCGCGCCATACCAAGCGCGCAGACCCTCGGCAATCAAGAGTGGCCCTTCAGAGTTGCAGTATGGTGACTTAGGCATTTGACCCGCCTTGTTCTGAAAAGGTCGTGCCAGAGCCAAAATACACCTCTTGCACCAAAGGATCGCTCCGGACTTGAGCGGGAGATCCCTCTGCAATCAAGCGTCCTCTGGCCAACACGATCACGCGATCCGCAAAAGCAAACACGACATCCATGCTGTGTTCCGTAAACAGGACCGCAATGTTGTGTTCGACCACCAGACGTTTGGTCAGTGCCATCAAGGCATGTCGCTCCTCGGGTGCCATACCCGCCGTGGGTTCATCCATCAATAAAAGCTTCGGCTCATTGGCCAAGGCCATCGCGAGTTCGATCCGTTTGACGTCGCCATAAGCCAGTTCACTACAGGCGCGCTCTGCTTGTCCTGCCATTCCCACCTGCTCGAGCAAATCTCTTGCACGCTCCAGGGCAAAGGCGCGCGCAGGCTTTAAAAAGGAAAACAAGCGACGGTGATGCGAGAGCAAGGCCATCTGCACATTTTCGATCGCGGTCAACGAGGCAAAGGTCTCGGCAATCTGAAAAGTCCGACCCACACCAAAACGCCAGATCTCCCGCGGGGCTTTGCCAAGCAACTCTTGACCAGACAAGCGAACCGAGCCGCAATCCGCACGCAACTGTCCGTTGATCATATTAAAGGTCGTCGTCTTGCCTGCGCCATTCGGACCGATCAACGCAAGGAGTTCGCCCGAATAGACTGAAAAACTCACGCCATCCACCGCGGCAAGACCACCAAAAGATTTACCGAGCTCGCTCACGACCAGAAGACTCATCGCGCACCTCGTATAAAAATACGTCGCGCTGCACCGGCGATCCCCTCGGGAAATAACAACACCAATAACAAAATACTGCCACCCAACATCGCACGCCAGTATTCAGTATTGCGAGCCACGGTATCGTGCAACCAAGTAAAGCTCAAGGCGCCGACCAGAGGGCCCGCCAGCGTTTGGATGCCGCCGAGCAACACCATCACCAGTCCGTCGACTGATTTGCTCACATGTAAAACTTCGGGGGAAATACTGCCCTTGGAAAAAGCGAATAAAGCACCCGCCAGGCCCGCGATAGCGCCTGCGATCATAAAAGCCAACCATTGGATACGTTTGATATCGATCCCGATTGCATCCGCGCGTAACGCGGAGTCACGTGCGGCACGCATGGCATACCCAAACGGCGCGTGTAGCATGCGACGCAACAACCATACGGCAACGACCACTAAGGCCAATGTCAACCAGTAATAGTGCTGCTTGTCGGTCAACCATTGCGCAGGCCAAACACCGATCAAGCCATTGCTGCCACCCGTCAAGCCATCCCACTGGAACACCACCGCCCAAGTAATCTGCGCAAAGGCAAGCGTCAGCATCGCAAGATACACGCCAGAGAGGCGCACGCTAAACCAACCAAACAACGCTGCGCCAAGAACAGCCACCACAGGCGCTAACAATAGAGCGCCCTCCATCGGAATACCCGCATACTTCAACAGCAGAGCGGCACCGTAGGCGCCCAAACCAAAATACGCAGCGTGCCCAAAGGAGTGCATGCCGCCAGGTCCCATGATGAAGTGCAAACTCGCTGCAAAGAGCGCGGCCACGAGCAGATCGATACTCAAGATCGTGACATAAGGCGAGGCTTGCGTCAGCCAAGGCAAGACGATTAAAAAAGCAATCAACACTGCCCAACATCGCAAGCTCCAAACACCTGCGGCGCGCAGCGGCGCTTCGACATGACCGACGTGGCGTGCAGGAGGTTGCGGACGACCAAACAGTCCCCAAGGCCTAATCATCAAGATCGTGGCCATCACTAAAAACTCAACCACCAGTGTGAGCTTTGAAAATGAAATCTCAACGCCGAAAATCGTCACCATGCCTAACCAGATGCAGATGGCTTTGATTTCAGCGATGAGCAGGGCTGCGACAAACGCACCCGGAATCGAGCCCATGCCACCCACCACGACCACTACAAAAGCCGCGCCGATAATATTGAGATCCATTTCAAGGCTGGCGGGCTCGCGCGGCAATTGCAACGCGCCGCCCAGCCCTGCTAAAAAGGCGCCTAACGCGAAGACGCTTGTAAATAGCCATGCTTGATTGACGCCCAGCGCCGCCACCATTTCACGATCTTGCGTCGCGGCACGGACATAGGTCCCCCAACGTGTTCGCGTCAGCAACAGCCACAGCAAACCCAACACAATCGGTCCCAGCACGATCAACAGCAAGTCGTAACTCGGAAAACTTCGTCCCAAAATCTGTACCGCAGACTTAAAACCAGGCGCGCGCGGGCCGAGCAACTCCTCGGGCCCCCAAAACCACAACACCGCGTCCTTGATCACAAGCACCAAAGCGAAGGTCGCGAGCAACTGAAACAACTCTGGTGCGCGGTAAATACGCCGCATCAAAGTCATTTCCACCAATGCGCCCAAGACGCCGACGCAGAGTGCCGCCCCCAGGATCGCCGGCCAAAAGCCAATCGTGGCGGCAAACTTCGTGACCAAGCTATACGCGATATAGATGCCCACCATATAAAAAGAACCGTGGGCAAAATTGACAATGCGCGTCACACCGAAAATCAACGACAGACCGGCCGCCACCAAAAATAGCGAGGAGGCGCCGGCCAGGCCGTTTAAAAGCTGAACGATGAAACTTGCAAGATCCATACGGTGCGGTGCGCGTGTTTAATCCGCCGGTCGAAGCTTTTTAACCTCGGCAGCGGAGGGTAAAAATCGGGAGCCATCCATGTAACGGAAATCGGTCATCACGCCTTTGCCACCCTCATTTTTAGTTCGGCCCACGAACGCACCCATTGTCGACTGATGATCCTCTGGGCGGTAGGTGATGGGTCCAAAGGGCGTCATCAATTGCAGGCCCTTAAAGGCGGCGATCAACGCCTCGGTATTGGTTCCTTTTGCTTTTTTAATGCCCTCAGCTAAGGACATGATGGTGCTATAGCCAATGACCGAACCCAGACGTGGGTAGTCTTTAAAGCGGGTTTGATAGGCCTTGAGGAAAGCCTCATGCTCCGGTGTCTTAATGCCATACCAGGGGTAACCTGTGACCAACCAGCCGTTGGGGGTTTCATCCTTGAGCGGATCGAGGTACTCGGGTTCACCGGTCAGCAAGCTCACCACTTCACGGCCCTTGAATAAGCCACGCGTGTTACCTTCGCGAACAAATTTCGCGAGATCGGCGCCAAAAAGTACGTTAAAAATCGCATCGGGTTTGGCATCTGACAAAGCCTGAACCACACTGCCCGCATCAAGCTTACCCAAAGGCGGGGCCTGCTCGGCGACAAACTCAACATCCGGCTGTGCGGCTTTAAGAAGCGCCTTAAAAGTCGCCGCTGCGGACTGCCCGTACTCGTAATTGGGATAAACAATCGCCCAGCGCTTTTTATTCATCGCCGCGGCTTCGGGTACCAGCATCGCGACTTGCATATAGGTTGAAGTACGCAGGCGGAAGGTATAGCGGTTCCCGTTTTGCCAAACAATCTTATCGGTCAACGGCTCACTGGCGAGAAAAAATACTTTTTTCTGTTTTGCGAAATCCGTTAGGGCTAAACCAATGTGCGAGAGAAAAGACCCGGTCAACACATCCACCTTGTCGCGTGAAATAAGTTCCTCAGCGACCCGCACAGCATCACCGGGATTGGCATTGTCGTCGCGCGTGATGAGTTGAAGTTTTTTGCCGTTGAGTCCACCGGCGGCATTGATCTGTTCGACGGCTAACTCCATGCCCTTTTTGTAGGGCTCGAGAAAAGCGGGCTGCGCTTTGTAGCTATTGATCTCGCCAATCTTGATCGTGCCCTGCGCCAGCGCGGCAGAAGAAAACGCCAACACCGCGACGGTTTGCAACACCATACGGGCCCATTTAAACGGGGTCTGCATACTCATGAATTTAGCTCCTACAACTATTCAACAACTCGATCGCGCATTACGGCGAATAGCCACTATAGCCTTACAGACCCAAAACTTTAACCAAATTGAACGCTGACTAAGCGTTAACCGCAGTTATCCGTCAACTTGGCGAAGATTCTCCGCCATATTTGTTATAGTTTTTTATTGTCAGACATAAAGAACATCCGCATGAGTGCCTTTAACGAAGAAAAAGTCCTGAGTGTGCATCATTGGACAGACCTCCTCTTTAGTTTTACGACGACGCGCGATCCCTCACTGAGATTTAGGAACGGTCATTTCACCATGATCGGTCTGCGGATCAATGAAAAGCCCCTCTTGCGCGCGTACAGTATCGCGAGCGCCAACTACGAAGAACACCTTGAGTTTTTGAGTATCAAAGTCGAGGACGGTCCACTGACCTCGCGTCTGCAACACATTCAGGTCGGCGACTCGATTGTGGTGGGCCGCAAACCGACGGGCACCCTGCTGATCGATTATCTATTGCCCGCCAAACGTCTCTATAT
>CAMBLP010000038.1 GCA_945868195.1 Bordetella parapertussis
GTCCCGCTAAGGCACCAACGCCCCAAACGCCAGCTGTTACGGGTAATTCTGACAAAAGTACTTGCCCTTTCGTTTCTCCCGACTGCATCATGTGTTTGAAATTGCCGTAGTGCTTGAAATCCTGCACCTGTGCGATGGCAGCCGAAGCCACTAAAGTCATTGTGGCGATCAATAAAGAAAATGTATGACGCATGAGATGTCCGAGAGATGACTAAAATAATAGAATTATCGCGTAAATCAGTGCGTAACCATATAAAGCTCAAACCGCGCCGGTGTACTCTCCGCGTGCGGGATAGTCTTTATTGATCGAATAGTCGATCGCAAGTATGAGATCTTTAAAAGATGGACGAGCAAACGGCATGGTTTGCACGGCACCGTAATAGAGCGTCTGATCGGGTCGGATCAAAAACAAACCTGGTTCGATAAAGATGGCTGGTTCTTCAACACCCGCCGAGGTTAACCCTCTGCCAGTCGAGAGATACAAACCCCAAGCACGCGCAGTCGCGAGCGACAGGTCATACCCAAACCGTAGTTCAGGCATCCCTACCCTCTTAGCCATCTCGCGTGCTCTGACTTCGTCGTCTGACGAAATCGCGATCACATTCACACCGCGCTCTTTAAGTTGAGGCAACAAGACACCGAGTTCTTTTAGATACGTCACACACAGCGGGCAATGCAGGCCTCTAAAAAACACCACAAGGGTGAAGGTCTTGGGCTGATCCTTCGCCAAGCTAAATGGACCGTGATCGAGTGTGGGGAGGTCTAGGGTGGGAACGGCTTGACGTGGAATAAGCATTGATAGCTCCTGCTCTAAGTATATGAAAAGTATGACAGGGTACGATACGTATCGTAACAAATAGTGCTATTTTATTTGCAGCATCTGAAATATGAACCTATTCCTTGCTGCATCGCGGTAGATTTAAAACACCTTAAACTCAAATAAAAATTAAAAATCAACATCTGGAGACATGATGACAGCTCGACTACATGGAAAAATTGCTCTCATCTTAGGGGCAGGCTCGGTAGGACCTGGTTGGGGAAATGGTCGGGCGATGGCTGTTCGTTTCGCCGAAGAAGGCGCGAAAGTATTTGGCGTCGATAAGGATTTAGACCGAATGGCCGAGACCGTTGAGCGCGTTCACGCGATCGGTGGTGACATCGAAATTGCTCACTGCGACGTTACACAGAGCGCCCAAATCGCCGACATCGTTCGTCAGTGCATTGAAAAGTGGGAACGCATCGATATCTTGATTAATAACGTGGGTGGCTCAGCCTCTGGCGGACCGGTCGAACTCGACGAGGACGTTTGGGACGCACAGGTCGACAGCAATCTCAAAAGCGTCTTTCTAAGCTGCAAACATGTGTTGCCCATCATGGAAAAGCAAGGGAGCGGTGCGATCATTAATATGTCTTCCACCTCGGGCATTCGTTGGACAGGTTCCGCGCAGGTCGCCTATGCGGCGACTAAAGCGGGGGTGATTCAGCTCTCTAAGGTGGTCGCGATTCAGTATGCCAAGAAAGGCATTCGGGTCAACACCATCGTCCCAGGACAACTCCACACACCCTTGGTTGAGGTCAGGCTCGCGGGCCAACGATCCGGCGGGGATGTCGCAAAATTACTCGAACAGCGGCAAGCTCGTATACCATTACCCTTTATGGGTGATGGGCGAGACACTGCCAACGCAGCTGTATTTCTCGCGTCGGACGAGGCACGATTTATTACAGGCACTGAAATCGTTGTCGATGGCGGAATGTCTGTACGCTGTGGTTAATTCTTTTAATGAATGCTATCAATAACAATCAATTTCTTTTGAAGACACCTCATGAAGACCACCATTAAAAAAATAGCCTATACATTTCTCGGCACGCTGATGATCGCTGCCGCACCGCAATTCGCCATGGCACAAGCTAAAACCACCAAACTGATTGTCGCCTTTCCTCCTGGGGGTCCTGTCGATTTTGTCGCACGTAGCATCAGCGAGGCACTGTCCAAGGAGCTGGGTCAGCTGGTCATTGTTGAAAATAAAGCGGGAGCGAATGGCGCGATTGCAGCCGACTATGTCGTCAAGTCCGCACCGGATGGCAATACGTTGTGGCTGACCAGTGTCGGCGCGGTCGCCATCAATCCCAGCCTCTACCCCAAGCTGTCATACAACCCACAAAAAGATCTGGCGCCTGTCTCGCTTGTGGTCAACAACGTTGAACTGCTGGTCGTCCACCCAAACAATCCAGCGAATAATCCAGCTGAGTTTGTTGCGAATGCAAAAAAACAGCGTACCACGATGGCATCCTCGGGTGCAGGAAGTGTGCCTCACTTGGCGATGGAGCAAGTGGTCGATAAGACCGGTGCAAATTTAGTCCACGTGCCGTACAAGGGTGCAGCACCTGCGATTACAGATGTGATGGCAGGTCATGTGGATGGATTTTTTGGAGATATCCCCGGACTGATCAACAACGTCAAAGCAGGTAAGCTCAAACCTGTTGGTCTCGCGGCAACACAACGTCATCCCCTTTTGCCGGATGTCAAAACATTCGAAGAAATGGGCATCAAGGGCGTAGACTCTGATAACTGGTATGCGATCTTTACCTCTAAAGCCACGCCTCCCGCAGAAATCGATCGCCTCAATAAAGCAATCGCGCGCGTCCTAGCCAATGATGCGGTTAAAACACGTTTAGCCAACTCTGGCGCGCAACCCGCAGCATCGACACCGCAGCAATTGGCAGAATTATTAACCAAAGACACAGCAAAATGGGAGCGACTTATTCGTAGTAAAAATATTCAACCATAGTAAACAGTGTGATACGTTTAAGCATCAGGAGAACAGTATGGCTCAAGAAAGTTGGAAAACGGCTTACCGCTCTTTTTATTACGAACAGGCGCCTCTTCCGGACGATCTTGAGCTTGATGCTGCTAAAACCGCGTTGCTTGTCATCGATGTGCAAAATACCTACCTGACTGAATCCAAGGACTCTGTAGAGCGTGAACGTTGGGCGCCCTTCATGAAGCGCATGCACGGACAAGTCATTCCAAACATTCAACGCTTGATCCATGCATGTCGATTAAAGGATATGAACGTGCTGCATGCGCGCATCGCTTGTCAAACCCCTGATGGTCGCGATCGCTCGCTTTCTCAACGCAAGCCAGGTTTTAATAATTTACTGCTACCCAAAAATAATTGGGAGAGTCAAATCATCGATGCTCTCGCTCCAACGCCCGCAGAAATCGTCGTATTAAAAACAACCGACAGCGCCCTGACAGGCACGAATCTTCGGCTCATGCTCAACAACTTAGGCATACAGCATGTCATTTGCGTGGGTATTTTTACGGATCAATGCGTCTCAAGCACGGTTCGCAGTCTCGCTGACGAAAGTTTTGATGTCATCGTCTGTCACGATGCCTGCGCGGCTGCAACAGATGAGTTACATGACAATGAACTCAAAACGATCAACTGGATTTACTGTCAGGTGGCCAGCACAGACGAAACTTTAAATTTTATTCGTTAAAAACCGTCGTCAAACTCTGCTAGCATTAAAGAGGCTTTTATTTAACATTTTGTTAAAAATAAAGACGTTGCGCTCGGAGCTGCACAGATGTCGACACCTATCAAAAACACAGGTTATACCGTTCTTCACGACTCGCTCGTGAACCGCGGTACGGCATTTACCGAAAAGCAAAGAAAAGCGGCGGGTCTTGAGGGTCTCTTACCTCCTGGCGTCGATACCCTAGAGCTCCAAGTCGCTCGGGTTCACACGCAGCTTGACATGCTCGACACGGATTTACAGCGCTATTTGTTTTTAATGGACTTACAAAGTCGTAATCAGACACTGTTTTATGCAGTCCTGATGTCCGATGCCGCTAAGTTCATGCCTCTTGTTTATACGCCAACGGTTGGCGAAGCCTGCCAAAAGTTTGATCATATTTTCCGCTCAACACGCGGTCTTTATCTTCCCATCAGTGCCAAAGGGCGTTTGAAAGAGTTGATGGCGAATTGGCCGCAAAAAGACATCCGTTTTATCGTTGCCACGGACGGCGAACGTATTCTCGGCTTGGGCGACCTAGGTGTGGGCGGCATGGGTATTCCGATCGGCAAACTGGCGCTCTACACCGCGGTTGCTGGCGTACCTCCTGAGCTCACACTTCCGATCATGCTTGATGTAGGCACCAACAATCAGACACTGCTGGACGATCCGCTCTACCTCGGCTTACGTCAGCAGCGTGTACGCGGCGACGAATACCACGCGTTCATCGCAGAGTTTGTCGATGCCGTACAAACGCTTTATCCCAAATGCTGTTTGCAGTGGGAAGATTTCGCAAACTTTAATGCTGTTTCGATTCTAGAGTCATACAAAGACAAAATCTGCACCTACAACGACGATATCCAGGGTACGGCGGGTGTCGCGCTTGCGGGTCTGTATGCGGCCCTGCGCATCACCGGTCAAAAACTGACGGATCAACGCTTTCTGTTTATGGGCGCGGGTTCTGCCGCCACGGGTATCGCTGAATTGATCAGCGAGGCCATGGTGATGGAAGGTCTGACGATCGAAGAGGCGCGTGGTCGAAACTGGTTGTTTGATATCAACGGACTGGTAGAATCCACCCGCACGGACTTGGCTGACTTTCAAAAGCCGTTTGCGCATCAACATGCACCTTGCAAGTCTTTTGTAGACGCAATTAACGCGATCAAACCAAACGGAATCGTGGGTGTTAGCACTGTTCCTAAGCTCTTTAATCAAGCAGTGATTGAGGCCATGTCCAAAGTCAATGCTCAGCCTATTATTTTCCCCTACTCCAATCCGACTTCGCGCTCAGAATGTACGGCCGAAGAAGCCTACAAATGGTCAAACGGCAAGGCAATTTTTGCAAGCGGTAGCCCCTTTGATCCCGTGACACTGGGTGCAAAGACTTTCGTCCCTGGTCAAGGCAATAACGTTTACATTTTTCCTGCGATGGGGATGGCTGTACTTGCTACCCAGTCCAAGCGTGTGACCCAACAAATGTTTATCGTAGCTGCCAAAGCAGTTGCAGAACAAGTGACGCAAGAGGATCTGAATACCGGACTCATTTATCCTCCACAATCACAGATTCTTGCAGCCTCATTGCATACCGCTGCAAAGGTTGCGACTTACGTTTTTGATCAAGGCTTGTCGCGCGTTGAGCGCCCCGAGGACATTGCGGCACATATCAAAGAATTGGCTTACAAGCCAGTCTATGGTGATTGACCGCATCACCATCGCTTATTTGCTTATAAAGAAGAAACATTTGCCTTTAAGGCCATTAATCGTAGACAATCAAAAGTAACATTTCATTACAGCCCCCTCTAGTTTCGGCCCACATACGCATGCAAATACACGCTCAAAATGGCCTTGATTTGCTTGAAGCAAGACTCAGTCAAGATCTGTCCTGGCTAGAACTTCCTGCAAAGCCCTGGATGATTAAAAAGTCGCATGAGGGACAACCCGTCATCGACGTTGCCGTCATTGGCGCAGGAATGGCAGGACTTACAGCAGGTACGGCACTGAATCTCTTGGGACTCCATCCCGTCTTGTTTGATCGCGCACCCGAGGGCTATGAAGGACCCTGGGTGACCACTGCACGCATGGAAACACTGCGATCACCCAAGCAGTTAACGGGCCCAGCACTCGGCCTGCCTGCCCTGACCTTTCGCGCGTGGTTTGAGGCCCAGTTTGGCGCAGAGGTGTGGACAGCTCTCGACAAAATCCCACGTACGCAATGGATGGAATATCTGCGCTGGTATCGCAAGGTCACCAAACTCGACATTAGAAATGAACATCAGGTGCTAGAAGTCCACCCTAGAGCGGATCAACTCGTCGAGCTCTTGGTGCAACACCCAAAGGGTATTGAAAAGATTTTTGCAAGACGAGTAGTCATTGCCTCTGGACGGGATGGTCTCGGTGGCCCGTCACTCCCCCATTTTGCGAACAAAGTCCCCCCTCAACACAGAGCACATTCTTCTGATCCCCTCGACTATCACACACTCAAGGGAAAACGGGTAGGCGTGATCGGTGCTGGTGCCTCAGCCATGGACAGCGCAGCGACCGCACTCGAGTGCGGCGCAATGAGCGTCGACATGTTGATCAGACGTGCTGACTTACCTCGGATCAATAAAGGCAAGGGCGCTGGCAATCCGGGACTGACGCATGGGCATGTCGATTTGCCAGATGAATGGAAATGGCGCATTCGTCATTACATTAATACGCAACAAGTACCGCCTCCACGCGGAAGTACCCTACGCGTATCCAAACACACCAATGCACGTTTCAATCTAGGATGTCCCATCGATGACATCACCATCGACGCCGAGGGGGAATTGACGATTCATACTCCCAAAGGACTGTTCGAACTCGACTTTTTGATTTTTGCGACGGGATTCAAAATAGATTGGCTCGCCCGCCCTGAATACGCAGTGATTGCCAAACATCTGCGTACTTGGGGTGACCGCTACCAGCATGAAGCCGGCCTAGAAGATAGAGAGCTACACGATTCACCTGACTTGGGAACCATCTTTGACTTAAAAGAAAAAAATCCAGGTCAATGTCCTGGACTTGAGCGCATTCATGTGTTTTGCTATCCGGCCGCCCTCTCCCACGGCACCATCTCGGGTGACATTCCAGCGATCAGCGATGGCGCCAAGAGGCTCGCTCAAGGTATCGTGAGTTTGTTTTATAAAGAAGATGTCGCGGATCACTTTGAAAATATCCAAAACTTTGCCGAGCCTGAGATCATGGGAGATGAGTGGAATGTCGCCTCGCCTCCTCAGACCATCAAATAACCACCTAACGTTGACTCGTCATCATTGAACTGGAAGAGACATGACAAATCTTGAAGCATTGAAAGAAAAACCGGATACTCTAGATCGTCTACTCGAACTCGTCCCCGGATCGCGGACCTACGAGATCAGGCATCAGCGCACAAAAGTGGTGGATGCAACACAGTCAAGCGAAGATCTGCTGCTGGGTGGTCCTGTAGAGGGTCTGTCGGTCAGTGATCGACTCCTCGTAGCCTTACTGGCCTGCGCCCTCACACCGTCGCAGGCGTTGAAACATGAATACGTTAATAGACTCTCGGCCTTAGGCGTACCAGACCACACGATCCAATCTGTGGCAAGCGCTCAACTCGATCAGCTCAAGGACCAGCGTCTCAAACAGATACTGATATTTACCGCTGCGCTGATCACTGATCCCGTTAAAGCAGACAAACCAGCGCTACTCGCACTGCAGGCCTCGGGGCTCACCACGCCTCAGATTACAGCACTGGCTCAGTTAGTTGCTTTCGTGTCGTACCAGGTAAGAGTGCATGCTGGACTTCATGCCCTGAAAACCTTGAATGCGCAAGGAGCACAGCCATGAGCGAAGTCATCCGCATCAAAGGCTTTACCAATGAAACACTAGATTGGAAAGCATGGCTCGACGTCGTCAATATTAACGATGCGAGCGCCGAACAGATCGCGATTCTCGAAGAAAGCCACCCCAAAGCAAAAGAATCTGACTATTACCTTTTTCTTGCGCACCAGCCTGAGATTTTGCGACAGCGTTCCGCTGCGTTTAATGCCATCATGTATGCGCCCGGAGGGATGCCCCGTGCCGAGCGCGAACTCTCTACAGCAGTCGTCTCTCGCATCAACGGATGCGTGTATTGCGCCTCAGTGCATGCTCAGCGCTTCGAGCAACTCGCCAAAAGGAATGACAGTATTAAACAAGTGTTTACGGATCCCCGTACGGCTGGGACGACAGACCGAGAAAAGGCGATTGTCCAGTTCAGTATTCTGCTCACAGAAAAACCAGATGCAGTGACAGCCTCAGATATCCAAACGCTTAAAAATGTCGGTCTAGACGATGCTGAAATTCTGGACCTCATTCATTCTGTCGCCATATTTGCTTGGGCAAATCGCTTGATGCTCAATCTCGGCGAACCTGTCTTTCCCTCAGTTTGACACTCTTAATCAGGAGAAACCTATGCAATCGATGCTTAAAACTCTCACCTGTGCTGCCTTGCTTGCGGCAACATTCTCATCACCCACTTCGGCTCAATCATGGCCTGAAGCTGGAAAACCTATCCACATCGTCGTCCCGGCACCAGGAGGCGGTGGTACCGGCGACACTATCGCCAGGATGTTGGCGGAACAATTAGCCACCAGACTCAAAACAAGTTTTATCATTGAAAATAAACCCGGTGCTAACGGAAATATTGGCGCAGCATTCGCTGCGAAAAGCGCACCGGATGGTTATCGCTTTTTATTTTCATGGGCAGGTACCTTGGCTGTCAGCCCAAAGCTCTACAGCACACCGGGCTTTGACTCGCAAAAAGATTTCGCGCCAATCGCATTGATTTGTGATGTCCCGAATATCCTGGTCGTCAACAATGGGCAACCGGTCAAAACACTCAAAGAATTTGTTGAGTTCGCAAAAAACAATCCCGGAAAGCTGAACTTTGGTTCAACAGGAATCGGAAGCTCTATGCATTTAGCGGGAGAGTTGTTTATGACGCAGACCGGGGCAAAAATGGTTCATATTCCCTACAACGCTCCCGGTACAGCCACGACCAATATGATCGCTAATGATATCCAGCTTATGTTCCAGCTCGTCCCTGGCATCGCGAGTCAGGTCAAGGCGCAAAAGGTCAGAGCACTCGCAATTTTGTCTGATGCGCGCTCACCAGCCTTACCGGATGTTCCTACCACGGCCGAGCTTGGTTTTCCTAAACTGCAATCTTCAACATGGTTTGCGATGCTAGCCCCAAAAGGCACACCCAAACCCATTGTCGACAAGATGAATGCTGAAATCAATGCCGTTTTAAAGGATCCTGATTTCCAAAAGAAGCTCGCCGCAATTGGTGCGACTACCCTAGGCGGATCTGTAGAAAAATTATCCTCGCATTTAAATGCGGAGCTTGAAAAATGGGGCGCAGTCATTCAAGCCGCAGGTATTAAGGCGCAGTAGTTTTTTATTCAGCAGCGAGCGATCATCTAAAATGCTACATCTGTCAGCGTCATCATTTGGAGTCGCTCGTGGCCCTCTGTGCTTCAAGCCTTAGTTTGCGTTCATTCGTTTTTTCGCTAATGACCTCAGCGGCAGCATGACAAGATCGCCTTGCTCATCTCTGAGGCAAGATAAACGCACCTTAAATAAATGCTCTAAGGCATTTTTTGCCTCTGCGCCACTTGTGACTGTCTCTAACTTACCTGCCGGATGCACGAGCACGAGTCGATTGAAATATCTCAACGCATGATTGAGGTCGTGCATGACGGCAATCACCGCATGCTTGCGGATGCGTGCAAAGCGCATCAAGGTTTCCAATAAAAAGTCTTGACACCCTGGGTCGACTGCGGCCATCGGCTCGTCCATCAATATGAAGCCCTGCTCAACATCCCAGAGCTGTGCGACAACGCGCGCAAGATGAACGCGTGCCAACTCACCCCCTGACAAGGTATCAATCGTCTGATCCAAATGATGCGCGACCCCAAGCAAGTCAGCCGCCTGAGCAACGATCTGGTAATGATCAGGATCGGCTTTGCGCGCGACGCGACCTAAACCAATCACAATCCTTGCGGGGAGAGCAAACGCAATATCTTGAGACTGTGACAAAACAGCACGATTTTCGCTCAGCGCCTGTGAGGTCCAAAAGCCAAGGGGTCGCTGATTGAAAAAAATACGTCCGGTATTGGGTTGATAGGTGCCCGACATGAGCTTAAGGAGCGTGGACTTGCCAGCACCATTCGGACCCACGATGGCGACACACTCTTTGTGATGGATGCAAAGTGAATAGGGACCAAAAGAGTGCCCCCCCATTTTTTTAACGACATCCTCGACTAGAAGCATCGCCATCACCCCATTCGATGCCGACGGGCACGTAACAACATGATCATAAAAGGACTTCCTAATAAAGCAGTAAAAATACCCACGGGTACTTCGGCGGGAATCGTAATCGTCCGTGCGATGGTGTCAGCAGTCAGCATCAACAATGCGCCCATGAGCATTGAAAGAGGCAACAAACACCGCTGGTCTGCGCCGATAAGAGCTCGCGCGAGATGGGGTGCGATGAGACCCACAAAGCCGATCACCCCACAAAAGGCGACCGATAGTCCCGCCAATAACGCAACCATCACAGAAATAGACCAACGCAACCTACTCACAACAATGCCGAGATGCGCCGCCGTGGCTTCACCGAGACTCAAGGCATTGAGTCGCTGCGCCAAGCGACTTGAGCAGACATAAACAAGCACCAGTATTGAGCACATCATCACAACCATCGTCCAATTGGCGCCTGCCAATGAACCCAGCGTCCAAAAGGATAGGCTCCGCAATTGCTCGTCAGTCGCGAGATACGTACATAAACCGACGATCGAAACACCTAGTGCATTTAAAGCAATGCCTAGCAACAGCAGTCCAGAAATTGAACCTGGTGCAAGCCATTTCGAACTGATATTGAGTGTCATACATGTTAAAAACGCGCCCAAAAACGACGTGATGGGCAATAGCCAGATTTTGGCAAACCCAAACAGGGCAATACGATCCCCTGAGCACAACACGATCGTGAGTGCTGCGGCAGAGGCCGCCCCCGTTGTCACCCCTAACAAACTCGGATCTGCCAAGGGGTTACGAAACAAGCCCTGCACCAAGGTGCCCGCTAGACCCAAGGCGGCTCCCATGAATACGGCAAGCATCACGCGCGGAATACGTAAGTACCAAAGAACATACATATCGCCGTGTTGAGATGCGGTGAATATTGCGTGTTCACCTCTCAACATTGAGAACCAAACTTCAGCATCGATAGGAAAAGCACCCGTTTGCAGTGCAACCAGAATGCTTAGAAAAAGTGCAATGAGAGAAAGGAGAAAAAACAAGGTCTTTGGATGTTTAAGAGCGCTCATGCAACAACCGAAGTCCAGAACTGTTCGCTCAAATTTTGAACAGCCATAGGTAACCTAGGTCCAAAACCGAGCAATAAACTTGCCTCCATCACCGCGATACGTTGAGCACGACCCGCTGGCGTTTGGCTCAGTCCAGGAAGCTTGAGCACGGACGAGAGATCTCCCAAACTACGAAAACCGTGTTCTGTTAACAGAATGACGTCTGGCCGTGCAGCAATCAAAGACTCAGGCGTGAGAGGCTTAAAACCCATAAAACCTGAAGTCGCATTGATCGCACCTGCATACTCGATCATCGCATGGGCGCCGGTTTGCATGCCGGCGCCCATGAGACGACTTGTGCTGTGGGCAAAAAGAAAGAGCACACGTGGGCGTACTGAACTGTGGTGAGAAACCGATAGACAAACCTCGCTCCACTCCAGACTCAGACGCTCAATCAACGCAACAGACTCCGCCTCACAGGACAAGAGTCTGCCGATACGAGCGATACGTTGAACCAGTCCTTCGAAGCGGTATCCAGAATCCATGACTTCAACGGGTACGCCAGCATTAGAAATTTGACGAAGTACCTCTGCCGGGCCTGCCTCCTCAGTGACCAAAACAGAAGTGGGAGATAACGCCAAAATACCCTCTGCAGATAGCCTGCGTGCATAGCCGACCTGCGGGAGAAGCTGCGCCTGCTCTGGGAAGCTTGAGGTCGAGTCCACACCTACGAGGCAAGACTGTGTCTCTAGGGCATACACAATTTCAGTCAGGGCGCCACCCACCGAGACAATCCTTGGGGGCCGAACACTCATACTTTTCGCATGAATTTTTTGACTCATCGCTAAGGCGCCGAGGGTACCAAGGCGGCTCAGTGCGCGACGACGCATTAAAAAAGCCAGCGTTTCAGGAAGCCGGGCGGGTGTTATGCGGCGCATACATGTCCCCTTGTACAAAACTCATCCAGTAACGCACGCCATTGGATATTTTCAGGAAAACCAGGTTTGCGCTGACCGAACATCATCGTGATGACCTCACCAGTATGATCAAACAACTCTAGCGATGTCACCACGCCATCTACGGTTGGCTTTCGAACAATCCATGCACTGGCAATGCAATCCTGCCTGAGGTGTAAATTAAAGTCTGGATCAAGCACATTGAGCCAACCCTGCGTCACAGAGATATTACGAATCATCCCAGTATGAATTTGAATCACTCCTGAATTAGAAACAAACACCATGACTGATATTTGTTTATCCGATGCCAGACCCAATACACGCCGAAAATCACCTGCCTTGACCTGTTGCGCGTAAGCAGTCCCAATCAGACGAAAGGCCTGAAGTCTTGAAACATCGTGTTTTTTGAGTATCAAAAATAAATCATGTGTATCGCGCATGGCGAACCAATCCTGTTGCAATCCAGGTATGTCGATTTCGGCATCGTTTCGTTCAGGTTTAGCTCCAGGCTGCGTGGAGATTGAGATCATGGGCGTCTGCAACGCTGCTGCGAATCGAAGTTTGATCTCCTCGAAGGCAGTGATCTGACTTTCGGGACGTAAAAATATTTTGTGGATCGCAACACCGTCTCGATCAAAGAACTGAAGGCTATGTTGCACACCCCGGGCCGTTTGCTCAATCACGGCAAAACCCGAATACCAATTTTTATAAAACAGTCTCAGATCAATTGCTTCGTCCGTCACAAGTCCGATATCGCCGGCCTGACTGACAGGACTGTAAATACCAATCTTTTCATGAACGCATGAGGCATTTCTAGTTAAGGCCATCACCGTTCCTAGAGACGCAATGCTTGCTATTTGTTCTGGCCACTGCGTATTTAAAAGAGTGGTTTCAAGTGTGGGGGCTTCTTTTGGGGCGACGGGACCGCAATGCGCCGCAAGTAATTCAGCTTCTGATATGGACAAGATCTTGGCAATATCGCGATGTCTGCGGGGACCCTCACGGCGCATCGTCGCGAACGCTGCGCGGACTGTCTGGTAGGCTTCGGACATAAAATTCTCCTTGTGTGGACGTCGATCTCAACAATCTCTTGAATCAAAAGTCGTATCGGATGGAAATTTGAATATTGCGACCTGGTGCTGTGTAGGCATCTTTGATAGTGCTATTCGCGGCTAAACCACTCACGTCGGACCAGCGCCAATATTTGGTGTCAAACGCGTTGTTGACATTGGCATTGAGCGTGAAATTGGCTGTAGGTTTCCAATACAAACCGAGATCCAAGGTGCCGTATGCGGGCGTGGCGTATTGCTCTGGTGAAGACAGTGCAATACGAGAAGGGCTTTTCGCTGCATTCCATACCCAGTCCGCACGCGTGCCCCACGTTGCCTCGTCATAACGCAACCCAAGCAAAACCTTGAGGGGTTGGATCGAATCAAGAGGCTGCTTGCGACCCTTGATCGTGGAGTCCCCTTTTAAATAAGCAAAACCTGTCTCGAAGCCCCAGTTTTTATCAAAACGCCAATCCACTCTTGCGACGACACCTTGGATATGTGCGCGCGTCAGGTTGACATACTGATAAACGGTTGGATTTGAAGGCCGCCCTGCTCCACCTACGACTTGCTGGCTAATGAAATTTTTGTAGTGATTATCAAAGGCTGAAAGCGAATAGCTGATTGACTCGTCAAAGCCTCTCAATCCAATTTCAATACTGTCGGCATACTCAGGCTGTAGATCGGGATTACCAATGCTGGTATAGCCTGAGGCTAAATTTCTAAATCCGTTGTTGACCTGATCTGGCGTGGGTGCGCGAAATCCCTGTGCATATTGTGCATAGGGTGCAAACATAGGGTGCAAGGACCATACGGCACCGAGTCGTGGAGTGACGGCCTGGCCGGTTGAGGTGGTTGGTGGGGTTGGTTGGTTGGGGCGATGCGGCCCACCGCGATGCGTTCCCTGCGCCAAGGGCTTTGAAGAGGGTGCAATGCGGTAATAGTCGAAACGTACGCCCGGCGTGATAGTGACATCTCCGAGCTCAATTTCACTTTGCAAAAAAGCACCACTGAGCGTGTAGAGCGTGTCCGGAAAAGGTTTGTCGGGAAAAACGCCGCCATAAGGAGGGACCGTACCGTCGCGGATGCCCCTGATATCCGACTGGCTCCAGTCCACACCATACGTCAGCCGCTGGTCTAGGACGGTGGTCAAGTTGCTTTCAAATTGCGTCGCAGCACCTACAACGGACGTCTGAAAGGTATTGTCACGCGTTCGTGGGCGGGCGCGATAGCGGTCTTCGGTTGCAAACTGATTGATCTGCGCATCCTGCCAATAGACGCGTGTTTCTGCCTTTTGAATCCAAGCTGCACTCAGATCGCTATAACGATGCTCGACGGAGACACGATCGCGATTGATGCGATCCAAGGTCGAGAAACTCAAGGTCCCCAGTGGTCGGATGGGCGGCACTGCACGGGCCGAATAGACTTCGGTGGCTTGTGTCCGTCGCTGGGATTCGAGTGTCAGCCCAAGCTGTTGCTGTGGATTGATCGTCAGTATCGCCTTGGCCAGCAAATACCGATTGTTGTAATCAACGGGATTAGGGGCGGTACGGTCGATATTGAGTGCCTGATTCGTACCTTGGTTGCTGGTGGCATGTCCTAGACGAAAGCTGCCGAGAATCATCCCCTGCCAGGGGCCGCGCTCTCCCGCCAGCCCCAAGGAGCTGGACCAAGACCGGTCAACACCGGCATATCCAGTCCGAGCAAAGCCGCCCTGCTTGGTATTTTTTTTGTATAGATCAGAAGGATCGAGTGTGCGAAAACTCACCGCCCCCGCGAGCCCATCACTCCCATACTGTGTCGATGCGGGTCCTCTGAGCACCTCGACGGATTTGAGCCCATCCACATCTAGATAATCTGCACGCCCTGTCGTGAACGATCCGAAGGAAAAACCATTGGGTACGCGAATGCCGTCCATCAACATCAGCACCTGATTGCCACCTAACCCTCGGATGTTGACACCCGCGTTACCCGACCTCCCTGTTGAGGTGCCCGCATTGCTGAAACGCGTTGGCCCCGAAGGGACCGTGACGTCGAGCTCATGACGAAAAATTTCTTTTAAATCGCGTGCGCCTTCTCGTTCAATCGTCTCAGCCGTGATCACGGTGACCGAAGCAGGCACCTCATCAACGCGACGCTCCCCACGCGAAGCACTCACCGTCATTTCTTTGAGTTGGGTGAGCGAGTGTCCTGGACTCTGAGCAATCGCTGCCGCGGCATAAAGGCTCGCCGACAGACTGCATGTCAGTCCGATGAAAAGGTTTGAGGTGAAACGACGTGTGAAATGAACGGAATGAAAACTAAGGGCTCGAGCATCATGACAGCGCAGCATACGTGTGTCCTAAATGAATTTAGGCACTGGCTGGCGATGGCTGGCTTGTGCAACAAAAAGAGTTTATTTCGTCAGAATTAACTTACCTAAAGCGGTCTGACGTAACCGATACTGAGTACCTTGGTGCGTAATTTCCAGCTCAGCGGCACCCGCAAACAACTGCTGACTCGTCATACGCAACACGTGCTTGGCCGAGGAGTAAGCGTTGGACGCAGAACGTGCTGGGAGACGGAACTGTTGCAACTCAGGCGGGGGGGACAGAGGAGAAGATCGTTTATCCATGCAAGCATTCTAAACGATAATGATTCTCATCTGAAGGATTTAATTGCAACAAAATGCTAAT
>CAMBLP010000039.1 GCA_945868195.1 Bordetella parapertussis
AACGACTCGCCATTCACTTTAGTTTAAATGTTGAGCATTTTGCCTTTGGCGAGGGTCTTGGTAATGATTATGCCGTCCCCCATCCACAGCCCAACTCGCGTAGCTTTGCTTGGCGCGATTACGGCAACAGAGTGGGCGCTTGGCGCCTCCTAGAACTCGCCAACGATCTTAACTTTCCTTATGCCTTGTTGGTCAACACTGAACTCTACGACTATTGCCCGAAGATGATCGAGGCCTTTAGTAAGCGTGGCGATGAGATTGTGGGTCATGGCCGTACGAATGCAGAACGACAAGTCGACATGAACGTGGAGCAAGAACGCGCCTGTATCCGCGAAGCGGCTCAAACGATCCTAAAACATGAAGGCGTAGCACCTAAAGGTTGGCTTGCACCTTATATTTCACAAACCGTCGATTCACCGGATTTACTGAAGGAGCAAGGCTTCAAATACATGATGGACTGGCCACTCGACGATCAGCCCGTCTGGTTTCGCACCAAGCATGGTCGTATCTTAGCGATCCCCTATTCTCATGATCTGAATGATTCGATCGAATGCGTCTCTAGACGCACACCCGCACAATCATTTTGCGATAACATGATTGATCAGTTTGATGAAATGCTCGAAGAATCGACCAAACGCCCACTGGTCATGAGCGTGGTTTTGCATAGCTTTATCTTGGGCCAGCCTTATCGTCTCAGACAGTTTCGTCGCGTCATGCAACATATTTTGTCGCACCGAGATCAGATCTGGGTTGCTCGCCCAGGCGATATTTATGAGCACATCAATAGCTTGCCTGATGGGGTTGTCCCAGGTAGCGCGGTCTAGTAATCTTTTCTCATGTCTACATTTCATAGGATTTTCATGATGCACAATCGCTCAATTTTCAAGACAGTCGCTGGCATTGCATGCGCGGTGATCATACCTTTCGCCTCTTTTTCTGCGCATGCGCAATCCAACTATCCAGACAAGCCTATCAATTATGTCGTGACCGTGCCTCCCGGAGGCGCTGCAGACTTTGCAGGTCGCGTGATGGCCGAAGCTTTATCCAAACAAGTGGGGCAACCCGTCGTCATTGAAAACAAAGCCGGTGCGAGCGGAACCATCGCGACCGCCTATGTCGCAAAAGCTCCAGCGGATGGCTACACCTTGCTGCAGGGCGCCATTTCAACCCATGGCATCGGGCCTCATTTCTATACCAAAACACCCTACGATCCTTTTAAAGACTTTGTTTCATTAGGTGTCGTGGCCGAGTTCCCGCTGGTGCTCGCTGTCAATGCCAACCTCCCTGTTAAAAATCTCGAGGAACTGATTGCCTTAGCCAAAAAACAAAATGGCAAAATGAGTTTTGCTTCGGCGGGTCCAGGAAGCGCTCCGCACTTGACCGGTGAACTCTTCCTGACTGAGGCTGGCATCAAGATGCTGCATGTGCCTTACAAGGGCTCTGCTCCCGCCGTCGTGGACGTCGCGAGTGGTCAAGTAGACATCATGTTTGACGGTTTTCCGTCAATGATGCCCCATATCAAGAGTGGCAAGCTTCGCGCGATCGCTGCGGTCAGCCCAAAGCGTAACGCGTTGGCACCCGACCTGCCCACGTTCGCAGAACTTGGTTACCCAAAGATGATTTCTTCACTTTGGTATATGCCCATGGTGCCAGCCAAAACGCCTCAGGCAGTCGTTGACCGTTTAAACCAAGCCCTGACCAAAGGCCTCAAAGGAACCGATGCTCAGAAAAGACTTGAAAATGGCGGCGCAAACTTAGTCTTTGGCACCCCGGCCGACACACAAGCCTATGCCAAGAATGAATATGATCGCTGGGGTGCGGTGATCAAAAATGCCGGAATCTCAACAGCGAAATAATCGATACTCAAGGCGGAACACTGAATATGAAAATTAAATCCCCCATACTTATTCTGTGTTCCATCTGGTTACTAGCATTATTTATTTTTCCAACTGCGCAAGCCCAATCGGGCAATTGCGGTTTTATTCAAAATCCTGATCAGCAAGCCTACTGCCGCGCCATCAACGGTGGTGGCTCTGGTCAATGCGGCTTTATTCGTGACAACGATCTGCAAGCCCGCTGTCGCGCAGAAACAGGTGGCGGCTCCGGGCAATGTGGCTTTATCAGAAATCCCGATATGCAAGCAGCCTGTCGGGCTAGTACACAACAACGCAGTGGTTCGTCAGGAAGTAGCGCCTCGGGACAATGTGGATTTATTCAGGATCCTGACAGACAGGCTTACTGTCGGGCTACGACAGGTGGCGGTCAAGGCCAGTGCGGCTTTATCCGCAACAATGACCTTCAGGCGATGTGTCGAGCAGAAACGGGCGGCGGCAGAGGCCAATGCGGCTTTATCCGCGACCCGGACATGCAAGCGGCTTGCCGTGCTAAAGCAAGATAAAAAGATAAAGAATATCGTTCTGCTCCGGACGGCTATACGCTGTTCTACACGTCCATCGGACACGTAACGAACCCTCTGATTTACAAAGACGCAAAATACGATCCCGTCAAAGACTTCACGCCAATTGGACAAGTCTTAGCGGCTCCGAATGTCTTGGTAGTCCCCGCCAACTCAAAATTTAAAACCCTTAAAGATTTGATCGATTACGGCAAAGCGAATCCCGGAAAAATCAACTTTGCATCGTCAGGAGTCGGCTCATCGCTGCATCTTTCTGGAGAGCTTTTTTAAACAACTCTCCCACGCTCACTACAATGAGCGCGGTCGGTGAGCTCGATCTGTACGAATACACGGCAACCGGCACGCATGACAGGCGCAACCGCCTAACGCAATCAGGCATGGCTCTACAAATATGATAACGTTCGGGTCGATTTCTTAAAGGGACTGCTTAGACTGATGTCAAATAGTCGCTTTAGTGATTTATTTTCAAAACTGTTGTTCCTAAACAAATTTTGTTGTTATTTCGCATTGTTTCAATGTAATTACAACTTGCTTACAGCAAAGTTCAGGCGTAATCTCGCGTTGTTCTGGTCATTTTAGTCTTTTTAAAATGACCTGCCTATTAAGTAATATCACAACTATCGTGTTTGAATAGGCCTTGGAACGCTAGCAATTTTGATTGAAGCATTCCTCTAGGAGATATTCCAAATGCAACTGACCTTTGGGCAGTACGAGCTAATCTATAACGCCTTTTCTTTTGGTGTCGCGACATTTTTCGCAGCCACCATCTTTTTCTGGCTAGGACTTTCGCAGGTTTCACAAAAATATAAAACTGCGCTTGTCATCACCGGTCTTGTAACGTTTATTGCCGGTTACCACTACCTTCGCATTTTCTCAAGCTTTGGCGAGGCTTACACCGCAGTCGATGGTGTAGTGAAATCAACGGGCGTTGCGTTTAACGTTGCTTATCGTTATGTCGATTGGCTCTTGACTGTTCCACTTCTCTTGATTGAATTGATTTTGGTGATGGGTTTGTCCCGCTCCGAAACAGTTAGCAAGAGCGTCAGGCTCGGCGGCGCAGCTGCATTGATGATTGTGCTTGGATACCCCGGCGAAGTTTCCGGCGGCATTGACAGCACCCGCTTCATTTGGGGCGCATTGTCGATGATTCCTTTCCTCTACATCGTCATCAACTTGTTCTCAGGCCTCTCCGAGTCCATTGAAAAGCAACCTGCCGATGTGCGCGGACTGATTAGCTCAGCCCGTTGGGTTGTCATTCTTTCCTGGTCTTTCTACCCAGTCGTTTACTTCGCTCCTTTTGCGATGGCACTCGACGGCGGTACAGCAACGACTGTGATTGAGGTGGGTTACACCATCGCTGACATCATCGCCAAAGCAGTCTTCGGCGTGATGATTTTCATGATCGCTGTGCGTAAGTCACAGGGCGCTGCAAACTAAGCTAGTCCACTCACCTCTTAACGGTGACTCTGGCACGAACCAATCCCTGGTCAGAACATTTGATCAGGGATTGTTTTTTTAGGATGTGCAAATGAGGTCTAATGCACCGCACGATGACGTAATGATTAACCGTCTATTGCAGGCGATGGATGCGTTGATCCATGACAAACTGATACGACCTCACTCAGAAAAACTAAACTCACTCATTCGCTATCACTTTGATAGCAAAGCCAGCCATGCTAGAGCGCGTCTCGCACTCAGCGCGGGCCTTGCCTTGGAATTGAGTGAAAATATTTGCATCACCCTTGCAGCGAGTTGTGAGTTAATTCACAACGCGTCCTTGCTGCATGACGACATTCAAGATGGCGACACCCAGCGTCGCGGCAAAGAAGCGGCCTGGTCGCGCTTTGATCAAAGTACGGCAATGTGCGCGGGTACCTTAATGCTTTCGGCAGCGTTCGAGACCATTGCGCAGATTGATCAACACACGCAAGGGCTCGTGCTACACCTTCATCAACGCACCGCGGATCTCATCCACGGTCAAACACTTGACCTTGCCTTCGCAGCCGAGCCTGTCGATCGTCAAGCTTATATCAATATTGCATCAACTAAGTCTGGCAGTCTCATCGCCCTCCCTCTAGAGCTCGTCATGATCACATGTAATGAGCTCACCGCTCTCCCCCTTGCCAAACAAGCGGGAGAGTCTTTTGCAATCGCTTATCAGATCGCCGACGACCTCAATGATGTCGAGGATGATTTAGCGCGCGGCACCTGCAATATCATTCGCGTTTTACAACAACGTGGCGTCGATCGCATTCAGGCTACCCACGAGGCTCTTGAACTCATGCAGAAACACTTGCGTCTTGCAGAACACTACGCAGCACAATTACCCGCTAATAGCGGAGCATATTTACTGAGCTTGTGCGGAAAACTCAGTGTTGAGGAAGTATGAGTCATGTTGTAGTTATTGGCGCAGGATTTGGCGGTATGGCTGCCGCGCTGCGCGCGCGCAAAAAAGGATATGAAGTCACCCTAGTCGACCGCTGCCCTCGCTTAGGTGGTCGTGCACAAGTTTTTGAACGCGCAGGATTCAGGCACGATGCCGGTCCAACTGTATTAACGGCACCGTTTCTCTTTGAAGAACTCTTTGAGCTTTTCGGCCAGTCACTGCACGATCACGTCAAACTCGTGCCACTCAAACCTTGGTATCGCTTCGAGTTCTCTGACGGCAATCATTTTGACTACGGCGGCACCCTCGAAGACACGTTAGCTGAAATCAAGCGACTGAGTCCTGACGATGTCGAAGGTTACAAACGTCTGTTAGAGCAATCTCAAAAGCTGTACGACATTGGCTTTACCAAACTGTCCGATCGTCCCTTTCACAGCATGGCTTTCATGTTTGCCCAAATCCCCCATCTTGCGAGATTGGGCGCCTGGCGAACTGTCTACCAAATGGTCTGTCGCTATCTAAAGAGTGATTATTTACGCCAAGCTTTTTCTATCCAGCCTTTGCTCGTCGGGGGCAATCCCTTTGACACCACGTCCATCTACGGTTTGATTCATTTTCTAGAACAAGCGCATGGCGTGCACTTTGCGATGGGTGGCACCGGTGCCTTGGTCGATGCGCTAGAGAAGCTGATGATCGAACAAGGCATCGAGATCAAATTAAACACGACTGTGACCGCATTAAAAAGTCATCATAAAAAGATCGAAAGCGTCGAAATTGAGTACGCAAACGGCCAGCGGGAAAGCCTGGCGAGTGACTATGTCATCTCCAACACGGATCCCGCCCACCTCTACAAAGACCTCTTACCCAAACAGAATGTCTCATGGTTGGCACGATTCAAAACAAAGCATTGGCGCAAATCAATGGGTTTGTTTGTATTGTTTTTTGGTACTAAAACCCAGTATCCCACGGTTGCGCACCATACGATCTGGATGGGGCCGCGTTACAAAGAATTGCTCGATGATATTTTCAATCGTAAAGTGCTCTCGGATGATTTTTCAATCTATCTTCACCGTCCTACTGCGACCGATCCAAGCTTTGCGCCTGCAGGAGGAGATAGTTTTTATGCCTTAGTACCTGTGCCAAACCTTCAGGCAAACATTGATTGGGAAACAGTAGGTCCTGATCTCGCCAAGCGCGTGATCGATGCACTTGGAGAACGCACCTTACCCGGCCTGAAAGAAAATATCGTTGATCAGTTTTTCATGACGCCCGTTGACTTTAAGGATCGTTACTTGTCGCCTGACGGAGCAGGCTTTTCCATATCTCCGATCTTTAGCCAGTCCGCTTGGTTTCGGTTTCATAATCGTGGAGAAGGATCCGACAATTTATTTTTAGTCGGTGCTGGTACGCACCCGGGTGCGGGCCTTCCCGGCGTTGTCTCCTCCGCTAAGGTGGTCGACAGACTTCTACCTGATGCTGAACTTGGCCATCACTGATGTCAGCCACTCAGGAGCAAGCCCTCGCTGTTCTTAAATCGCACGGGCGCAGCTTTTACTTTGCCGGCCAATTATTGGGTCCGACCTATCGTAGCCGTGCCGCCCGTCTCTATGCCTTTTGTCGTTACGTCGATGATATCGCCGACGAGTCCAGCGATCAGACGCAAGCCCATCATGACTTAGAGCACATTAAATCGGCTTTAAAACACGGTCACTCTACTCAACCTTGTGTCGCGGACATGATTGCTTTAATGCAAGAGACCAAGATGCCGATTGCGCCTGTTTGCTCTCTCATCGATGGCATGCAGTCTGATTTGAAACATGTACGTATCGAAGATGAAGCCGCACTCCTGCACTATGCCTATCAAGTCGCAGGAACAGTTGGTCTCATGATGTGCTTTGTTTTAGATGTCCGCGATCAACATGCATGGCCCTTCGCGATCGACCTTGGCATTGGGATGCAGCTCACGAACATCGCCCGGGATGTGGGCCAAGATGCAAGAAATGAGAGGGTTTACCTGCCAGCGACATGGCAAAACCAACTCAGCGCATCGGATATCGTTCATCCTAGCGAAGAACAAAAAAAACAGTTGCAAGCCGCGACTGCAAAAATACTCGCTCTTGCAGAGCTCTATTATCGTAGCGGACTGAGTGGTGTGACCTACCTCCCTCCCGCCGCCCGCTACGGCATTATTGTCGCAGCTCGTGTCTATCGTGAGATTGGCCATAAAGTCGCCCAAGCAGACTATCAGTCTTGGGATCGGCGCGCGGTTATTTCTCAGCCGCGCAAAGTCGTCTGTGCAACTTCCGCACTCTTGCGTTACGCTATGATGCCTCGTCTGCGCCACTCTCATCCACATCATGAGCGCTCCTTACATCGACATTTACAAGACTGCTTTGGTTGCGACCAAGCGTCTTGACCTTGCCATCATCGGGGGTGGATGCGCTGGCCTTTCGCTTGCGCGTGAACTGGCTGAGAGACAGACCTCTCACTCTGTCATGCTCCTCGAACCCCGCACGCATTACCAAGATGATCGAAGCTGGTGTTTCTGGGCACCACAACAACACGCCCTATCGCATCTCGTCAGCCACACTTGGACCGCTTGGCTTTTTGGTCAACAAGACCATCCGAATGAAAAAAGAGCGAGTTCAAACAATCCCTATCAATACATTCGTTCCTCTGATTTTTACCAAGACTGTTGGAAAAAAATCGAACAATGCCCATCGATCGAGGCTCGCCTTGGAACCTCCGTCCTAAAGCTTGAGCGCCTCCTTGATGGCTGGAGTATTGAAACCAATAGTGAATGCCTCTTTGCCAAGCAAGTCATTGACACGCGACCTCCTAGCCCTCAGCAGTTTGCACAAGCGACTTTATATCAATGCTTTTTAGGCGTTGAAATTGAACTGAGCAATGAAACAACAATAGATTCCACTACCCTCGAACTCATGACCGACATGCGTGTCATGAACAAAGACTTTTACTTTACCTATCTATTGCCGCTTTCTCACGATCGCTTACTGATCGAATTGACTGTTTTTTCAACCAAACCTCAAGCTGCTGAACATCTACAGAGTGCCTTTGATCAATTGCTCAATGAGAGAGGCTATTCCAGCTCAACGGCCCTACGGACAGAATACGGCATTCTTCCTATGGGATTACCCGTAGATAAGACTGACTTTCCCCGTGCAGGCATGAGCGCAGGCGCCTTGCGCCCCTCTTCTGGCTACGGCTTTATGAGGATTCAGCATTGGGCTGAGCAGTGTGCAACGCATTACTGCGCGCACGATGCCATCCTTGAGCAAAAAAGCTCACCTTTTCTTTTACAACAGATGGATCAACTGTTTTTAAAAGTCCTCCACGATCAACCCTTACTCGCGCCTACACTCTTTCAACAACTCCTGAGTCGAACTGACGCTGAACGTTTTATCCGTTTTATGAACGATCGCGCAAAAGGTCTAGACTATCTCCACATTGTGACCAGCTTGCCAAAAACCCCATTCCTCAAGGCACTCTTATCGAGTATCTTTCAAAGAGCATGATGTTGCAGAGACCATCCTCCCCTCTGATTGTTCTCTTAAAGGGCGCAAGACTGCTATTTCCTCTCGCAGTGCTGCTGAGCCTTGTTTTGACTCAGCAATTTCCAGACTTGCTGACACCGATCGCGCAAATCGCCATCTTGGGCATCGTCATTACCTTGTTTGGTTTGCCCCATGGCGCTCTGGATCCCTGGATTGCTCAGCAAATTGGACTCAACAATACGCGCACTGAAGTTTTTGTCTTTAATTCACTCTACCTTGCGATGACGGTATGTGTCGTGCTCTTCTGGCTCTGGCTTCCCGCGCTGAGCTTAGGTGTATTTTTACTCATCAGTGCGTGGCACTTTTCCGGTGATTGGTCTAAATCGCTCAATACTCCTCTGCGTCTGTCTGCAGGGGCACTCTTGCTGCTGATGCCTATCGGCTTTCACACAGAGGCTGTCTACAGCATTTTCGAACAACTCTCGGGGCAGACGGGAGGAACACTCGCCGTCCTCCTCGCGCTGCCAGCTTGGTTTCTAACGACCGCGATGATCATCCTTGTGGGCGTCGCTCTGTGGCAAAAACAATGGCAGAGCGCCCTCGAGTTGATATCGCTCTTTTTATTGGCTTACTTCACGTCTCCCCTGCTCTATTTCACCCTCTACTTTTGCCTCTTGCATAGCCCACGCCATTTGTCAGAGTTGTTTATCGCGGCGCCAACGCTTGAACATTCACGCATGTTACGGATGCTGTTGATCTACACCCTTGCCACCTTGGTGCTCTTGGGCGGACTTTGGTGGTATTGGGTGACCTTGCCGACCAGCACGCTCATCCTTAGGTTAATTTTCATTGGTTTGGCTGCTGTCACCGTACCCCATATGCTATTGATCGGTGTGGCTTATTTTAAAAATCGCACAAAACTGTCATCGTTTTGAAATGCAATCTAATGCCTCGACGACTTCGAAGACAGCACGATTGCGCGTCGCTGCAACATGGGCTTTGAAAACTGGTAACTCAGCAATCATTTTCTCAACCGCTCCAGGTAACTCTCGCATCGTAGAGATGACAAGCCCATATTGATGATCGGTGACCCAGCTTGTATTGAAACGCTCCTGTGGCATCGTTGAAGCATTTTTAAAGGTAATGACAGGTAGCCCCATATGGATCGACTCACTCAAACTCCCTGGCCCAGGCTTGCCAATAAAATAATCACTGAGCTGCATGAGCAGATTGATCTCTGAGGTAAAACCGTACACAACATGTTTGACTGACGGTTTGAGTGCTTTGATTTTTTGCGCTAACAACTCGTTATGACCGCATACAAAGATCATCTGTCTGTGGCTTAGATCTTTGGCAATCTTGACCATTTGGGTTGATCCATGCCCTCCAAACATGACTAAACCTGTTGGAAGATGCGGATCTAAACCTAACGCTTCGCATCGTGCCTTTCGATCAATCTTTTCGGACTGATAAAAGGAGGGTCGCATGATCATGCCTGATACTTGCGTGATCTGAGTTTCACGATAGCCCGCCTCAACGGCTTGTAGAGCAGCACGATCCGTTCCACAGATCAAGGACTGCTCTTGATTGGGCTCAATCCAAAAATTAGGGGGATAGTCTGCCAAATCCGTCAATACAGTCACGTAAGGCACGCCAGGACATGCGTCTCTGAGAGACTCATACATCACTTTATTGAAATTAGGAATTAAGGAAACAACCAAATCTGGTTGACGCTCTATCCAATATTTTTCAATTTTATTTTTCAGTTTGACATGCGTCAGGCGAATCATGGCCTGAAAAATCTTGAGCTCTGTCGCAAGCCCCCTGGTCCAGCCTTTTTTGAGTCGGAGGTTGTATAAATCCTCCGGAGCAAATCCCGTCAGCTTCTGAAAATATCTTTCAGAATCAATCACCTCAAAAAGATTGACGAGTGAAACATCCCATTCAGGATGTCTCTGTTTCATGACCTCCTGAAGGGCAAGCGCAGCAGAGCGATGTCCACCACCCGCGTTAAAATAGACAAGCTCGATATTCTTTCTCATATCTCGTCACCATGACAGAGATATATTGCAAAAAGATTAAATCGAGTATTTATTGCCCATAAAACTTCTTAACTGTATCCCAAGCCACTTGCTGCAATAACAAGCGAGTTTTAGGATCGACCTCCCCGAAGGCGCCAAAGGTGTTACCGACCGGTGAGCGACCATACACAGCCGCGTAGACTGTTGCAGCAGCTAAATAGGTTCCTGCCCTTGAGGGATGGCTGCCATCATAAGACTTATGCAACTTGAGCTGAGGGTCTCTTTTATAGGCCTCTGCAAAGGCCATTCCAACAGGAATCACAAGAGCATTGAGTTCATTACCCAGCTTGACGTAGTAATCACGATTTTTTTGATCGTTTTCAGGGGCAGTCTGCTTGTGAGGCGCGACATAGGAATGTGGCATGTACAGGGCCACCTTGCCACCACGCTCAGCAATGAGCGCAGCCGCTTTTTTAGCGGCCTCAATATGAACTGCACCCTGCTTATCGTTGATCGCTGCTGCGCTATGGCCTTGTAAGATCACCAATTCGAATGGTTCTTTGACACCAATCTGTCCGGGCTTTGTGAGCCAGTCAATGTTGTGATGATTAAGACTCGCGCCACCAATCGTGGCGGATTTATATTGAAGAGACTTGGTGATCGCGGGGTTGTCGGCAATCACGATGTTTCGCAGCACATTGTGAAGACTGTCGCCATAGTAAAGATAACTATTTCCAATCAGCAGCAGCCGCTTGGGCGTATCGACTTGCGGATTTTTAACAGTCGGCTCAGTGGCCCAAGACAGTGAAGCAAAAGCAAGCACACAAACAAAAAGCAAAAACTTTTCTTTCAATTTTGGATTAGGCTGCATTGAGATCTCTCCTAAAAGTGCAGATCGTATGAATACGCACTTGTCCATTCAACATGTAAAGGGATTTACTTAGGCGCTCGGAACATCGCACAGATTTTGTTGCCGATCGGGTCGCGCAAATAAGCCAGATACATTTTTCCAGCAGGACCATCGCGATAGCCTGGAGGATCTTCACAGGTAGCGCCACCATTTGCAACGCCGGCCGCATGAAAGGCATCGACATGCTCGACAGATTTCGCCATAAAGCCAATGGTGCCACCATTTGCAGGCGTGGCTGGCTTGTTATCCAACGGCAAGGTAAACGCAAACACACCTGTTGGGCTTCTGTAGAAATAACGAATATCACGATTCAACACGCCTGGGCTAATACCCAGTGCACCTAGAGCAGCGTCGTAAAACTTTCTTGATGCTTCTAAATCGTTCGCACCAACCATCACGTGACTAAACATAAAAACTCCAAATTAAAAGTTAACCTGACACCTCTACTCAATGCTAACAGGCAATGACTCTCCGAGAAATATCCCCGTTTACGGTTTTCACACCGGTGCAAGACAATTAATAGGTCTTGTGCTACCGATGTTTTCTCATTACGGTCATGTTTCATATAATATTCGTCTATGCTATGTTTTATTTAGTAAAACGCCGCCCAAAGAAAGCTCCGTGAATAAATAATGTGTTTAAGATATTTTTTTGGAAATTTCATGACTGCCCTTTTTAAAGTTATCTCATCTGCGTTGCTTACAACCTGTTTAGTGAGCGCTCCCTTTGCACAAGTCACTTCACCACGCGCAGATACCATCGATAAAGAAAAGTCGGGAAACCCAACACCCGCCAAGGCACCGCTTGATAAGCAGGAAATTGCCAAGCAGCTCGCCAATCCGATCGCGAATATGATTTCAGTTCCGATCCAGGTTCAATTCAATCGTGGTATTGGCGCGAATCAAAAAGGCAAAGATCAGACTTTTTTGCTGCAACCTGTGGCGCCAATTAATTTGAGTGGTGGTGATCTATTTATCGTTCGACCCATTCTGTCCGCTGTAAATTTGAACGGTGTGAATGGTCAGAACGGCTTCGGCATATCCAATATTACGATTGAGTCTTTTTATGCACCCAAGACAGGATCTTCCTGGATCTGGGGTATTGGACCTTACCTCTCTGCACCTTTGAACAACAACGGTTTTTACGGCTCACAGCAAACGGGTGTGGGTGTGACGGGTGTTGTCTTGAACAGAGATGGCCCTTGGACTTATGGTCTGTTGGGTTATCAGTCTTGGAGTGTGGGAGGAGATCCTTCCTATGGAACACAGAACAATCTGTATGGTCAACCTTTTCTCGCCTACACCAACAAAAATTCCTGGACTTTCTCTACCAATATGCAGGCGCAGTACAACTATGATGCGCGGCGCACCTCAAACCCGCTTTATGCTGGCGTATCAAAGTTAGCAGTCTTCGGCGGCTTACCCGTGCAATTCAGTGCTGGCGGCATTTACTACTTGAGCTCAATCCCAGGTGGCGCGACAGGCTGGGGAGCTCGTGCGACCGTCACTTTTGTGTTTCCTAAGTAATTAAAACTACCACTTCTCAACCCCTGGTCGCAGATCTAGCTCAAAGGTCCAGGCATCAGGGGTTTGTTCATGGAGCCAGAGATACGCGCGAGCGATACTGTCTGGTTCAAGTAAGCCCTGAGGTCCCAAGGCCGCAACACGGTCCGGTTGCGTGTTGCGAACTCGCTCTGAGTCAATCACGCCATCCACTACGACATGGGCAATATGCAAGCCCTGGGGGCCAAACTCTCGGGCCATGCTTTGCGCCAACGCGCGTAACGCCGCTTTACCCCCCGCAAAGGCACTAAAGCCCACCCCACCCCTTAAGCTGGCCGTTGCGCCCGTGAACACAATCGTGCCTCGACCTTTGGGCAACAACACGCGTGCGGCTTCACGTCCGACCAAGAAGCCAGCCATCGCACACATTTCCCAAGTTTTAAAATATTTTTCTGCAGTCATTTCCAACAGCGGAAAGCGCACGTTCCCACCCACATTAAAGACCACGACCTCAAGGGTACCGACTTCGCTTTCAATTTTTTTAAACAGCGCGATGACCTCTTCCTCGCGTCTTGCATCGAGTTGATAGGCTAGCGCATGACCACCCGCTGCTTGAATACTTTGCACCAGTGCTGCACTAGCACCAGGCGTACGACGCGTCACACAGACGGTGAAGCCTGCTTGCGCAAAGCGTTTTGCAATGGCACTCCCCGTTGCATCACCCGCCCCTACGATCAAGCAAACCTTTTGTTGCGTTGCGACCGCAGTCGAAGTGTTCATTGCTATGCCCTCGCGGTCGAACGTGCCACCACAGAGGCGTACCAGCGGTTGAGTTCTTTGAGCTCAGGCGGGATACGTGTCCCGGTCGCTTTGCCGACTAGAAAGCCACACTGGGCAACAATATCTGCGATTGTGTAGTGATCCGCGGCGATGAATTCGCGCCCCTTTAGCTCACGATCGAGCCAAGCAAACGCATCAAAGGCCCGGTTACGCGCATACTCACCACAGACGGGCTCTTGTTGTAGACGACCAATCCAGTATTCGCCGGTATGTTGAAAATGACTGACAATCGGAGCAACGATTTCAAACTCAATGCGTCGAGTCCACATATCGACTTGAGCTTTTTCTAAATCAGCACGACCAAAAAGTGGTTTTTCTGGATGAAGTGCCTCAAGATAGCGACAGATCGCGACAGACTCGGTCAATAACGTACCGTCATCCAACTCAAGTACTGGAACCTTACCCAGAGAGTTCATCGCGCGGAATTCTGGAGTGAGGTTTTCACGCTTGACGCCATCAACCTGACGCATCGGAATCGTAAGCCCCTTTTCCGCCAAAAAAATACGCACGCGGCGTGGGTTCATTCCTACAGCCATATCATAGAGCAGCATGTTCGTTCCACCTAAAAAGAGTTATTTTCTTAGCATACAACAAGTGTCTAAACAGTAGAATGCATCAGGATACTGTGTTGAATTCACCCCCTCCCTCAAGGATTCCCCATGAAACAAAAATTTATCAAAAAAATAGTTGCAGCATTCGTTGCAACCACTTTCGCTTTTACCCCCTTGATTGGCAATGCATGTACAGCCGTGAATGTCATCGCAAAAGATCGCTCTGTTGTTGCAGGTAGGACTATGGAGTGGGCGTTTGACATGAAGTGGGAGCTGATTGCAAACCCAAAGGGCACAAACATTCCGATGACTGCGCCCGCTGCAATGAAACTCCCTGCAACAAACCTGTCTAGTAAATATGCTTTCGTGGGAGTTGCCCCTGGGGTGTTGGAGGGTTCGCCAGCATTTTTAGAGGGGCAAAATGAGGCGGGCCTCGCCATGAGCGGTAATTTTTTACCTGGTTTTACTGAGTACCAAACCGTGACCCCAAAAGATAAAAACTATGTTTCTGTCATGAATTTTGGAGGCTTTATCTTAGGAATGTTTGGATCCGTCAAAGAACTCCGTACTGAAATTCCAAAATATAAAGTCTGGTACGACGCAAGCGAGGTCAAAGGTATTCCAACTCCGCCTTGGTTGCATTATGTGTTAACCGATCGATCCGGTGACAGCATCATCGTAGAGTTTGTGAAAGGTCAAATGGTGATTCATGACAATTTAGCGGGCGTATTGACCAACGCACCCACCTACGACTGGCATCTCAACAATGTTAGAAACTATTTATCGCTGACCTCTACTCCAACACCTTCTGTCTTAGTCAATGGTACAAACGTGACAGAGCTTGGACAAGGCGGCGGTTTGATGGGACTGTCTGCAGATTACACCCCACCCTCCCGTTTTGTCAGGCAAGTCTATCTCAAGCAGTTTGCTTATCAAGCATCAAATAGTAATGAAGCGGTTCAATTGGCTGGGCATTTCTTGAATAACGTGGACATGCCTGTTGGCGTTGCCCGCTCCACAGATGGTAAACAAGTTTTTTCCGACTATACACAATGGGTCAATCTGAAAGATTTAAACAATAACCGTATGAAGATTGCAAACTATGCAAATCGTACAAACTTTATCGAGATTGATCTGAATCAGGTGTTTAAATCTGGCAAATCAAGAACCTGGGTGATTGATCAGTTACCGTACCCGAAAAATGATTTAACAACAGAAATGTTAAAGTAATTTTTCCAAAAAAAAGGCCTTAGGACGCTTTCGTCTTAAGGCCACTGCATTGGAAGACACGCATACGACGACAGATAGAGATATG
>CAMBLP010000040.1 GCA_945868195.1 Bordetella parapertussis
CTAAAGTGTTGCCAGACATGGGAAGCGAACCGTCAAAGTTGAACGCGCTCAAAGACAAACGCGCGGCAAAACCACATTATTGCATCAGGAAGAGCAACTGACCTCAATTTTGCTCGCCCAATGCGGCGGTAATGCCGCATAACGCTCCATCCCTGCTCGCGCCAAAAACGGGTCTGCCAGCAAGTTCATCATATTTTCTAACTCGGAAAAATCACCGCGTTGCGTGGCCTCAATCACCTGTTGAGCGAGATAATTGCGCAAAACGTAGAGAGGGTTGACCGCAAGCATGTCCGAAACGCGCTGTTGCCAGGGCGACGATTCAAGTGCGACTCTGTCACGATAACGTACCAACCAAGCCTCGGCAGCCTCTCGATCGACAAATAGATCAATAAAAGGTCGCAGAGATCCGGACCCATCTCCGACCGTTCCGCCTAAATCAAGCGCCAACTGGCTCGGGGTCGCCTCGGTCAATCCGGGTGCAAACGCGAGTTGGCGAAACGTCATTGAAAAATCCGCATGACTTGCCTGCATCACACTCCAAAGGTCATCGATCAGCACTTCATCCCCAGCCTGCCAAGTCTTAAGCCCTAACTTTTTGCTCATCTGAGACTGCATGGCATTGAGAAAGGTCGGCTCAAAAGCATCCAAAGCATTTCTTAATGCCTCGGCATCCGGCACAATCGAAAACAGGCTATTGGCCAACTGATAGAGATTCCAGTGGGCGACCGCCGGTTGAGCATGCCAGGCATAGCGACCGTTTGTATCAGTATGGTTACAGATGTGACGTGCATCAAAACCATCCATAAAACCATAAGGCCCGTAGTCAAGCGTCAGACCCAGTATCGACATATTGTCTGTATTCATCACTCCGTGACAAAAACCAACGACTTGCCAGTTCGCCATGAGGCTAGCCGTGCGTCGTACGACCGCTTCCAAAAACCTAACGTAACGTGCTTCGGGTGTCTCTGTCATACCCGAGATAGCACTCAGGCACTCCGGATAAAAACGCTCAATCACATAATCCGCTAATTGACGGACCAAATCGGGTCGTTTGCGTGAGGCCCAGTGCTCAAAAGAACCAAAACGCACAAAACTAGGCGCAACTCTGGCCACAACCGCAGCAGTTTCTACTGTTTCGCGCATCACTGGATTGTCCGCAGAAACCAGTGACAAAGCGCGAGTCGTGGGAATACCTAAGCCATGCATCGCTTGGCTCGCAAGATACTCGCGCACAGAGGAGCGCAAGACCGCACGTCCATCCCCCATTCGGGAATATGGGGTCATCCCAGCGCCTTTGAGTTGCACCTCCCAGTTTCCATGGGGGCCGACAATTTCACCGAGCAAATGCGCACGCCCATCTCCAAGTTGACCTGCCCAAACACCGAACTGATGACCGCTGTAGACGGCAGCTAGCGTTTCCCCGCCCGGTAAGGGCTCAGAGCCACTCACAATGGATAAAAACGCAGGGTCACTAAGATCGAGCGCACTCAAGCCCAAGAGAGAAGCCACGTCTCTATCCACATGGACAAGGCGGGGGTTTTTGAGAGGCGTTGTCGCAAGCTTGGTATAAAAATCCAACCCAAGCGCAGCAAAACTATTTTGTGTTTGTACCTTCATGCTTGGTCCGATTTCTGCACTGTAACGATAGGTGTGACATCCTGCTCTGAGCGCTCCTGAGCCTCAGTCTGAGCTTTAAGCTGTTTGGCATAGCGTTTAGCCGGCCTGACATACAACAAGGCAGCCAAGAAAAAAACAGAGGAAAGAACAATTTCTAGCCAAGCCATCAAGATCGAAGGTCCAGGCGGATCGGACATCGCTCTGACCACACCCTCCATGAGGTAAACAAGAACCAACATGGAAGCCCACTGAATCGTGTAAAGACTACCCTTTGAAACGCCGCGAAAGGCAAACGCTAGGGGCAGCGCCTTTAGAAAGAGCAAGGTCCCACCCGGACGCAATGGCGCGAGCCAGATTTCCCAGAGAAGACATAGCAAAAATAAGGCGAACAACGACACCATCGCAATGCGCTGCAGCGCAACATTAAGGTTGGGTCGAGGGGGAATCAAAGGAGGTTCATTAAGCTTCATACTGCTATTATCGCTCGGGCAAGCAGCAAAAATCGTATGAACCCCTGCTTGCTTGTCAACAGTGCAAGGAGCTGTATTTTTTTGTGAAAATGCCCCCGCCCTCCTCGACAAGTCTCCAAAACCGCCTCACTCTATGGCGCGAGGTTATTTTATCTAGTGCGCAACGCTTAGGCCAAGTGGATGCCTTTGACTTGGCGGGCAGCCTCACCTTGACGACTGTGTTGGCGATCGTTCCTCTTTTGGCTGTGGCGCTTGCATTGTTCACAGCCTTCCCTCAATTCCATGATTTCAGCGATGCACTGCAGGCTTTTTTGACCAATAGCCTGATGCCTCCTGTTGTTTCTGAAAATGTCATGTCATACCTGAACGACTTTGCTCAACAGGCAAGTCGACTCACCGCGATTGGCGGCAGTTTTTTAGTGTTCACCGTTCTTCTCTTGATTTTGTCCGTGGACAAAGCGCTCAACGAAATATGGCGCGTCACAAAACCCCGAGGAATCGGTCAGAGACTCTTGGTTTACTGGGCACTTTTGACCCTTGGCCCGCTCATTACCGGCGCGAGCCTCTGGGCAACCGCACTCCTTGCCCGCGAATCCTTCGGTGTGATGACCCAAATACCCGAACTTCTGGCATTCACACTGGAGGTCTCCCCTTTCTTTGTCAGTGCCGTCGGTTTTGCAGCACTGTTCGTGATTGTTCCGAACACCAAAGTAACCCCGCGCGATGCCATGATTGGCGGACTGTTGGTCGCAGCTCTATTGGAGATCATGAAGCTTGGCTTTGCTTTTTATGTCTCGCAAGTTTCCACCTACACGATGATTTATGGCGCTTTCGCCGCACTTCCGGTTTTTCTGATTTGGGTGTATCTGTCATGGCTCAGTGTGCTTTTTGGAGCCATCGTCGCGGCGAATCTGCCCTATTTTCGTCACGTTCGCGCGCGCGGCCTCAACCAATCAAACGACTCTTTCAATGAAGCGCTTGGCATCCTGCGTTTACTCGATCAATCCCGTACACAAAACACTTCGGGCCTGAGTATAAGATCGCTGTCTGACACGCTGGATCTCACTGAAGATCAAGTGGACAAAACGCTCGCTTCATTACAAGACCTCGGCTGGGTCGCCCTGACCCAAGTTCGCAAGAGAGAGGTGTGGGTTCTTGTTTGCAATCCAAGTACCACTAGCATCAATCCTCTGATCATGAGGCTTTTAGTGAATCGCAGCCACCTCAAGCTGGATGAAAATCCTGCGCTTAAACAGGCGTTGCTTGCTTATCTGAAAGATAATCAAGACTCAATCTTGGCGAATGTGCTGCTGCAAAATGACAAGTCTGACACCCTGAACGTACAATCAGACAAGAGCAGCACAAAGGAGACGCACCATGTTACAGGTCAGTGAAATTCTGCGCGTAAAGGGCAATACCCTTTTTACCGCCTCACCCGATACTTCCGTTATTCAAGCGCTTGAGACGATGAGCGAACAAGACATCGGGTCACTTGTCATCATGGAGCGCGGTCAATTGGCAGGTATGCTGACGTTTCGCGAAATCATTCGACATGTCAATAGCAATCATGGCGCGGTGGGAGCCACCTCGATTCGTAGCATTATGGATGCCAAACCTGTCAGCGTCTCTCCGGATACCGCGGCTGACGAGGTGCAGCGTCTCATGCTCGAAAACCACTCTCGTTATATCCCTGTGATGGATGGCACTATATTAATGGGCGTCATTTCCTTTTACGACATGGCTCAAGCGATCGTTGCGGCACAAAAGTTTGAAAACTCAATGCTTAAAGCCTACATACGAGATTGGCCCGACGAAGAAAAACAAGTGCCAAAAGCCTAAGGCCCAAGATCACTTTGTCAGGCGACAAATGCGTCAAGCGGCGTAAAGCCGCCGATCTCAGACCATGCACGGCGAATCAAGTTGGCGTCGTTAGTATTTAGTAGCTTTGAGTCGGAAAGAATTCTGCGCCACAAACGAGAACGAGGCCTACCGTTAAAAAGACCTAGCAAAGGTCGAACGACGATTCTCAAAGGCGTGTCAAGTGCGACTTGCGAGGCGGCGTAGTTAACGAGCTTATCAATCAGCAGTGACTCCTCAAGTTGCGACTCCAAAGGCCACAAAGCCGATGACAGCTCGCTTAAGACACCGGGGTTGTGCCAAGGCGCGCGACCCAGCATCACACCATCGAAGGTCTTTAAGGCAAGCGTACAGTCTTGGACGCCTGTCAACCCTCCGTTAAGCACCACAATCGCCTCAGGAAAATCTGCTTTGAGTCTTGCCGCGTCCGCATAACGTAAAGGCGGAACTTCGCGATTGTCTTTGGGAGTCAGACCTTTTAGCACCGCATTGCGTGCATGCACGACAAAAACGCGGCAACCCGTGTCATATAGGGCACCTACAAAGTCTCTGACAAAACCATAATCATCGTTGTCATCGAGCCCTAAGCGGTGCTTGACGGTGATTGGAATCCCGACTGCATCTTGCATGGCTTTGACGCAGTCAGCGACTAAAACAGGCTCTGCCATCAAGCAGGCACCAAAAGACCCTTTTTGGACGCGCTCAGACGGACAGCCGCAATTAAGATTAATTTCGTCATAGCCCCACTTTTCGCCTAAGCGAGCTGCGCGGCCGAGCGCTTCGGGTTCGCTTCCACCGAGTTGTAAGGCGACGGGATGTTCTTGCTCATTAAAGTCCAAATGTCTTTGTATATCCCCGTGCGTCAAAGCGCCCGTCGTGATCATTTCCGTATAAAGGCGCGCACGCGGTGCAAGCAAACGATGAAAAAAACGACAGTGGCGATCCGTGACATCGATCATGGGGGCGACATTGAGCCTCCAACCGCTGGGATCTTGCTTTGCCATCAGGTTTTTTTCAATCGCGGACATGTGTATCTTTAAAACTTAGAACCGCCCAAACCGGACAATTCGAAACAATTCACATTTTATATGCCTTAGAACACATTCTTTAAAAACAAATCGACCCTTGAGGAGTCCGGAGGGGGCATCCTTGCTAAAATCGAATGATCTTTTAATGTGCTTTACCCTACATCTATGGCAGTATTTACTCAAGTCAGCGAAAATGACGCCCGTGCTTTATTGGCTGATTACGCCATTGGAGATCTCCTTGCGCTAAAAGGTATCGCCGCAGGGATCGAAAACAGCAACTTCTTTCTGACAACGTCTCAGGGAGAGTATGTATTAACTGTGTTTGAGGTGTTAAAGGCTGAGCAGTTACCCTTTTACATCGAGCTGATGAATCACCTTGCTCAAAAAGCGATTCCTGTTCCTCAACCTCAAACCCGTCGCGATGGTAAGAGACTCTCTACGCTGCATGGCAAGCCTGCGGCGATCGTCTCCAAACTGCCCGGCAGTTTCGAGGTCAAACCGAATACCCGACACTGCGCGAGCGCAGGCTCGACACTCGCCCAAGCGCATCTAGCGGGCAAGGACTTTGGCATTCCTCAACCTAATTTACGCGGTCTGGCATGGTGGGCACAAACAGCCCCCACGGTATTGCCCTTTTTAAATCAAGCGCTGGCTCAGCGCTTAAAAGCTGCCCTCGCTGAACAACAAGCGCTTGCCCTGACAGCAGACTATCTGTCACTTCCTCGCGGCCCCTCGCATTGCGACCTTTTCCGAGACAATGTGCTTTTTGCGGGAACGCATGAAGCCCCCGTCATGGGAGGATTCATAGATTTTTATTTTGCCGGCGTCGACACTTGGCTTTTTGACGTTGCCGTGAGCGTCAATGACTGGTGTATCGAACACTCGACCGGCATCTTGCAACCGGATCTCCTCGAATCTTGGCTCGCCGCATATGCCGAGATTCGTCCCTTTACGGACGCTGAAAGGCAGGTCTGGCCGGCCATGCTCAGAGGCGCGGCTTTACGCTTCTGGATCTCTAGGCTTTATGACTTTTATCTTCCTCGACCTGCACAAACGCTCAAACCCCATGATCCTGGTCATTTTGAGCGCATATTGATCGAAAGAACAACCAGCGCACTACCCGCGCTACCTAAGGAATATTGCTGCAAGCAGTCCCTTTACCAGCACTATCAGGATGGATGTGGGTTCGCGATGGTTGGTCGCTTTTTAAAAGTCAGCCCTTAGCCTTTTTTTCTTGGGCGATGTTCGTGAGCTTGCTGCTGATGATCGCCACCATCACCCCTCCAATAGGTCCCATTTTTTTTATTGTCTTAATGCCCACCGCGACGCTACTTTCATTGTCTGCGGGAAGGCATGCGACAGAAGGACGACGGATATTGCTTGGCACGTGGATTGAGCCCCTTCGTCAACCTCTGGTTTTTCGTCGCCTTTTAGGCATGGGTGGACTCTACGTCGGTTTTTGCCTGCTGCTAGGCTTGGCAGTTTTTATGCCCTTTTCAGGTGAGGTCACAGAAGCGCTCAGAAATGTAGAAAAAACCAATGACTTATTGCCTTTGATGGAAGCTGTGCGAACACCGATGGTGATTTTCGCGATCTTATATGTCTTCATGGCCGCAATCTTTTGGTTTGCACCAGCCTTGGTCGGATGGCACGGTATTCGTATCACCCAAGCACTGTTTTTTAGTTGGATCGCCTGTTGGCGTAATAAATGGGCATTTTTAGTTTATGGCCTCTGTTGGCTCGCGGTTTTTCTAGGTATAGATACTCTTGTCAATATGCTAGTTCTTATTGGTCTTTCGACATCCACTGCTGCGACGGTCCAGGTACCGCTCAATGTGGTTGCAACCTCGGTGTTGTACTGTAGTTTTTATACAAGCTACGTCGCTGTCTTTGACAATATCCCTACAGAAAGCAGCGACGAAATAAACCCTGTCTGATCAACGTTTATTGGCAACATTTCACATACAGAGTGCGCTCTTGGACAGTAAGCAATACGATTGGGCATCACACGGGGGTGCACCTCAATCACCTGGCATTGCTGATCCAAAAAAAACACAGCGATGGGATAACGCATACCAAAGGTGTGAATCGCGCTGCAGGGTGTGATCCAAAGGACTTCTCCTTGTTTTAGAGATGGTCGTATGAGGAGACCACCAGCTCGACTCAACCAGCTACTGGCTTTAATAATATTCATTGCAGCGCCATCAGCTGAACAACGACTGGAAAACCCAAAACGATAAACGTGCAAGGAAAAATACAAAGCGCCATGGGAAACAACATTTTGACTGGCGCTTGCAAGGCTTGTTTTTCGGCTTGCATCAAGCGCTGGGCTCTTTGCTGATCTGCATAGACCTGAATGATGCGTCCCAAACTGAATCCCATCGACTCCCCTTGTATGAGTGATGAAATCAACTGACGCATACTCGGAACATGAAGTCTCTGACTGAGTTGGCGCAAGGCTTGGGTGCGAGATTGTCCTGCACGCATCTCTGCAAGCATTTTTGACCATTCTTGATGTAGTGCTCCCTCGCCAACGTGTTCCAAAGCAAGCTGAACTGAGGCCTGAAGATTCAGTCCGGCATCCAGTCCCAATCCAACCATATCTAAAAAAAACGGGAATTGACGGCTAATGGAACGAAGCCGAAGCTGACGCCTTCGCATTAACCACCACAACGGCGTCCACCAACCGCAACAACCGCAAGCAATCAAAGCGAAAAAAGCCGTCACCCGGAAGGCGATTAACGATGTCAACAAGCACCAAATAGCGGTCATCAAAAACAGCAAAGCAGTCGCACATTGCAAAAAATAAACTTGAGAAAATGTCCACTCACCCAAACCAGCACGTTCTAAGTAAGTAGATATTCTTCTGCGCTGTCCCCATGTCACAATAGGTTGAAACGGTCCGCTCAGTGTTTTAGAAATTCGCCACAAAGGATGACGTTTCTTTGTCATACTGAAAGACGTTGAAGCTATACCGTTTAATTGCGTAGAAGCGCTTTTTATATACGCGGCGGATAAAGAGGAGGATCTTTTAAAAAAACGGGTAATGAATGGCGAAAATAAAATACTGAACAAAAAAACTGCGATAACGGCACAGCCAGTTGCAAGATAGACCATTGCTAAACCTCAATCGTCAATATGCGACGTAACCAAACAATTCCCAACACCTCAAGCAACAATACAAGACCCAACATACACTGACCGGTAGAACTCAAAAACATTAATTGGACTGAGTCAGGATCAATGAGGCTCAGAGCCGCTAACAACAGCAGTGGCAAGGCGCCCATGACCCAAGCTTGCATTTTTCCTTGCGCAGTTAAAACATGAATTTTTCCACTGACATGCTGTCTCGCGCGTAGGTTTGCAGAAAGACGCTCCAATAAATCAGCGAGTGAACCACCCGACGCATGGCCGACCGCCAACAGTGCGGTGACCAACTCTACACTTTCGGACGGCATTCTTTGGTTGAGTGCATCTAAAGCTTGATTTAATGGCAAACCCATGCGATGTTCTCTCAACACTAAACTCAGTTCCTGTGACATCGGCGCAGGCGCATCCTCAGCATAGGTTTTAAGCGCGATGCCTATACTTGCGCCAGAGCGTAATGCACCCGCGATCGCTGTCAGTGCATCTGGCCATTGCGCATCGAAACGTTCCATTCGACGACGGAGCGCCGCAGTTAAGATGACCCTTGGTAACACGAGGGTCAGTGCGCTCAATACCAAGGCAAGCACCACACTACCACTAAAAAACCAGACTGCTAATCCCATCGTAAAAGAGAGACAACACAACGCCTGCCACAAATGTGTCGTGTCGATAAAGACAAACAATTCGGACAAACTCGTTTGAGCATGTTCTGTCACGGAACTGCGATAGCGCGTCCACGCAATATTTACAAGGTATTGAATCAGCCAACACGCAATCGCGACAGAGAGGCAAGATAATAGCAACCCGACATAAATCATGCGCAAGCAAACCAGTGCAATAAGCTTGAATCGATCTCAGAGTCCCAATGCTCAAAACATTGCGGAATCAGTCCTTGTGGCGTCGCCAAACCACGCTTGCGATCAAAAGCCACCAATGTCTGCAATTGAATGCATCCCGACTCTACACCAACGACCTCGGCGACATCATGAATCATTCGCCTTCCATCCGGAAGACGTGCTTGCTGAACGATCAAATGAACTGCCGAACCGATTTGTTCTCGTATGGCATTGAGAGGAAGGCCTGCATTCGCAGACAAAATCATCGTTTCTAGTCTAGAAAGTGCATCTCGAGGGGTATTGGCATGTAACGTCGTCAGAGAGCCTTCGTGACCGGTATTCATTGCAGCCAACATATCGATCGCCTCTGGGCCCCTAACCTCTCCGACGACAATGCGGTCGGGACGCATTCGGAGTGCGTTTCTGACAAGTGCACGCAAACTGATCGCTCCTCGTCCCTCTGCGTTTTCTGGACGTGCCTCGAGCGCCATGACATGCGGATGATTGATCTGTAGTTCGGCCGAATCCTCTATCGTGACAATCCGCTGATCTGTCGGGACGCAACTTGCTAGAACATTCAGTAATGTCGTCTTGCCTGAACCCGTTCCTCCTGAGACAAGAATATTCATCTTTTGGCGAACACATAGACTTAAAAACTGTGCTAATTCGACGCTGAGGGTTTTGTTTTTAACTAAGCCCTCCAAGTTAATTCCCTTATTGGTAAATTTGCGAATCGTCATGCTCGCACCTCTCAATGCAACCGGAGGAATAACGGCATTGATCCTTGAACCATCACGCAAACGGGCATCCACCATCGGCGCGGCATCATCAAGCCGACGACCAAGAGGAAAAACAATACGTTCAATGACCCCTCGCACGGCTTGTTCACCACTAAACTGAGCGTGACTTGGTTCGATTCGTCCACTTCGCTCGATGAAAATTTCATCAAACCGATTCACCATAATTTCTGTAATCAACGGATCTGCAAGCATAGGCTCGAGCACACCCAAGCCGATCGCTTCATCCACCACAAGATCAATTAATTCAAGCCTTTGCGCACCCACAAGAGGATTTAAGTGATCGTCGAGGAGCAAAGAGACACATTGGGTGGCTTGCTCCCTGAGTGCTTGTTCAGATAAAGCAGCGATATCATTACGTCTCAAGTCAAACGCTTTGAGAAGTCCGGCATGTAATTCACGTCTGATATCGCGAAAATCTTTACTCGAGATCTTTGAATGTTGCGCAAGCACTGTGATCTCTGGTGCACATACTTCTGGGACAATGTCGCGACATGAACTATTCGTTGTTCGCGCAGCAGGGAATAAACGGATTAGACAAGGACCCACAACAAATTCGTCGCTTTCCATCAGCGGACTATGGAGGGAAAATTTTCGACCATTCACTCTCGTTCCATACAAAGAACCGAGGTCTTCGACCTGGTATCCGTCGATACTCTTTGTGACACGCAAATGGCGGCGCGCCACACGCCAGTGCGGAATACGCGCTTCGCATTCTATGCCACGCCCCAAGACGAACGGGACTGCATGTTGCATTCTTTCGCGACGCCCATCTTCATAAATAATCAGTAAATCCATCATTCAGATTTGCTCCATTGATCAATCACAGGTTCGTTGGCATCCCATTGTGAAAATGAGGAACTTTTCTGATGCCAACTAGGTTGCTCTTGCGTGGCCATTACTGGAGTATTCAGTCTTGGAAAAGAGCCGAATTCTTGCTCTACTATCATCGCGGCATTATCAACACGCTGTGTCATACCTGGATGTTCCGCATTGACGACGACTGGCGTCACAAATATGGCCAACTCAGTCTCTCGATAATGATCCCGATTGACGCCAAACAAACCTCCCACGACAGGTATTTCTGATAGACCGGGTAGACCCTCTCTATCACGCGTTCGTTCGCGAGAAAGAAATCCACCTAAAACCAACGTCTGACCTGAGCGGACATTGAACTCAGTTGAGGCGCGTCGAACCTTCAGGGCGGGGCCTGAAGAGGACGCCAACGTCTGATCGACAGAACTGACTTCGATATCAATTTTTGAGCGAACCGCATGATTGCGATCTACTTGAGGTGTGATGTTGAGGGACACACCGTACTTTTTAAAAGATGTCGACGTCCTGCCATCCTTGTTAGTCGTTGTATAAGGAACCTCCCCGCCAGCTTCAAAACTCGCTGTCGCCCCGCTACGCGCAAGCAGCTGGGGTTGCGCAAGAATAGTGGCCTCGCCAGACTGCGCGAGCGCACTCAGACGCGCCGCTAATAAGCCCTTCATTCCATGCAGTCCTCCTGCCCCGCTTAAAGGTAGGGGCAAACTACTATCCCACCGTACCCCCATTTCCTGCAGTCGTGCAGAGGGGATTTCGATCACCTGGACATCCAGAAGAACCATTTTGTCCCAACCAACCTGGCTCGTGAAATCGAGTAATTCGGGATAGCGCTGCGCCAGCCTTTAAATTTTTGCTTGATCGGAGTCGGACAAATTTTCACCTTCGATGATTAATTTATCGCCAACGACTGAGCTTCTGGCCATCGGGATCGTTTTGAGCAAGCTTTTGATGTCTTCCTGAACGCGAGAAAAACCTTCAGGTGCAACACGAATCTGATATGACGCTCTTTTTCCCGTCGTGCGCCAAATATCCAGCGTGGTGGAGCCAGATTTTTTACCAAACACAACAATTTCATTTTGATTAATGACTGTTGCCTGAACCACTTCGCCATTGCCAATCGCCAAGCGTTCTACATTCGCAAGCTTTAATACGGTCGATGAGCCGACTTCGAGCTTAAGACTTTCCTGTCCCATCGCGTTAAACGGAAACAACAACACGATTGAGGCTAAACATCCGACGACAGAACTCATCGTGTCCCCACCGTTCGCGGAAAAGTGCTTGACGTGTCGTGCTCATCTTCGTGAACAGATACGGGAGATAAACGGTCTCCATACATGATTGGCACAACACGTTCAACAGGCTTGCTCGGCAGACCAAGCAAGGCGGCCAAATCACCCGCGCTTACTCTAAGACTCGGAGTTTGTTCTGCTTTGCTCGGGGAACTTAAGACCGCACTGATCGTACCGGCCTCTCGTGCAGCGACCAGTTTGACTGCCTCTGCATGCGAAACCGCTAAAGTGATATGGGCCTCTGACGAAGATGAGGTACTGTCGGTACGGTGGGGCGCCATCGATAAATGACCAACACCAAGGACCCGAACTGATTGCAAAAGCCCTATCGTGAGGCGCTTGCCCTGATGATCTAAAGAAACAAATAAATCAACGCGATCGCCTCCCCGAATAAGACCTGAGGCCGCGCTACTGGGATCCACCGTGATAGAAACAGCTTTAAGTTCTGGTTCTAACAATGTCGATACGCCGGGTGGATCCATATCTTGCAAATGGATATGCAGCAAGGGTTGCCCAGAGCGCACATCAGACACGAGTTTTTTTCCAATTAAAGTATCAGCTTGATCTTGGAAAATAGCGTCATCTGGCGCCCATTTGACGGGAAACAACTCTGCAAAAAAATCTGATGCTTCGATCGTCGTCTCACGCGTCAAGTCTCTCGCAGCAACCAACAAGGTCAACTGCTCAAGCCTGGTGCGAGACTCAATCTCCTGCGTTTTATCGTTTAAATGTTGATCAATTGCCCAGGCTGATACACCACCTAATACAATTGACAACACCATCAACCACCACTTCGCTTTAGTTTGCGATAGGTTCAACGTCGATCTCCCTCAGATGTATTGACATATATGAATGTTTTCCCTAAATAATCAATCAACTCCATGTTCACCGCAGTAAGACGAAGCCTTGCTTGGATTTTCCGCGGATGAGACCGTGAGAGGTTTTTTTCAGATTCATCATTCACAGACCAATTCTCAAAACTAAAAATCTGCCTAAGCGCTTTATATAAAAAAGGAATTGATTGTCCAGAGGAAAAAATCATGATTGAGGAGGCGACACCCTCTGAAACATCTTTAACATCAAGCATCAAAGTGGCTGCGAGACGAGGATTTGAAAAAAGACTTTTGATCGATCTGTCTGAAACCAATGGCTTTAGCCGCATACTGGAGAGAATGGCCGTCACATGCCCATCGCTTTCTGGCCTGAGTGCGAGCACATACGAATATTCGGCAGACGTCCAGAGCATATGCATCACTAAACCATCACTCCAAGCGAACGTATCCTCAGGAACTTGCCTAGAAAAGTTCTGTATGACATCATCAATTTTCTGCGCCAAACTCCAACGCGTCAGAGTGAACTCATGATCACTGAGATATATCTTGTTTTGACTCGATAGCGAAAGCGGATGTCCGTTCAGGTGCTGCCGACCGATGTTCAATGCTTCAGCGCTATACGCAAAGCAATGTCCAAAAAAAATTATTCCATAGAAACAGCGTGCAATGAACATAATCACGGTGATCTTCCTTTTGCTGTCCTCCTAGGCAACTGCCCTGCCCAACCCGTTAACCAATCCGTGGATAGAAGCCCACGCCCCCAAGGCGCATCAATCTTTGACAGGGACGGACTTTGCGGATTAATCAATCTATGTGTTTTGTTCGCAACCTCACTCCAGGCTGTCGTTGAACGCGCAATACGAGCCTGAGTTTCTTGCGCCGATGGGCTATCGCCAGCGTTGATCTGCAGGTAACTGCTCCGTTGTATTGGAGAATAAGGAAAGAGTCGATGTGCAGCCGATCTTTTGTAGGGAACATCACTTTGGTTGCTTTGGACCTTGAGCAAACGATGTTCCTTTATTTCCAAAAGTTGTTCTGAGAGTTCTGTATTCGACCGTTCTGGAAGAATATTTTTTTTCGTACTTTTTACAAAACTTAAGTAGCTACTTTCCCCTATTAACGCTAATGAATGTGCCCTGAGTTGACCGGAATACTGAATGGCAAACATTAATGTCATGAGAATTAAGAGAATGAATAGCGCTTCGACCATGGCTTGTCCGACCTGGAGATTGTGTTGTCGATGCATCATGGCGAAGTGAGATTCGGGATCAGTGTGGCTCGCCAATAGGGTTCGAAAAGGCTGGGCGATGAAGTCTGTGTTGGATCCTGAAAATAGGCGTGTGCCGTGGCAAGGGCGCTGATCACCGAATGCTTGTCGAGTCTCTGCGAAACCTTTAGGGCGATGCGCACGGGTTTTTCGTCGCGACCCGTCGCCAGCGCGGCATATTGCCCCAAACCTTTAGAGGCCCACTTGGTTTCGGCATGTCGTCCGAAAAGCTGGGACAATGATGAACCAGTGCGTTGTGTTTTAGCCCAACGCCAAAAGACCTGACGTGAAAAATCCGGCAACTCAATACCTGCCAACTCATTGCTCTGTTTATATCCTTGGGTGGAAAGCGCAGCCCAACCCATCGGATACTCTCGGTGATAACAACCTACTATTTTGTTGTAGCGCAAGGCATGAAAGGAAAGGGATTGCTCAGACCGCCACTGCCCATCGTGACCTAAGCGCAAATGACCTTTTCGCCGAAGCTCGTGTCGTTTGAGTGGACAGCGCGGATTGATCATCCATACATTACGTTGCGTATGGTTTCTCTCGGATAAGAAATCGTACTGTTCCACGAGTGTCGATAAAAAATCACGCCAAATCGGCGTGTTGGCGGAGTGCTGAACAACGAGCCCTTGAGAGTCATCTACAGTCAGGTCAACACTCAAGCCTAGCTGCTTGAGTGTGTCTCCTTTCAACGCCCCTCCACTATGTCCGATATTGGCAATCAACACTTGATGAATCGCTTGTTCGCGTTGACGTTCAAAATCCTTTATTTGTCTCTGTCTAATCTGCGCAATGACTTGATGCACGTGACGTTCATGGCCTAAAAAAGCATCTCTGAAAGTCTGCATTGAATCGAAGTCAAGCATCCCTCCTCTCAGCGCCGAGGTATAAGCTAGCGCGTGCTGTGGACCAAAAAATGCTCCGATCAGGCTAGGCGGAGGATTTCGGATCCGTGCCTGACGGGCAAGCTTGGCGCGGTATTGTGTCGCGGTTGCCACAGCGATGATATGGGCCATCCCGAGCTGATGGGCAATATGCGCGCGATTCAGGAAGGCATGCAAATTGAGCGCACGTGCCTGGATCAGTGCTGCAGTATAGGTCGCAGCATCCGTTGCGCGATTTAATGATGACTGATCATGCACACGCCGACCTAGCTCAAGCATCAAACCCCAGGCCAACACGCCCGCACCGCACAACACCAAGCCCATCAACATGACTTGTCCTGTCTGTCGACTATTGCGCGACATTAGCGCTTGGCTGCACCGGCGTTGCCAGTGAAGCTTTTCAGTGACTTTGCTTTCGCTTGATCTTTTGCGCCTTGCGAGGCACTTTTGGCGGTTCGGGTTTGTTGGGTGCCGTCTTCGCCCGCGAGTTCTCTCGCAACGGCCGCAGTCTGTGAGCGCAGTACCTGTCCGAGATATTGATACACCGCAAT
>CAMBLP010000041.1 GCA_945868195.1 Bordetella parapertussis
ACAATTTCTTCAAGCGAGCCGCGTCGACCAACCACCCCGAAACCTGCCTGATTAAAGCGTCGCGTCAGGAGATCGCTTAACCACTTAGGTTTAATCGGTCGTCGCAAAAAATGGATACGGCCTTTGACTTGCGGAAAATGCTCTATGCCGGCGACGGTCGAGACTTCGAAATTACCAAAGTGTCCCGTTAGGATCAAGATACCCTTGCCCGCCTCAAACGCCTCGATCATGCCGTCCACACCTTCGACGCGGACGATTGATTTTTTACGTGCTTCGGATAAAAATCGAAACTGAAGCAACTCTTTGAGCAAAGACAGTAAATGCCCGTAGTGCGCTTGCGCCAGCAGGGCAATCTGGGCAGCCTCCACATTGGCACCGTAAACCCGATTCAGGTTTTCTAAAATGACTTTGCGTCGATAAGGAAGCCATTTAAAAATGAAGCGGCCACCCCACGAGGGCTTGATTGACCGTTGGATCCGTAAAGCGACTGCTGTCGCAGTTGTTTCGCTATGTGTGAGCGAGATTTTAATTTTTTCTACAAGGTGCAAACCCAACACAATTTCCGCCGCGGGTGTCACAGCAATGTGAGGCGCTCCATACTCATCTTTGACGACCGAGAAATCCATCGCAGTGATGGTATTGAGCGCGGTCTCGCGCGGGAATAGTTTGAGGCAGGCTTCTTTGGCGGCAAACCTTGCCGCCAAGCTCGCGACACGACCAGGACCTTGTCCTGCATCTGAAATTTCACGTAGCGAGAAAAGCTTATCGAGCTCGCCGGGCATCGCATCGATCAAGCGCTCAACACGCGCAATCTCCACGGTATCAACGGCGCAGCCATTGGGCAACGCATCGCCCTCAGGCAAGCCAGCCGTTGAGGGATGAGCGTGGGTCACGTCATTCAAGGCTAGCGAGCGGCACGCAACAGAACGGCGGCGTTGGTACCTGCAAAGCCTCGGCACAGTACCAACACAACATCGCTGCGTGCAGGACGATTTTGTTTGCTGATATTGAGGCCTACGCAACTCGGGGCAAGTTGGTCGAGTGTGGCGATCCCTGGCACGACGTTACGTCGACAAGCCTCGAGACCCAGAGCGACGTCAATAGCACCCGATGCCGCAAACAAGTGACCAATCGACCACTTAAAACCAGTGACAGGAGGCATATCCACCCCAAAGACACGCAATAATGCAGCGGCCTCTGAATCATCTGAACCCTGCGTACCATTGGCGTGCGCGACGATCATCCCGACATCGGCAGGCTTGAGACCTGCATCGGCTAAAGCGCATTCGATGGCACGACTTAGTCCATCGCCATCCTCGCGCACATCAAAAAGGCCTTCGCCCTCCGAGGCATCGCCTCCACCTAAGTACTCACCTAATATCGTTGCGCCGCGCTCACGCGCAGAAGCCTCAGTCTCAAGCACCATCGAGGCAGCACCTTCGCCCAGCAAGCAGCCATCGTGACGCGCATCAAAAGGACGAAGTAAATCATCAGAGATCAAGCCTACTTTATCCAAATAAAGGAGTGTTTGTGGCTCGATCGGTGCGTCGTGTCCAATCGCAACGACGCGTTGTGCATCGCCCTCGCGCAAGGCCCAGGCACTCTCAATCACAGCAAGCACACCACTGGTCGTGTGATTGGTGATGCAGCCATTAGGGCCTTTGAGTTGATTACGGATGCTCACGTGACACAACACGTTATTTGGCAAGGAACGTAACAACCACATGGGATTGACCATGCTGGATAGTTCTTGACCGAACTTAGGCAAACTCCCGCCAGTCTCAGCCATTAAGGGGAAGAAGTCGTAATTGACCTCGAAGGCACCCCCCCCAGAGCCCACATAACAGCCGGTCTGGTCCGCGTAGTCATTTGCCGCGGCCTCGCCTAGCGTTTCACGCCAAGCCGGCAACCCCGCCTGTTCAATCGCCTGTGTCCCAGCGTAAATGCCGAACACATCAGAGCGTCGCACTAATTTGAGCAGCTTGCGATCACCCAACAGCTTGCCACCGTTGTAATCCTTGACCTCGGCCGCGAGCTTGCCAACCCAAGTCTGCGCATCCCACGCCGCAATGGGCGCAAAGGCCGAATAGCCCTCAAGCAGGGCATCCACAATGCTGGAGGGGTCTTGGCCTGCGCCACAAATAGCACTATTTCCAGTGATAACGATACGGGTCATAACGATTACCGTCCTGCAGCGATGAGTGCTGCGGTTTCTTCGGGATGTCTAAAAGCCAGACAACTATTACTACCGCCAAAGCCGAGCGAATTAGAAAGCGCCATACCGATGCGCGCAGGCCTTGGCACATCGCGCACAATATCGACCGCGCAATCGGGATCGAGCTCGCGTAGATTAGCGCTCGGTGGCATCATGCCCTCTCGGATCGCCAACGCGCAAAAGCCCGCCTCGACGGCACCTGCCGCAGCGATGAGGTGACCGGTCACACTCTTGGTCGAACTCACGCCCACTTGCATGGCGCGCTCACCAAAGACGGCATGAACCGCCGCGCATTCACTACGGTCATTCATTGGCGTAGAGGTGCCATGCGCATTGAGATAAGCGATATCGTTTTCAGTGGCGCCCGCATCGTAAATAGCACGTCGCATGGCCTGAATCGGGCCATCGCCTGAGGGATGGGAGTCTGTAATACGGTAGGAAGAGAGAGAATTGCCATCACCCGCTAACTCGGCATAAATCGTGGCACCACGCTCCACGGCGCTATTCCATTCTTCGAGCACGAGAAAGCCAGCGCCTTCGCCCAAAACAAAACCATTGCGGGTCAGATCAAAAGGACGACTGGCACGCTCTGGCGCATCATTGTCTGGAGAGACGGCCGACAACAGACAAAACCCGGACAAACCAACGGGCGAGATCATGGAGTCGAACCCACCGGTTAATACTCGGTCAGCCACACCTCTGCGAATGAGCCGCAAGGCCGTACCAATCGCCTGGCCACCGGACGCACACGCTGTGTGGACCGTTGAAGAATAACCACGTATCCCGAAACGGCGCAGCAACAACGACACACCGGCGGTAGAGAGGCTACGACTAAAGGCCATCACATCATTGGCAACAGGTTCTGCCAAGATTGCGGAAGGCTCAAATTCTCCTTGGGGCGCTGCAGCACGCTGAATAGCCGCGATTTCTTCGTGCGCTACGGTCATCATGCCTGCGCCGACCACACACCCCCAACGCGTCGCATCCTGATGGGTGGGACGAATACCCGCGTCAAGCATGGCCTGATCCGCAGCTCCAATCGCGAAACGATGCGCTCGGCTCGCGTATTTCAGCAACTTGCGATCATCAAGCGGCGGGAGGTCATCGAAACCTTTGACCTCAGCGGCAATCCGTGTAGAAAAACCAGAAGCATCAAAAATAGTGATCGGACCCGCGCACCCCTTGGCGGCTTTGATGCGTGCCCAAGTTGAGGCGACATCAAGACCTGCTGGTGTGACAAGTCCAATCCCAGTAATCGCTACGCGACGTCGTGCGGTCATGCGGATTCTCCGGTGTCAGGCACAAAAAACATCTTGGCACCTGCAATGGTACGGCTCTCAGCCTGAGCGCCGACCTTGATCAAAATAGGTTCTACATCGGTTTGGCTCGGTTCGGCGCACTCAGCAAAAAGCACGAGCGTTGCACCGGGCGCAGTAAATGCACGGACCTTGACATTGGTGATACGCTGCACGCGAACAGGACCACCCGCTTGTATTTCTGCCAGTCGGTGTGCGAGCTGTAGCTGCGCATCGAGCATCAAGGTCGCAGGGAAAACTGGGCGGCGCGGGAAGTGATCAAGAAAAAAATCAGCCTGTACTGGCACATGCAACCGTGCTTCGAATCGCTGCTTGTCCTGACCTGCAATATCCTCAAGCACGGGAGGTGGCACGCCCTTAAACGCACCGGGCGCTCGACCTGAGGTCGTCAATAAGAAAAAATCAGCGCGTAAGGCCTCGGGAGCATCGAACTCGTCAATGTCAAGCATTGAGCCCAGCGTATCGCTCAACTCTAAGACCAACTGACCCGCAATCGAAGCGCGACCGCGATATTGGATCGACTCCGCATCGCAGGACTCGATCTCGACGATCAATTCCAGCGTGTCGCCCGCACGCGGCAAGCGGTGCATGCGAGTGTCGCCGGCAAGTGCCGCGACAGGACGATGGGAAAAATCAACCGCGGACATCGCAACCCAAGCAGCAAGCTGCCCAATCGCCTCTGCGACTAAACTCACTGGAAAGTGAGAGACTCCCGCCGGGATGGTATAGAGACCGCAAACGCGTGTCGTCCCTTCGATGAGAGTGATGCGATCCACGAATGAGAACGCAGCAAAACGGCCCGAGCGATGTAAGCCATCACCTGGCGAGGCCTCGGAGGCCTGCGCCAACGACTCAACCATTTCAGCCAGCGGCTTGTGACTCACGCTGAGCGCGGATCACGAGCTTGCAGAAGGTTTCGGGTGTGTACAGGCGGGCGATGTGATCGACACGCATAGGGGTCTTAAAACGCGAGGCGTCGATTTCGGACAAATACTCGCGTAAACGCGCCAGACCTTTTTCAGTCAGGATGCCGTTTTCTTCGAACTCGGTTACGGGCATGTCTCCACGTACATCTTCGATGATTTTGCCGCGCGGAACCTTGATTTTAAAGGCGCGCTCAAGACGGAACACCATATCCAGAAAGTCGATCGATTCAGCGTCCAAACCCTCGATCAAAGAGACATCGAGCTTGATATCGTCAACGTCGCAGCCCAATGCATCGGCCATCGTTTTTTGAACGGTCGGAAAGACCGCCATGATTTCTTCTTTAGAGATGACTGCTTCAGCCATGATTTGCTCCGTGTATGTCAACGGACGCTATTTTAACCCAACTATAGGGAAATCCCGCCTCGTGAAACTACTGAAGCAGGAGCCAGATCCCCTATTTCAGCCCATTTTAAAGCCGCCATCCACATACAGAATCTGTCCGGTTACGTAGCCAGCCATATCTGACACTAAGAATGCTACTGCATTCGCAACGTCTTGGGCCGCACCATAGCGTTTTAACAGAATGTTGCCCTTGACCTCGTCTGCGGCCAAATCACGGACTTGTTGGGACATTTCTGTCTCAATCACGCCTGGGGCGACAGCATTGACCAAAATCTTGCGAGGCGCCAGTTCGACAGCCATGGCTCGGGTCAGCGCATCCACGGCGCCCTTGCTCGCGGCGTAATTCGCTTGACCGCGACCTGCCTTGGCTCCTGCAACGGAGGAAAGGTTGACAATCCGTCCCGCACGCTGAGACATCATGTAAGGAATGACTGGACGCGCCACATTAAACACGCCGCCGACGTTGGTGTTTAGGACCGACGAAATCTCGTCATCCTCCATCGCAGCCATCAAGTTATCGCGCACAATTCCCGCGTTATTGATAAGAATATCAATGCGCTCGCACCGGTCGCCGATGGACTCAACCGCCGCCGCACAGGCCGCCGCATCACTCACATCGACTTGCATGGCCGTCGCCTGCCCGCCCGCGGCGGTCACAGCCGCAACCACCTCGTCAGCAGCGGTTTGATTGCCTTTGTAAAAAAAGGTCACATTGACGCCCTCGCCTGCGAGCGTTTCAACAATCGCACGACCAATCCCGCGAGAGCCGCCTGTCACAATGGCAACTTTGCCAGCTAAACCAGATTTAAACGTCATGATTTTTAACCCGAAATGGCGAAACCGCCGTCTACGACCAAGGTGTGACCGTTGACCCATGCAGCCTCTGGCAAACAGAGCAAGTACACCGCATCCGCCACGTTCGCGGGCAAGAGGCTTGGGCCGACTGGAGTACGCGCAGCGAATTCAGCCAAAACCTGATCTCGGTTGGGGAAGTGGCTCAACGCATCGGTATCAACCACACCGGCGGAAACGGTATTAACACGAATCCCGCGTGGTCCGAGCTCCTGGGCCAGCGACCGCACGAGCGACTCGAGAGCGGCCTTGGAAGCACCAATAAATCCATAATGGGGCATCGCCCGCTGAGCACCCAGGCTGGACATGGCCACAATACGACCACCATTTTTCATCAAGGGGGCAGCATGCTGCGCGAGCAAATTGACCGCGAAAGCATTGGTCTCGAGACACCAGCGGAAATGCTTGAGCGTCATATCCATCGCCGGTTTGAGTACCCCCGAGGCCGCATTGCTGATGACGATATCGAGGTGGCCGAACTCTTTTGTGATGATCTCGAACATCTCTGTCACGCTATCAGGGACACCCACGCTCGCCTGAACAGCGATCGCGCGCCGACCCATCGCACGGACCTCGGCGCATACAGCCTCCGCTTCGTCAGAGCTGTTGTAGTAGTTGGCGACAACGTCACAACCGGCGGAGGCCAATTTCAGGGCACACGCACGACCAATGCCGCGCGCGGCTCCAGTGACCAAAGCAACTTTACCTGACAGGGGCTGACTCATAATGGGGGTAATACTCCTAGGAAAAGTGAAAGTTTAACCAAGATCAAGAAAAGCAACCAATATCAACCTCAGACCTTGCCTAGCCATCTTACAATGGAGGATTGATTCATCGCTCACGCTAAAGGAACATGCATGTCCAAGCAGCCTCCAATGCCCGCCATCCCCGCTATCGTCGCCCAGTGGATCCACGGCAAAGCCGTCACTCACCCCGGCGCCCGGAGTCAGGATGTCTTTAATCCCGCGACAGGCCAAGCGACCCGCAAGGTTGAGCTTGCAAGCCTAGAGACTGTTCATGCGGCAGTTGCGAGTGCAAAAGCCGCTTTTCCCGAGTGGTCGGATACACCCCCGATTCGCCGTGCGCGCATCATGAACAACTTTCTGGCCTTGCTCAACACCCACAAAGACGAGCTCGCCTCCATCATCACGCAAGAGCACGGCAAAGTCTTTACCGATGCCCAGGGTGAGGTCATGCGCGGCATCGATATTGTCGAGTTCGCTTGCGGCATGCCCCAATTGCTCAAAGGCGACTTCACGGACCAGGTCTCGACCGGCATCGACAACTGGACCTTGCGCCAGCCGCTCGGCGTTGTTGCCGGCATTACGCCGTTTAACTTTCCCTGCATGGTGCCTTGCTGGATGTTCCCCGTCGCGATTGCGGCTGGCAACTGTTTTGTGCTCAAACCTAGCGAACGCGATCCCTCGGCTTCGATTTTCATGGCTGAGTTATTTAAAAAAGCAGGCCTGCCTGATGGCGTGTTTAACGTTGTTCAGGGCGACAAAGTCGCGGTCGACGGTTTACTTGAGCACCCTGATGTCAAAGCCATCAGCTTTGTCGGTTCGACGCCGATTGCTCAATACATCTATCAGCGCGGCGCCGACCTCGGCAAACGCGTACAGGCCCTCGGTGGCGCGAAAAACCATATGGTCGTGATGCCTGATGCCGACATCGAGCAAGCGGTTGACGGATTGATTGGTGCGGCCTACGGCTCTGCTGGCGAGCGCTGTATGGCGATTTCCGTCGCGGTGTTAGTGGGCGATGTCGCCGACAAGATTGTGCCTTTGCTTGCCGAGCGGGCGAAAACACTCAAAATCAAAAATGGTCTGGAGCTCGATGCTGAAATGGGTCCAATTGTGACGCGTCAAGCCCTCGAACGCATCGAGGGGTACATTGACATCGGCGTCAAAGAAGGCGCCAAACTGGTGGTGGACGGTCGCGGCATCAAGGTTCCCGGTCACGAGCAAGGCTTTTTCACCGGCGGCTCACTGTTTGATCATGTCACACCAGAAATGCGCATCTATAAAGAAGAGATTTTCGGGCCTGTCCTGGGCTGCGTTCGCGTCAAAGACTTCGCGCAAGCCGTTGACCTCATTAATGCCCATGAGTTCGGCAATGGCGTGTCCTGCTACACCCGTGACGGTAACGTTGCCCGTGAGTTTGGTCGTCGCATTCAGGTCGGGATGGTCGGCATCAACGTGCCGATTCCTGTGCCGATGGCCTGGCATGGTTTTGGTGGTTGGAAAAAGAGCTTGTTTGGTGACATGCATGCCTACGGCGAAGAAGGTGTACGTTTCTACACCAAGCAAAAGTCCATCATGCAACGCTGGCCTGAAACCATCGGCAAAGGTGCCGAGTTTGTCATGCCAACCGCTAAGTAAGATCGGGATAAAGGATGACAAAAAGAGCGGTGTGTTTGCTAAGCGGTGGTCTAGACTCGACCACCGTGCTTGCGATCGCGCAAAACGAGGGTTACGAGGTGTTTGCCCTGAGTTTTCGCTACGGACAGCGTCACTCGGTCGAGCTTGAAAAAGCCACGGCTTTTGCGCGTGCCCGCGGTGTCTCACAGCACGTTATTTTGGATTTAGACCTACGCAGTTTTGGTGGGTCTGCTCTCACCGCCGACATTCCTGTTCCCAAAGGACATTCTGTTGGCGACATCAGTACGGGCATCCCTATCACCTATGTACCCGCTCGCAATACGATTTTTTTGAGCTTAGCCCTGGGATGGGCTGAGGTACTTGGGGCCCAGGATATTTTTGTGGGCGTCAATGCGATGGACTACAGTGGCTATCCCGACTGTCGCCCCGAATACATCGAGGCCTTTGAGCACTTGGGCAACCTTGCCACTAAAGCCGGTGTCGAAGGTCATCAGCGCCTCAAGATTCGCGCGCCACTGATTAAAATGACCAAAGCCGACATCATTCGGCGTGGCATGGAGTTAGGTGTGGATTTTTCTGAAACAACGAGTTGTTACGATCCGAGTCCGGCGGGTGCGCCTTGCAAACAGTGTGATTCGTGCTTGCTCCGTACCAAGGGATTTTCTGAGCTGGGTCTGACTGATCCGCTTGATCATAAGTTTCACTCTTAATACGTATAGAGTCTGAAAATGATGCAATACATTCTTGCACTTGATCAAGGCACCACCAGTTCGAGAGCGATTCTTTTTGATGCAAACGGCTCTGTTGCTGACTCGGCACAGCAAGAATACACGCAACACTTTCCACAGCCAGGCTGGGTGGAGCATGACGGCCGCGATATCTGGGTGTCACAACTTGGGGTTGCCAAAACACTCATCCATCGATGTCCAAACCCGAGTAGTATCGCTGCCATCGCGATCACCAACCAGCGCGAAACAACACTTCTGTGGGACCGGAAAACAGGTCAGCCTTTAGGCCCGGCAATTGTTTGGCAAGATCGACGTACGGCAGACCAGTGCGCGACGATGCGTGAACAAGGTCTTACAGAACTGATTCAGGCCAAGACGGGGCTAGTCCTAGATGCTTATTTTTCTGGGACAAAATTAGCCTGGCTACTTGACAACATTGACGGCGCCAGAGCGCGCGCCGAACGGGGCGAACTCGCCTTTGGCACGGTTGACAGCTGGCTCGTCTGGAATCTGACGGCAGGCGCCTCGCACATCACTGATGTCAGCAACGCATCTCGAACGCTTTTGTTTAACTTGCATACGCTGGACTGGGACGACGAACTGCTGACATTATTTAACATTCCGCGCGCAGTCTTACCAACGATCGTACCAAGCGCCGGCCAGCTGGCGCAGTCAAGTCCCTCTGTTCTCGGGCACGCTATTCCTATTACTGCGATGATCGGGGATCAGCAGGCCGCGACTTTTGGTCAAGGGTGTTTTAAAGCCGGCATGGCGAAAAACACGTATGGCACAGGTTGTTTTATGCTGCTCAACACAGGCTCGGAGCCCGTTGCGAGCCGTCATCATTTATTAACCACCGTCGGCTGGCAACGCGTCACCCCTGAGTCAACCGGATGGCAGACGACATACTGCCTTGAGGCCTCCGTCTTTATGGGAGGCGCCACCATACAGTGGTTACGCGACGGTCTAAACATCATTCAAACTGCCACCGAAGTCGAAGCGCTAGCGCTCAGCGTCCCTGACGTCGGTGATACGTATCTGGTGCCCGCCTTCACGGGTCTAGGTGCGCCACACTGGGACGGTCACGCGCGCGGCACGTTGATTGGCATGACACGCGGCACAACGAAAGCGCACATTGCCCGCGCAGCACTCGAGGCGATCGCACTCCAAGTCGCCGATGTGTTTGATGCGATGCAAAAGGATGCCGGGCTCAGCCTCTCGGAGTTGCGGGTGGATGGCGGCGCGTCCAAAAACAACCTACTTTTGCAAATACAAGCCAATATGCTTGGGGTGCCCGTGATCCGTCCAAAAATTGTGGAAACGACGGCGCTGGGTGCCGCCTACCTCGGCGGCTTGGCAGCCGGCCTTTGGTCAAGCACCGATCAAATTACAGGACTCTGGCAAGAGGATAAGCGCTTCGAACCTCAATGGACCGACACCGAACGCACCATCAAACGCGCCCGTTGGCAACAAGCCGTCGAACGCGCCAAATCTTGGTCACAGGACTAAACGAGGACCATGACAACGGCCCAAACCAACCCTTTGTTCCAGCGCGTGCTTGCTGCACCACAGACGACCGAGCGCAGAGACATTCTGTCTCGACTCGAACGTGCGACACCTTACGATCTTGCGATCATCGGAGGCGGTGCGACGGGTCTCGGACTGGCCTTGGACGCCGCTTCGCGTGGCTTTTCTGTCGTGTTAATTGAGGCGGCCGACTTTTCCAAGGGAACCTCCTCTCGCTCGACCAAACTTGTCCACGGTGGCGTGCGCTATCTCGCACAGGGCAATATCTCTCTTGTGTACGAAGCGCTTCACGAACGCTCGACACTTTTGCATAATGCGCCACACCTCGCGCGGGCACTCTCCTTTGTGATGCCCTGCTATCGCTTCTGGGAAATGCCTTTTTATGGCGCAGGTCTCCTTTTCTATGACTTGCTGGCCGGACGTCGAAGCCTTGGTCGCACCCATTTTCACGGTGTCGATGCCACGCAAGCCGCTCTCCCCAATCTCAACAGCAAAAAGCTGAAAGGGTCGGTTCAATATTGGGATGGTCAATTTGATGATGCGCGCCTCGCGTTGGCACTCACTCGCACGGCCGCACAACAGGGTGCCACACTCCTTAATTACTGTCGCGCCGTTGAGTTACTGCATAATGCGGACAATCGCGTCAATGGCATTTTGGCTCAAGATATGGAAACGGGTTTGCCCTATACCATTCAGGCCACATGCGTCGTCAATGCGACTGGTGTGTGGGTCGACGAAGTGCGACAGCTTGATGACGAAGCAAGTCAGGCGATCGTCGCGCCAAGTCAAGGTGTGCATGTTGTCGTTGATCAAGAGTTCCTTCCGGGTGACCATGCTCTCATCGTCCCGCATACCAGCGACGGTCGCGTCTTATTTGCTGTCCCTTGGCTCGGCAAAGTGATACTCGGCACAACGGATACGCCTCGGCATGACCTCAGCCAAGAGCCGGAGCCCTTTCATGAGGAGCTGGAATTTATTTTGCGCGAAGCAGGAAAATACTTGCGACGTCCACCTACTCGCGCAGATATCAAAAGTATCTGGGTCGGACTTCGTCCTCTGGTCAAGCCACCCACCGATGCCTCAGGTCAAACAAAAAAAATCAGTCGCGAGCACACTGTACTAATGAGCCCCAGTCAGCTCGTGACGGTAACCGGTGGCAAATGGACCACCTACCGTGCGATGGCAGAGGATGTACTCAAGCACTGCTTTGAATCAAAGCTGCTTGCCGCGAAAGCGCCCTGCGCGACCGAAAACCTAGTGCTGGTGGGTGCGCAAGCAGGGCAAGACGTCAAACACTCGATGCATGAAGCACCTAGCCTGGCGGCCTACGGCGATGAGGCTTGCTTTGTACAAGCGCTGCCTGGAGCAGAACAAACGCTCGGCGGCGGACTCACGGCTGCGATGGTGAGGTTTGCCGTACGCTACGAATATGCACGCAACGTCGAGGATGTTTTGGCAAGGCGCTCGCGTCTACTCTTTCTTGATGCCCGACTTGCAGCCACCATGGCGCCCGCGGTCAGCGAAATCATCGCTGAAGAAACCGGCCAAGATCCAGGCTTGAACGCATTTATTGCACTAGCAGCGCACTACACAAGCTTGCCTTAATCGCAGGTTCAAGCCTTTGCGGCATCCTCAAGAATCAAGTCCGCTCCACGCTCGGCCACCATCATCACAGGCGATTGCGTATTACCCGACACCATTGCGGGCATCACCGAGGCATCGACAATACGTAATCCTCGCAAGCCTTTAAAGCGCAACCTGACATCCACCACGGCCTCGCTATCCGAACCCATGCGACACGTGCCAATTGGATGATAGATCGTTTGACCATTAGCACGTCCGAAATCCAACCACTCTTGGTCTGTTTGGACGGTCGGCCCAGGGCTCATTTCAAAATCAATATAGTTTGCCAATGCCGGCTTTCCAACGATCTGTCGTGCGATTTTCATGCCATCGATCAAGGTTTGACGATCTTCGTCTGTTGCTAAAAAATTAGGGCGGATTGCGGGCCCCTGGGCGAGGTCGTTTGATTTGCAATGGATACTGCCTTGCGAAGTCGGACGCAAGCCCGCAACTCCGATTGTCATACCCGGCGCGCTGTCTAACTTGCGGATCGCCGCATTGGCATAACTTGCATGCATAAAGAAGTACTGCACATCAGGCGTCGCCATGTGTGGCTTTGTTTTGGCGAAACCGTGCACAAGGCCTGTGCCCAAAGTCATCAAGCCTTTGCGTTGCGTAAAGTACTGCAGGGCAGCCACGCCGACTCGCCAACCCTGCGCAAGCTCATTCAATGTTTGTGTATTTTTAACGCGCCAATTCATCCGCGTCGCAAAATGATCAATATAGTTTTCACCTACACGCGGTGCGGCGTGCACAAGCGGTATACCTAGCCTGTGCAACAACGCTGGATCACCAATACCCGAAAGCTCGAGCAACTGGGGTGTTTGGACCGCACCAGCAGCGAGAACAACCTCAAGCGTAGCGTTGACTGTGTGGGTCCCGGCCGAATCCCGATAGGTCACGCCAGTACACATGCCTTCGGCTACATTAACCTTGGTCACCATCGCACCTGTACGCACGGTCAAATTTTTACGCTGCCGGACTGGATTGAGATACCCCTCCACCACACTCCAGCGCTGTCCGTCTTTTTGCGCGACTTGGTAGTAACCAAAACCTTCTTGGGTTTGACCGTTGTAGTCCTGCGTCAAGGGTTGTCCGTCTTGTGCAGCTGCCTGCAACAAGGCATGCGCAAGCGGATAACGCTCGCTCACTTGATGAATATGCATAGGCCCTTGCTTGCCGCGTGCGTCATCACCCGGCAAATAGGTTTCCATCTTTTTGAAATAAGGCGCGACGTCCTGCGCAGACCATCCCGTTGCCCCAAGTTTGGCCCAGTGGTCGTAGTCCTCGGGTTGCCCGTGCACGTAAATCATGCCATTAATCAAACTCGAGCCGCCAAGTCCCTTGCCACGAGGAATCGCAATTTTTCGTCCCAAGGTATTTTCCTCAGGCTCGGTTTCAAAACGCCAGTTGTAAATCGGATCGTTGAGCAGCTTGGTAAAGCCCGCAGGGATCTTGATCCACATACTCTTGGGTTCGCCTCCGGCCTCTAACATCAACACGGTATAGCGCCCATGAGCGGTTAAGCGATTGGCCAGCACGCAGGCTGCCGTTCCGCCGCCCACAATCACATAGTCGAACTGTTCCATTACTTTGCGACTCCCATAAAGTCCGCCATCAATTCGATCTGACACTCCAGCATTGGCAATCCATATTGTATTTGGCACCCTTTCTCTTGGGCAACAAGCAGCAAGGGTGTTAAGGCAGGCGTCATAATAATTTCCGCAACAATTTGTCGCGCGTTCAAACCGCTCACATCCATGGGCAGTGGGTCGCCAGATTTCATGCCCAGCGAGGTGGCATTGATCACCAAATCGTAACCAGCAGGACTCGCACCGACCACTGACATCGGCACCTCTGGATAAACAGCTTGCAACCGCGCGACGATGTCTTGCGCTTTAGTTTGTGTTCGGTTGTAGAGGTCTACACATGCAACCCCCGCCTCCGCTAGCGCAAAGGCAATCGCTTTGGCCGCTCCACCCGCACCACTCAAAAATACCCGCATGCCGCCTGGTTCGATACCGTGCTGGCGCAAACCGCCCACAAACCCGCGTCCATCTAGGATATCGCCAGACAGGCTGCCGTCCGCATTACGGCGCACAATATTGACCGCCCCGACCAGACGCGCTGCAGGCGTGATGTCATCGCACAGGTCTACCATCGCGGTCTTGTGTGGCACTGTCGCAATCATGCCGCCAAAATTCAACACCCCGCGCAAAGCCTCGACGAATGCTGGCAAACCCTCTGGCGCGACATGCATCGGCACTAAGACTCCGTCTGTGCCTCTCTTTTCAAAGACCTTTCTCATGGTCTGCGGAGTCTTAACCTGCGAGACAGGATCAGCCACGATGCCATAGAGTCGTGTGTTACCTGTAATTTCCATCATAATGTCAGCGAGTGTTTGATTTTCAGACTTAGATGCTGGAGTTTACCCATGAATCGCTTGAGACGACTCTTTCGGATGCTGTCTATGGCACTTTGGCCCACCCTTTGCCCTGTACTCGGTTTTGCAGCACCTGTGCAACATCATATGTTCACTACTTCCGACGGCGTACGACTGCACTATATCGAAGCCGGTCGAGGTAATAAAACGCTTGTGCTGATTCCAGGCTGGCTGATGCCCGCCGCCGTCTTTGAAAAACAATTCGCAAGCCTTGCCAAGTCATATCGCGTATTGGCGCTTGACCCAAGGTCTCAGGGACTCTCTGAGGTGACGACTCTTTCACACGCGCCCAAGCGTCGGATTCAGGATATTGATGAGTTTTTAAAGGCCACTCAAGTGCGCGACTTTATCCTCGCGGGTTGGTCCCTAGGTGTGTTGGAATCTCTCGATTACGTTGCAAACTACAAACCAAAGGGGATACGCGGACTGATTTTGATCGATAACTCTGTGGGAGAAGGAAAACCTCCGGCGGGACGTCGCTCTAATTTTGCTCAAACCATGAATGATCCGATTAAGCGCGAGCAATACATGCGTACCTTTAGCCAGGATATTTATCGCAAGCCACCTCCGCCCGTATTGGCACAAGCCGTTTTAGATTCGGCGCTGCAGGCCGCACCGGATGTCGCGATTCAGTTACTCAACCAACCCTACCCTCGCACATATTGGAGCGAAACCCTTCAAAAACAACA